>NZ_AP024849.1:5391250-5722500 GCF_019977655.1 Clostridium gelidum
GTGTATATATTACACAATTATTTACTATTATGTATCATTCCATACACATATTATATTATAACTAAATTTATTTATAGAATAGAACTGTAAAAAAATATTGTTATAAACTACCTTGTTTAACAGAGTTAAAATTAACAGTTATCGAAATCTTTTTTATTTAAATATATATAAATATTCATTAGCTTTTTCCACAATATATATATTAAAAATCCATTAAATTTTATAAAAAATTAAAAATTTCCAGCACGTTTTTAACCTGGCTTGTACAAATTTACTCCCTTTTTTGCCCCTTATTGCCCCCCACAAATGAGTATTAGCTAGTACACGGTAACATCACCACACTGGAGAATGGCTATATAGGCCATTTTAAAGGGTAGCTTGTCTTTTAAAATAAAAAAAGCCGTAGTACAACGTACTACGACCTTTGTGGCAGGGGCACTAGGATTCGAACCTAGAATCAATGGTTTTGGAGACCACTACTCTACCGTTGAGCCATACCCCTAAGACATTTAGTATTGTATCATGCATTTGTAGTTAATGTCAATAAGTATAATTTTCAAATTCATGAAATCTTAAAATTGAATTTATTATAATGAAACAATGTCTTAATTGTTTAAGAGTGGTTATAATAAAACAGTACTTTTTTTAAATTCTCCTTGTTTAAGTACTAATATTATTTTATAATATAATAATATAATATACTTTGATTGTCAAAATATTTTATTATCGAATTTTCTCATGAAAGGATATATGTAAAATGAATTTTAATTCGCTTAAAATCGGAAATTTAATTGCACCTATTCCCATTATTCAAGGTGGTATGGGTATTGGTGTTTCATCTTCTAAATTAGCTTCTGCTGTTGCAAATGCGGGTGGTATTGGAATTATTTCTGCTGCTCAACTTGGATATAATGAAGATGATTTTATAAAAAACCCTGTAGAATCAAATTTAAGGGCTTTAAAAAAACATATTGCTCTAGCAAAGGCTAAAGCACCCAACGGCATAATAGGTATTAATGTTATGGTTGCAACTAATTTTTATGAAGAACATATAAAAGCTGCAATAGAAGCTGGAATTGATTTAATAATTTCTGGCGCAGGACTTCCTACTATGTTACCTAAAATAGTAAAAGGAACTTCTGTAAAAATAGCACCTATTGTTTCTTCTTTAAAAGCTGCTAAAGTAATATTAAAACTTTGGGATAAACATAATGATATAGTTCCAGATCTTATTGTAATTGAAGGTCCAAAAGCTGGTGGTCATTTAGGATTTAAATTAGAAGAATTAGAAGATGAAACTTTTGATTTTGATAAAACTGTTACAGATATAATAGCTGAAACAAAAAAATATGCCGAAAAATATAATAAGGAAATTCCCGTTGTAGTTGCTGGAGGAGTTTTTGATGGATATGATATTGCTAAATATCTTAATTTAGGCGCAAATGGTGTTCAAATGGCAACAAGATTCGTAGTAACTGAAGAATGCGATGCTTCACAAGCATTTAAAGATGCATATTTAAATTGTTCAAAAGAGGATGTCCAAATAGTTAAAAGCCCTGTAGGAATGCCTGGTCGTGCTATTAGAAATCCTTTTGTTAAAAGAACTCTTACTGAAAAAGAAAAAATAACTCATTGCTATAATTGTTTAACACCGTGTAATCCTGCGAATACTCCTTACTGTATAAGCAAAGCTTTAATAAACGCAGTAAACGGAAATATTGATGAAGGTCTTATATTCTGTGGAGAAAATGCTAGCAGACTTACAAAAATGACTACTGTTAAAGAACTTATGGA
Organism: Clostridium gelidum; assembly: GCF_019977655.1. NCBI lineage: Bacteria > Bacillati > Bacillota > Clostridia > Eubacteriales > Clostridiaceae > Clostridium > Clostridium gelidum. The sequence continues at coordinate 5,393,045 of NZ_AP024849.1, forward strand.
TGAATTAGTTTCAGAAATAAAACAAGCTTAAATTTTTAATAAAAATGGACTGTTATAAGGAATTGCTTTACAGAAAGCTTTCCTTGTAACAGTCCATTTTACTTTTCTTTATAAAATTACATTATGTATTGCCTCACAAATATTTTAATTAAACCAATATAAATTATATAAATATTTAATTATGAATTTTTATAAGCAATTACTTCAACTTCACATAAAACTGCTTTAGGAAGTTCTTTTACAGCTACACAAGAACGTGCTGGCTTGCTTATAAAATATTTAGCATAGACTTCATTAAACTTAGCAAAATCACCCATTTCAGCAATAAAACAAGTTGTTTTAATAACATTATTAAAATCAATGTTATTTGATTCTAATATAGCTGAAATATTTTTCATAACTTGCTCTGTTTGTTCTTCTATAGTAGTTCCTACTACTTCACCTGTTGCTGGATCTAAAGCTATTTGCCCCGAAGTAAATAATAAATCTCCAAAACTTACTGCTTGAGAATATGGTCCAATAGCTGCTGGCGCTTTTTCTGTGTTTGTTACTTTTAACATTTTTAATTCCTCCCCAAAATATGCAAGACATCTTCTTTGTTATTTTTTCAAATGCCTAAATAGTTGATTAGTTTATATTAACTTAATTTATTTAATTGTATCCCCTTATTATTTCATATACAATTTTTTTGAATTACCATGAATTAAAAAGTACCTACAGACTAAACTCTTTTTTTCATGTGTCCGTCTATAGGTATGATTTCATTCTAAACTAATAGAACTGTTATATACCTTTGTCAATTTCTATTTTCAACTTATATCAATTTCATTCAATTTCTTCGCAACTTTACCTACAAATATTTCCACTATATTAGGATCAAATTGAATGCCTGAACATTTTTTAATTTCTTTAATTGCTTCATTTTTTGTAAGTGATTTTCTATATGATCTATAACTTACCATCGCATCATAGGCATCTGCAATTGATAGAATCCTTGCCATTAATGGAATCTCTTCACCCTTTAGTCCCTTTGGGTATCCTGAGCCATCATACCATTCTTGATGTGCAAGAATACTATCTCCTAAAAATGATATATCACCTGAAGAACAAACAATATGATATCCTATTTGTGGATGCTTTCTTATCTCCTCCCAATCTTCACTATTAAGTGGTTCTACTTTATTTAATACACTCTCACTTACACCTATTTTTCCGATGTCATGAATCTCACCCAAAATCTCTAATTCTGAAATTTTTTCCTTAGACATTTCCATTGCTTGACCAATTTGTTTACATATTTTACTTACTGACTTTGAGTGTAAATCATTTTGCTCACTTTTTTCACATAGTGTATTAATAATTATTTTTAGTGTTCTGCTTTTTACACTTTTACTTTCTAACATTTTTACCTTATACATCATTTCTTCTGCATTCGTAACTGATTTCATTATATCTGCATCTTTATTAGTTTTAGTATCATATCCCAAAGAAATTGATATATTTAAAAGATCTATATTTTCTTTTATGCACTCATTCTTTATTCTTTCACTAATTTCCTCTACATCTTCCTGTTTAGTTTTTGGCAATAAAATTATAAATTCATCGCCACCCCACCTTATAACAATATCACGGTCTCTACATACTCTTTTCATTATATTAGCTGCAGATAAAAGTAATTTATCTCCCATCAAATGTCCAAAAGCATCATTAGTAAGTTTTAATCCATTCACATCTCCCATAATTATAGAAATTGGTAAGTTTTCTTCTAAATCAATACTTATGATTTTTTCATTAAAAAAATTCCTATTATACACTCCTGTTAACCCATCATGATAAGTTATATAATCTATTTCTTTATCTTTAGCAATTTTTTCTGAAATATCTCTAAAATTGATTACCATACCATATATTTCGCCCTCACTATCTTTAACTGGAGAAATATCATATACTATAGGAATATCTATTCCTGTTTTTGATTTTAGCAGCATATTTTCTTCATTCTTTATACATTCACCATTTTGTATAAGTTCTAGTATACTTTCAGTAATTTTATTTTCCTCATTATCATCACAAACTTTAAAAACATCAAAGATATTTAAATTTAATATATCTTTTTCCTTCCATTCTGTTAATCTCTCTCCAGTTTTATTGATAATAACAATTTTCCCATACAAATCCGTTGCTATTATACCTTCATCTATTGATAATAAAGTACTTTTAAATAATTCCCTTTCTTTTATCTCATTCCCTATATCATTTAAATAAGTAATGAAATAGTATTTACTAGGAGAATAAATTTTAATCTTATACCAACCTTTAAGCTCTTCCAGATATTGCTCAAATTCACTTTCTGAACCACTTATCGTAATGTCCCCATAGTGTTTTATGCAATCAAATTTATTATCATTTATAGTTGGTAATATCTCAGTAATTTTTTTTCCTATAATTTGATTTCTATTTAATTTCATAATTTTTTCGAATGCATCATTTATCTCTACATATTCGAAATCAACTGGAATTCCATATTCGTCTAACAATATCTTATGTAATGCATATCCAAAGGGTGCTTTTTTTAATATTTTCTCATACTCAAAATCCTTCATTAGTATATCATCCTTTCAATCAAAGCATTTAATTACCTTTTAATGTGCATCATCATACTGTTTGTTGATTGTAATTGAATTATATTCAATATTTATATGTAATTTAAATTTTTTTATTCAATTTAGACTTTATATGTGAAAATAATCTAATTATTCGCATTTTTCTCACATTTAAATTATAACATATTTAAATGTGCATTATAATATTAATTTAATACTTTTCCAGATAAATATTTATTAATTATATTTTTTTCACACCCAAAATATATTAATCTTTCTACTCTCTCTTCTATACTGCCTTTACTTACCTTCCACAAATTATCATCATCTATTACCAGCGCGTCAAATTCATAACCTTCTTCAAAGCTTCCAACCTTACCAAAAAATCTTCCACCACCTTTGGTTGCCAAATAAAATACCTCTGGAATTGTTAAAGGTTTTTCTTCCTCTTTAAAGCAAACAGATCTTAATTTTGACATTTTTATTGTACTAGCCATTACAGCAAACATATTTAAAGTTTCTCCACCTGATATATCTGATCCAAGACCTATTTGAACATCTTTCTTTAACAACTTACTAATTGGGGATATTCCACTAGATAAATTTACATTAGAAGTTGGGCAATGTGCTATTACTACTTCATTTTTCTTAATTGTAGCAATTTCTTCATCAGTTAAATGAACACAGTGTGCCATTATTGTTTTAGTTTGTCCAAATAAATTATACTTATCATATACATCACCATAATTTTTGCAATCAGGATGCAGCTCTTTAACCCATTCAATTTCTGATGGATTTTCTGATAAATGAGATTGAACTGGAAGATTATATTTCTCTGCAATTTTTCCAAGCTCCTCCATTAAATAACCTGTACAACTTGGCACAAATCTAGGAGTAATTATTGGTTTTACAAATTTATATTTTCCACTACAATTTTCTACCCATTTGATAGTCTTTTTAATTGACTCATTACTATCTTCCTTTAAAGTATCAGGACAGTTTCTGTCCATATTTACCTTTCCTACATATGAAGAGATTCCCTTTTCCTCAAGTAAATCCATTAAAATTTCTGTAGACTCCTCATGAATTGTGCCAAAAATAACTGCTCTTGTGGTACCTTGATTATATAATTCATTAACAAATTCCTTATATATTTTTTCAGCATACGCTTTATCTATAAACTTTGCTTCTTCTGGGAAAGTATATGTTTCAAGCCATGGTATAAGTTCTTTATCGTAACCAATACCTTTTATAGCAAATTGAGGAGCATGAGTATGTAAATCAACAAATCCAGGGATTATTAATTTATCTCCATAGTCTTCAATTTCAATATTTTTATATCTTTCTGGTAATTTATCATATACTCCCTCAATACAATTACCCTGTACTACTATGTATCCATTTTTTGATATATTAAACAACTTACTAGTTTCAGTATGTACTATATTCCCCTTTAAAATATTAATATGACTACTTTTTTTCATTTTATTTTTCCTCCTCATAAATAAAAATATCTTCAATAGCCACAGTTTGCTCCTAGATAAGTTCAACTAAGATTCAGATGGTGATCAAACCCCACCTGAATCAAGTTTCACTTGATAAATATTAATGTTTAACATTACTCTAAATTTTTTTATATCTATTATTAAGTTCATAATGCTTTATATATATTTTAATTAACAATTTATGCCATTTGTGGTTAGTCTGTGACCAATGTATGATGTATCTTATATAGAATAATCTATAATTGCATGTCCATTACAATTAGGCTTATTTGAATGTATATAAACTGTAATAGTTGTTACATGCCAAAAACTTGTATTTATAATACATGATACTTCTTGGTTTGCTTTAACTCCATCCCATTTCCCTCCACCTCCATCTGAACATCTAATATTTACAGAATAAATGCCATCTTCCGGAAATACAATCTTTCCACGAATATTCACAGTTTTGCCAAAACCATGTTCACTTGTCGTATAGCTATAATCTCCATTATTATCCAAAACGAAGTCAAAACCTATAGAATCTTTAGTTCCAGAATCATTTTCCTTTGACATAGCAACTAAAATTTCTTCATTAAAATTTCTCTCATCAGTTTTATTTAAATCCTGAAATATCTTTTCAAATACCATTTTCATTACAAATCAAACTCCCTATAAATTTTTTATAGTTAATTTATATGCAATAAAAATTAATCTAATGTCAGACCGATTCTAAAAAATCCCTAAATAGCTTTAATTCATTACTATATCCATCATACTTGGCGCATAAACAAGCATAACAATTGGATGCATATTTGTGCGAGACATTAGAAAATAAGCTGTTGAAACCAATTAATGGCAGGCTATTCCAGTTAAGTTTGTCCCAAAATTGAGCGTCCAAAAAGTGATTCTCCAAAAACGAATGTCCAAAAAGTGAGAATTGAAATTTTACATTTCATTCTTCGAACTTTCTCCCTGGAGCTTTTATATTTGGCGTCTCTAACTTTCACATAATGCTTTTGTATTGGGATTAAACTTAACTGGGCACAACCTGCCATTTAATGTCTTCCAACGAAATTTTCTTAAGTCTCAGGAACAAACATGTATCCGATTTCGGTGGTATCCACATAAATGCAATTTCCACTTTGCGTATCTATATTAAATTTTAAATATATGTCCGCTCAAAACTCTATTCTTACCGCTTTTCTTAGCTTTATACAATAAATCATCAGCATTCTTTATTAATTCATTTATACCTGTACCATTTAAATTAGAAAATGCAATTCCAAAACTAGCTGTTACAGATTTATTTTCGTTATTTAAACTAACTCCACTATTTTCAAGAACACTTCTTATTGTTTCAATTTTATTATATACACTATTTTCGTCAACAAAACTTGAAATGTATAAAATAAATTCTTCTCCACCGTATCTAGCTAGAATATCATTTTTATCTATACCACTTTCCACAATTTTTGCTGTGTTAATTAGTATTTTATCTCCAAATTGATGTCCATAAGTATCATTCACCTTTTTAAAATCATCTATATCTATCATTACTATAGCAAATTTATCTTCCATTTTTTTGCACTTGTTTTTTTCTAAAAATTCAAAAAAATATTTCCTATTATATATACCAAGTAACGAGTCTCTTTGATTTATTTTTTCTAATTCTTTGTATAATAAAGAATTCTCAATAGCAATTGCAATTTGATTAGCAATTGATCTAAGAAAAAGCTTTAATTCTATAGTCATAAATTTATAAAGATTATGTTCTACCATTATATATCCAATAAATTTATCTCTTAATTTAATTGGAGATCCCATAATAGAGTGTATCTGAGTTTTTTTCTCCCCTGTTTCTTTTAAAGTTTTTTCTGAATTTATTATAAATTCTTCTTCCTTATTTATATGTAAAAGTTCTTCTGATGTTAATTTTATGTCCATATTTTCAATATTACTAGCTTTAACAACTAATTCACCGTCTTCAAGTAAAAATATTGTTGAATATGTAACTCCTAATATTCCGAGTATCATATCATTAATCATTGATATCAAATCATCATTACTGAAAAATGTATTTATATACTTGCTCACTTCTATTATGTTTGATAATGAATCTATGCTTTTTTCTAACTTTACATTCTTTTGATTTAATTCTTGTATATGTTGTTCTGAAAACATTTGATAGGTTTCATATTCTATTTTTAATGTACTATAAATCTTTTCATAATTCTGCATTTATTCCTCACCATCCTCAAACCATAACCCCATTATGACTATTTAACAACTTTTGTTTAATTACTTACATTTATTTATAACGATTTTTAATTCACTACAATTATACTACAATTAATCCAATATTTGAATACACTTATTTGAATGTATATATATGTGTTGCAATTAACAATTTACAATATAAAATTCCGGATGAAATTTTTACAGAATTTCTTAAATTTGAAATGAAGAATCATTTTGCAACATATATATATTTCTATTATACTTCATTTTAAAATTATAAATAACTAAAATCTAAGTATAATTTTTTATGAATTTCATCTTTGCATTTAGGATAAACTAATAGTACAAATTTACTTTTAAAATAAAAGGGGATATGAAAATGAAATTTATACACTGGCTTTTAAGTATATTTATGTTTTTACTCATCTGTTTATTGTTTATAAAATTTAGTACTGCAGTATTGAATATAGTATTGCTAAGCGGTCTAATTATTTTTATTGTAAGTTTTTTAATTCAAAGGTTCATCAAACATTATTAATTTAAGATGCATAAAAGAAAATCTGAAAAACTACGACATATATATAACTAATCAATAAATTAGGAATCCTAAAATTAATTTTTACTTTGTAGGATTCCTTAAGGCCTATTTAACTCATTATATTTATATAAATTTTATCCACATCATTAAAATTATTTTCCAAACTATAATTTTCTTCTACGAACTTTCTTGCATCAGTTCCCATTTTCAGTCTTAAATCTTTATCCTTGACTAAAATTTCTATTTTTTCTGATAAATCTTCTACTGAATTCTTTTTAGCAACTAAACTTGTTACATTTGGTTTAGTAGACTCCATAAGCCCCCCCACATCTGTTACAACTATTGGAGTTCCACACGCTTCTGCTTCAACTGCGGCAACTCCAAAGCTTTCACTATCAAGGGTTGATGGAAAAACTGCTATATCAAAGTTTTGAAATTCCTTTATTACATCTTTTGGATTTACAAAACCTAAAAAAGTCACATCTTCATCTATAGCAAATTCTTTAACTAATTCTTTTAGATAACTTTCTTGGCTTCCTCGTCCTCCAATTCTAAGTTTAAGTTTTAAGCATTTATTTCTTTCTTTAACTTCTTTAAAAGCTTTTATTAAGTATTGCACTCCGTATTTCTCTTCTAAAGTTTTAATTGTTCCTATAACAATCTCTTCTTTTTCTGTTCTATTCGGAATAAATTTATTAATATCAACACCAAAAGGAGTTACTTTTATATCCTTATTTGTATATTTCTCAGTTTCTATTTTCATCACATTGCTTGTTGATAAAATATGATCTGCTTTTTTTAAATTATATTTTATTATAAATTTATGTATAGGTGATTTAATTGGGAAATCATAAATATCACTACCCCATACCGAAATTATATATGGATGATAGTTTGCCAAAGCACCTAATAATCCATAACTACTCGCATAATGTGCATGAAGTATATCAGGCTTAATCTCTTTAATCAAAGATCTAACTCTTTTTATTTTTTTTAAGTATTCTAATTTATTCTTATCAGAAATTTTCTTCATAACATTATCTTGCACATCTAAAGAATGAACTGTAACTCCTTCATATTGACCTTCTCCAAGGGATATAACATGAATGTCATATCCCTTATTAACAAAATAATCTAACCATTTATGAGTATGCGTACTATTGATATCTGCTAAATAGCATATTTTTATAATATTCATTTTTTATTTATTCTCCTACATATTTTCCCAAGGTTTAGTATTTAAGTACTCTATAAATTCTTCTCTTAATTCGTCTTTCTTTAAAGCAAATTCTATAGTAGCTTGTAAAAAGCCAATCTTATCGCCTACATCATACCTTTTGCCTTCAAAATTATATGCATACATAGCTTCTTTACTAGCTAAAGTCTTTAGTGCATCTGTTAATTGAATTTCTCCATTTTTTCCTGGCTTAGTGTTTTCTAATATATTAAATATTTCTGGTGTTATAATATATCTTCCTAGTATGGCAACATTACTTGGTGCTTCTTCCACAGAAGGCTTCTCAACTAAATCCTTAACCTTATAAACTCTATCTTCTATATGGATTCCATCTACAATTCCATATTTAGAAACCTTCTCCTTGTCGACAGTTTGAACTCCTAAAATAGTAGTGTTATATTCACTATAACAATCAAGTAATTGCTTTAAACAAGGAGTTTCACTATCAACTACATCATCTCCTAATAAAACTGCAAATGGCTCATTCCCAACAAAAGTTTTTGCACAATGGATAGCATGACCTAAGCCCTTTGGTTCTTTTTGTCTTATATAATGTATATCAACCATATCAGAAATATTTCTTACCATTTCAAGCAATTCTAGTTTTCCTGATTTCTCTAATTCTAACTCTAGTTCTATTGACTTATCAAAATGATCTTCTATACATTTTTTATTTCTGCCTGTGATAATTAAAATCTCTTCAATTCCAGAAGCAACTGCTTCTTCTATTATATACTGAATTGTTGGCTTATCAACTATTGGAAGCATTTCCTTTGGTTGAGCTTTAGTTGCAGGTAAAAATCTTGTTCCAAGTCCTGCAGCTGGTATAATAGCCTTTTTTACTTTCATGTCATATACATCCTCTCATCTTAAAGATTTTACAATTCTTAAGAATCTATATATTGTTATATATAACTATATGACAATATATAGATTGAAATAACTTAATTTTTATAATTAGCGGTTTACAATATATAATTAATTATCCTTCATATCTAATGTTTTAAAATTTGTTAACGGAAATTGTACCGGCATTCCTGTCTTTCTTGATTTATATGCTGCCAGGATTATTGACATTGCCTTCTTACCTTCTTCTCCAGATACTAACGGATCTCTATTTTCATTTATAGAATCAATTACATCTTTAAATAAAGGTGTATGTCCTTCCCCATATACATTATCTATTTTTACATTTACTTCATTCATAATAGCTGCTTCATCATCGCCTTCAAATCTCCATGTTTCAAGTTCATTAACTGCAAGACCACCAATTGATACTGCTCCAGTTTCTCCAAATATACTTAATGTTTCTTCTAAATTTTTAGGATAAACACAAGCTGAACCTTCAACAATTCCAATTGCACCATTTTTAAATCTTATAATTATTGCTCCAAAGTCTTCTGCTTCGATATCTCTTAAATAAGTATCACATTCAGCATATACTCTCTCGATTTCTCCACCCATCATCCATTGTAACAAATCAATATTATGTATACATTGATTCATAAGTGTACCGCCGTCTAAAGCCCATGTTCCTCTCCAAGGAGCTTGTTCATAGTAACCCATATTTCTGTTCCAAAGTATTCTTGCTGTACCATTAATCAATCTTCCAAATTTGTTATCTTCTATAGCTTCTCTTAATTTTTGTATTGGCTTATTAAATCTGTTTTGATGGCAAACTCCAAGCTTAACATTATTTTCTTTAGCTACTTTAATCATTTCGTTAGCATCTTCAATAGACATAGCCATTGGTTTTTCTACTAAAGCACTTGCTCCTTTTTTCATAGAATAAATAGCAATTTCTGCGTGATATCCACTTTCTGTAGCTATAGTAACTACATCTATATCTTCTTTTTCCAACATTTCCTTGTAGTTTGTATATGCATGAACATAGTCTGGATTTACTCCAGTCTTTTCTATGTATTCAGTTCTCTTTGCTTCAGCATTTTCTAAAACCACATCACAAGTTGCAACTAATTCTGCATGTGTCTTATTTTTAACTAAAGCTTCAACATGTTTATAAGAAATTCTTCCACAACCAATAATAGCAAATTTTAATTTTTTCATTTTAATTACCCCTTCTTTTTCAGTTAACAATTAACTCTTAACTGATTAAATACATTTTATTATTGTTTTAAGTATTATATAAATATCAAAAAATACATTATTCTTATTTATATATACTAGATTTAATGCTAATTTATCTGGCATAATTGTATTTATGTACAAATCATCTGGATTTTCTGCTTCTCCAAGTAAATCATTTTCATCTCTATATCTAATGGATGCTAAATCAGTTATTCCTGGTTTAACTTCTAATACCTTTCTTTGTTCTTCATTATAAAGTTTAACATATCGTGGCACTTCTGGTCTTGGTCCAACTAAACTCATATCGCCTTTAAATACATTTATTAATTGTGGCAATTCATCTAGCTTATATTTTCTTAAAAATCCACCTACTTTAGTGATTCTACTATCATTTCCTACTGTTATTTGCCTTCCTAATTTTTCGGCATCAACAACCATAGTTCTGAACTTAAGAATTTCAAATTCCTTCTTTTTTTCACCAACTCTTATTTGTTTAAAAAACACCGGGCCATCAGAATCAGTTTTTATTTTAATTACAATTGCAATCAAAATTGGACTTAAAATTATAAGTCCTAAAGTAGAGCATATAAAATCAAATATTCTCTTAACTGCTTTATTAAATTTATTCATGTATCTACTCCCGTTAAAATTATTTCACTATACATCATATATATTTCCTATTCTACAACTTTTTAATCAATTTAGCTCATATAAATTTACTTCTTAATAAATTTTTTAATACTAATGAAATTTTATTCGCATTTGTTCGCTAATCACATGATTTACACAAATCACTTTTTAAGGAAGCAATGCATTTAAGAATTTTTCTGCGAGTCCATGATAGGTATGATTTGCTAATACATAATCATTCCCATTTTGGCCCATTTTGCTTTTTTCTTCTTCGCTTAAATTCCTAATCTTCATAACAGCATTTACTACTGCATCTGGATTTTCTGCTGGCACTGTAATACCACAATTTGAATCCTTAACTGGATCATTAGAAGCTTCTACTGCATATATTACTGGTCTTGCTGCCATCATATAATCAAATAGTTTGTTTGGACTTACTCCATAATTAAATAAATTTTGCTTTTTCAAACCTATATAGCAAATATCTAATAATTGTAGTACATTATCCATGTTATCCTTTAACACCGGTTCTAGGAATTCTACATTTGTTATATTATTTGTTTTCGCATATTTTATTAATTCATCTTTTACATTTCCATTTCCAACCAATATATATTTTATATTTTTGTCAGTTGTCTTTTTAGCAGCATCAAGCATTGTATCTAAAACATTTGCTGGAGAATGATTTCCTGTATATCCAACTAAAAAATAACCTTGCTCTTTTAGTTCTTGTAATCTTTCAATAGTTTCTTCTATAGGAGTATTTTTCTTTTCACCAACAATTATTCCATTTGGAACATGCACATAATTGTCAGTTTTAAATCCTCTATCTTCCATGTGCTTATCAGCATTTGGTAAAATCGAAATAATTTTATCACAATTTTTAAAAGCAAAATCCTCTGCTCTTTGAATCAAGACTATAGCAGGATTACTCTTAGAATATCCTCCTATTTCCATTGGAGTCAATGGCCATAAATCATGTATTTCAAAGAAAAGCTTAGCCTTAGATCTCTTTGCAATTCTGTGTGCTGGATATATATCTAAAGGATAAGTTGAAGATGCTATTACTGCATTGGGTTTATATTTATCTGCAACCTTCTTATAACTCATTCTTAGTTTATACATAAATGTTGATATATTCTTAATTCTTCCCACACCATTTCCATGGTACTCTGGAGTTTTTACCCATACATATGTAATTCCATCTATTATTTCTTCTTCAAAATCTTCTTTTATGTTAGGATTCTTCTTTCTTAAATGAGAAAAATCTGCAGCAAGTATAGTTACATTATGCCCCATATTGACCCATTCCCTAGCCATATAATAAGGTCTAAATTCCATTCCATGATAATCAGACCCTGCATAGTGATTTATAAGTAAGATATTCATCTTAATTTGCTCCTTTTTTTTACATTATAATGCTAATTAACTTCATAAATTATAACATAAGTGAGAATCAAAATCTATGATTTTGTCCTTCGAACTTATCCAATGCAGTTGGGAAAGTGAGAATCTAAATCTATGATTTTGATTTTCGAACTTACTCAGTCAATTAAGTTTATAATAGTTTAGTTTTATTAATATCTATAATATGCTAAAATGATATTATGTTTAATTAAAATAACTTTTTTTGAAATTTAAGGAGGAACAATACATGAAAGTACTCACTGTTATTGGAGCTAGACCACAGTTTATAAAAGCTGCAACAGTATCAAATAAAATTAGAAAAGATGGAAATAGTGAAATATTAGTACATACTGGACAACATTATGATAATAATATGTCAGATATATTTTTTGAAGAACTTGCTATTCCAAAGCCTGATTATAATCTAAGTATTGGTTCATCAAGTCATGGCCACCAAACTGGTAGCATGCTAATAGCTCTTGAAGAAATCTACTTAAAAGAAAAGCCAGATATGGTTTTAGTTTATGGAGATACAAATTCAACACTTGCAGGAAGTCTTTGTGCTAGTAAATTATTAATACCTGTAGCCCATGTAGAAGCTGGACTTAGAAGTTTTAATAAAGTTATGCCTGAAGAACAAAATAGAATACTTACAGATCATATTTCAGATTTGCTTTTTGCACCAACATTAACAGCAGTAAATAACCTAAAAAATGAAAATGTCACAAAAGGTGTTCATAATACTGGAGATGTAATGTACGATGCAATAAATCTTTTTAAAGAAAGAGCTAAGGAGATTTCAACAATAAATGAAAAACTTGATTTAAGTCCAGACAGCTATATACTTTCAACAATACATCGTGCTGAAAACACAGATAACATCGAAAGATTAACTTCAATAATAAGTGCTTTAAGTAATTCTGGTAAGAAAATAATACTTCCACTTCACCCAAGAACAAAGAAGTTCATTGAGGAATATAATTTGCATGTTGGCGAAAATATTGAAATTATAGATCCTGTAGGGTATTTAGATATGATTTCCTTACAAGAAAATGCAAAAAAAATAGTGACAGATAGTGGTGGAGTTCAAAAAGAAGCCTATTTCTTAAAGAAGCCATGTATAACTATGAGAGATGAAACTGAATGGGTTGAAACTGTAGACAATGGTTGGAACGTAATAGTTGGAAGTGATTCTAATAAAATTTTAGATGCGTTAGATAACTTCAATCCAACAGGTACTCCCGCTTCAGCATTTGGAAATGGAGATACATCTTCAATAATTACAGACATTATAGGGAAATATATAGGATAATTCTCATCTTACAGCTATTGCGAATTACTTAAAGTGCGGCAATAAACCCTCGAAAGAGAATACATACATGTTCCGCAGGACTAGAAAAACTTCGCTGGGTATATCTAAATGGGAAGTTGCACCCATTTCAGATTGCTCCCAATACAAGATTGGGACAATCTAAAATGGAACAACTTCCCATTAAAATATACCATCAGCTCATTTTTCAATGCCTGCTGCACATGTATGTATCCTCTTTCTTTGTATTGTGATAATTCTAAGAATATATCTGATATAATATTTGATTCTATGAAAAGGAATACCTACCATTCTATGTTAGAAACATCCAGTAAACTCAAGTTTGAATATTACTGCAAGTATTTTATATATAGATGCCCAATTTTAAGTTAAACTTATATCCTAAAATATATATTAAAATAAAAATGAAGGTTTTGCTTTTGTGGAGGCGTTACATCAGAGGATTTAGCTGTAGATATTTCTTCAGTATAAGTTGTTCTATTTTTACTTGTCCTAAGCTTGCCTTAGGAACATGTAGAAATGGGTACAACTTGAACTGTTAGAAATTCACGGGTAAATCCTCAGTAACCCGAACAAATGCATGACCTTCATTTCGGTGATTTATGCAACTAACTTTATTTTTCACTTTGGGTATCTCTATTTCGCAATATCCTCAGGTAGTTTGCTATATCATTCTATATTCTTTTGTAGATGATTTCCCATATTTATTATTTTCTTTTTTATAGACTTGAATACATGACACAGCAAATCCCATAAGTATCCAATATGAAAATACATATGTTATGGAACTTGGCCCAAAACTTGCTGGTGCAAAAGCTATAAGACCTGCCACTGCCGCAAATGATACAATAGTTTTTTTCTTTATTCCAATAATCAAATTTTCTATAAGTAGATATAAATAGTAAATACCATATAGGGCTACTCCTGGTAGTCCAAAATCACCCAAAATTTCAATTGGGTAGCAATGTGGGCTATATACAGATCCAGTATTTCCTTTATCTTTTAAAAGTTGTTCAACATTACCTACTCCATAACCTTGATATTGCTTTTCTGTTATTACACCATTAAATACGTCTTTAATTATCTCCATCCTGTGTAATGCAGAACCTTCTGCATTAATTTCACCTTCTGTAAGGCCTTCTAATGAACTCAATTTACCTGATAGACTAGTTGTTAATTGATCATCCGAAGGCTTTATATTCATGAGCAAATAACTATAATTATAAGCCAAAGCAAATCCACATACTAATAATATTGGATAAATCATTTGCTTAATACCTAAATTCTTAACATTAAATACTGAATAAATTATAAATATTGCAAATCCAAACAAAAATGCAAAAAATCCTGTTCTTGAAGTAGTCGTAACAACTAATGAAAAACTTATACAAGAAACTACCGTGAACCATATTTTTGCTAATACATTTTCAAATTTGTAAATCGCAAATAAACAAATTGGTACAAGTATTGCAAGGGCTGCTGTTAAATTATTTGTATTATATGAAAATGCTATTGGTCTTGCTTGTATAGTATTAATTTGCCATTGTGGTAAATTTTCTATAAATCCATCAATATAATGTCTTATAGGTAGCTGCTTACCTAAAAGCACTTCTACTAACCCAATAATGATTATTATCGAAATCAAAAACAATAGTAAATTAATAGTCTTTTTTATTCTTTCTTTATTTACATTATAAATCATCATATCAACAATAAATGCAAACATCATCAAATAGATAGCTATATACTTAATTGCTAGGTTTCTATTTAATGCCCATTTAATACTAACACACATATAAATAAACCAAATAACATATATCACCAAAACTTTCTTATCTAAATTTTTGAAAACATCTTTGTCTTTAAATACTTTATATAATGATAAAAGTGTGAATACACCTAAAACTATATGAAAAATATATATGTTTTGTATTCCCGGAACAAATAGTGCATAATCATAAAATGCAGATACTAAAAGCACAGCATAAAGCAGATTATAAACATCCTTTTCTTTTATTATAAAAGTTACTGCTAATACTGTTATTATATACATTGCAGTTATTAAGTAACTTCCATTTGATATTCCTAAAAATCCTGCAATCGCAAATACAATCGCTAAAACAATATATATACTTCTGTCTTCTCTAGTCATAATTACTCCTTATCTGCATTATCCGCAGCTACTTCATCTTCATTTTTATAATGATATGTTGGCACAATTTTTTGCATTTGGTGCTTAATTTCTGATATATCATTTAAATCTAATAAATTCTGTAATTGTTCAAGCTTTTGTTTTAAAGTGTCCATATCTTCAAACACTGGTTTGCCTATATGTATTTTTTTGTGAACAGTATCTTCAAGACCTTCTTCACTCATTAAAAGTTCTTCATATAATTTTTCACCTGGTCTAAGACCTGTAAACACAATTTTTATATCTCTATTAGGTTCAAGACCTGAAAGCTTAATTAAATCACATGCTAAATCATAAATCTTAACTGGTTTTCCCATATCTAAGACAAATATTTCTCCACCTTTAGCAAATGCTCCTGCTTGAAGTACTAATTGAGCAGCTTCTGGAATTAGCATAAAATATCTAATGATTTTTTTATGAGTTACAGTTACAGGCCCACCGTTGGCAATTTGTCTTTTAAATAATGGTATTACTGAACCATTGCTTCCTAGTACATTGCCAAATCTAACTGCAACAAACTCAGTTTTAGATTGCTTATCCATAGCTTGTATAATCATTTCACATAATCTCTTTGTTGCTCCCATTATGTTAGTTGGATTAACAGCTTTGTCTGTTGAAATCATAACAAATCTTTCAATATTAGCTTCACTAGCTTCTAAAGCTAAATTTAGTGTTCCAAATACATTATTCTTAACCGCTTCCTTAGGACTATCTTCCATTAGAGGCACATGCTTATGTGCTGCTGCATGAAATACAACATCTATTTTATATTTAGTAAACACTTCATGTAGTCTTTTTCTATCTCTAACTGACCCTATTAATACAGTAATATTCACATCTGGAAAGTCTTCTTTAAGCTCATTTTGAATATCATATATATTATTCTCATAAATATCAAATATTATAAGTCTTTTAGGATTATATATAGCTATTTGTCTACAAAGTTCTGATCCTATAGATCCTCCACCACCAGTAACTAATATAGTTCTTCCTTTGATGTATTCTGAAATCCCCTTATTGTCCAACTGAATAGGGTCTCTTCCAAGTAAATCTTCTAAATCAACATCTTTAATCCTACTAACTGTAGCATCTCCATTTAATATTTCATACATTCCAGGAATTATTTTTAATTTACAATTAGTATTCTTACAAATTTCAATTATTTCAGCTTTATTTTTTGCATCAAGAGATGGTATAGCAATTAAAATCAAGTCAATTTCTTGCTCTCCAGCAATATAAGGTATGTCATGCCTATTTCCTTCTATTTTAACTCCTGATATTCTTTTACCAAGCTTATTTTTATCATCATCTATAAGAGCTATAGGATTGTACTTTAATTCTCTTCTTGCCATCATTTCATTAATAATCATAGTTCCAGCTGAACCAGCTCCAACTATCATCACTCTTCTTTGATCTGCTGAATATTTAAATGGGATGTACAAAAGGGTTCTTCTATAAACCCTATAAAGAATTCTATAACCTATTACAAAGAAGATACTTAAAAGTATTCCTACTACTGAAACATTTAGTGGTATAACTGCCCCAAAAGATGATCTGGTATATCCAATTGATAATATACCTGCTAAAATATTTCCACCAACACCTAGTAAAAATTCATCTGTACCAGTTAAATGCCATAAACTTTCATACATTTTGAATAAGTAAAAACATACTAAATAAATTAAACTCAATGCTATAACATCATGAGTATATATTTTCGAAATTTCTGTAAAACTTCCGGTTTGTGTTATATTTATAGAAAAAAGGTATGCCAAATTAACCATAAACATATCAATAGTCATAATTATTAATGTTTTCCAATTTTTCATTTTAACTTTCCTCCACTCTGGAAAGATCTTTGCTAATTAAAAGCAAGTCAAATCTTTAAAATTATTTTCGCTTACTAAAAACTTTTAATAAAATATTAGGAAAATACAATATACCCTTGCATTGAATTAAATACCTAATATCATTTTTATTAAACTTCTGCATTTTATAACATCCTAATGATTCTTTTACCTCTCTTTTATTTAAAAATTCAAAAAGATCTTTATGAAATTTTTTATCTCTACATAGAATAGAAAAAATATGACTTATTGCATATGGAATTTTATATTCTATTAAAAATTTTTCTATGTTTTTAAAATCTTCTTGGGAATTTAAATATTTCAATAAATCCACATATGAATAATAACAATCAAGATGTTTTAAAGAAACTAGATTAGTTACTGATGAATTCCACCTAACATAAAACATCAATGTTTTATCAATTGATATAATCTTATCCATATTAAGCAATGCTTTAATTGTAAATACAACGTCTTCAGCATATTTTCTACTACTATCAAAAAGTATATTATTTTCTTTTATTATTGAAGTTTTATATAAAGCACTTCCCATCCCAATAGTAATGTCACAGCTTAATTGCTTTAAAGCAGCTTCTCTTCCATTTATAAAATCATCTAAAAATCTAGTTGTACTTTTCACTAATACCTTATCTTGTGAATCAACTTGAGTATAATCACAAAAAACTAAATCACAGTTGCAATTTGATGCCTTTTCATACATGAGTTTAATATAATCTGTATGAATATAATCATCAGAATCTAAAAAGCAAACATATTCCCCTTTTGCTTCAGAAATCCCCTTATTTCTTGCAACACTAACCCCACTATTTTCTTGCCTTATAACCTTAAAATCAACGTCTGAATTTATAAGTAAATTCTCCGCTATTTCAATGCTCTTGTCATTAGAACCATCATCTATAAGTAAGAGTTCAAAATTCTTACAGCTCTGATTTATAATTGAATTTATAGTTTTTTCAATGCATCTTTCTACATTATAAACAGGAGTAATTATAGATACACTTACCAATATTATTCACTACCTTCACTAAATTATACTACTTCTACTTATAACTCTATTTTTTGATTATGCAATAATACCCAATTAAAATTATTTCCCAAAAAATGTCCACATATTGTCGTTTTTATTTATTAACAATTTTATTATATATATTCTCTTAGAATTATACTAATATTGCTATCAATATGCAATATTTAGTCACATTTATTAAGTAAAAGTTCATAATTATAGGGTTGCTTAGTCAATGCTTAACATATATATATTATTAAAAGTTGTATAATATCAACTATTTTACAAGTGCATATGCTTAGTTTTCATTATTTAACCATATATACTCTCATTTAAATTTGCACTTATACTCGATATTGTATTTACTATACTTATGTATATAATTAAACAAAGAAATTGGATCTATGTTTGTAACCACAAGGGTCATAATATGAAAGCGGCATTAGAAAATAAGCTGTTGAGGCCACTTAATGGTAGGTTGTTCCATTTTAGTTTGTCCAAAAAGTGAGAATCGAAATTTTATATTTCGTTCTTCGAACTTTCTCTGTGAGCTTTTATATTGGGAACAAACTAAAATGGATGCAACCTTGCATTTAGTGGCCTCCAGCGAAATTTTCTTAGTCCGCTGGAATAAACATGGATTCAATTTCGACGAGTTATACTCATAATTATGGTTCCTCTATAACCCTTTAAGTTTTTTCATTTCTTTAGCATGCCACACTCTATCTTCTTGTTTTGGCATTGTCATATAATCACCATATAATCGCGTTAAAATCGCATCATAATTTTTAGGAGCATAAAAATACTCACCTTCAAACTCCAATTTCGTCAAATCAAAATAGTCTGATTTTTTATAGACATATTCACTCCAATAAGTATCAACACCATATCCCATATATTTTGATTTTGAATCATTCCACTTAACTAGATAGTTGAAAAATCTTAATCTTCTTTTATTAGGGAACATTTTTACGACTAATTTATAAAATGAAAATGTTATTTTATTTTTAAAACTTAAATGTTCTGGCATATCTCTAAGTCTTTTAAAACTCTTTAGAATATTGTAACTTAATGTACGTTGTATTTTATATGTAAAATTATGCTTTGGCAAACTATCATATGGAAATACATCTATGAATATTCCATTATGCATCTTATGATTTTCTTCTGTCCCATCTTCCAAAAACAATGTATTATTATACCTTACTTTACATGGTGTTGGGTAAACATTGTAATACTCATCTGTTTCAAAGGTTTGTAAGAATAAATGTTTTGGGAGTTCTTTTTTTGCTATTTTTAAGAACTTATTATACTCTTCTCTTATCATTCCTATATCAACATCATCATCCCAAGGAATAAAACCTTTATGTCTTACAGCTCCAATTAAAGTTCCTGCATCTAAAAAATACTTAATGCCGTGTTTTTCACATAATTCATGAACGTCCTTCAAAATATCGGCCATAAGCATTTGAGCATCTCTTAAGCTTAAATCCTCATAGTCATCTTTATTATATGTATAATTATTATCCATATTGATTTACACCTTATCCTTAAACATTATACTAGTAAATTAGTTTTTTTAAGTAAAAATAACCTTATATATAAATCAAAGGTTATTTTATCATCTTAATAGCTATTAGCACTCTTTTTTTGTACATTTTTTTGAATGTGCCTTATTTAAATTTATTTATTTTTATAGATTTAGCATATAATTTTAATGCTAAACCAAATTCATGTACATAAAGAAGCCTTTTAACAAAACTCACCAACCATTCATTCACATATTCTATAACTTCTTCTTTTTCCTCAGTATATGATTCTTCTAAAAATTGCTCTTTTATTAATTTTTTATACTCTTTTATATTATTTTTATATGCTTTTTTACTTAACTCCAAAGTTTGGTTATACATTAATTGAGTTTTAGTATCAGAAAAACTTTCTCCGTATACTCTATACTTAAATAAATACTCTGGAATATTATGAATTTTAGTTACTTTAGCAATTCTTGTCCACAGTTCATAATCTTCAATAGCAGAATATTGTTTACTTCCATATAAATTTTGTTTAAACAATTCACATCTACCCATTATACTTCCATGAGCTAACGGACAATTTAATGATAAAAATAATTTAATCAAATCATTACTAGATGGATAACTTACATTACGTTGATTTACTCCTTCACCATCTATAACAGTATAATAAGTTCCTACCAAACCATATTCCAAAGAGTTTTCTAAAAAATTCACTTCTTTTTTTAATCTATCAGGCATAGAAATATCATCTGAATCCATTCTCGCTATATATTTACCCTTTGCAAGGGATATTCCTTTATTTAATGATGCAATTAGCTTTAAATTTTTTTCATTATGAATTAATCTTATACGTGGATCATTAAATTCTTCAATTATTTTGACACTATTATCAGTAGATCCATCATTTATTATTAAAAACTCAAAATCAGTAAAAGTCTGAGTTAATATACTTTCCATAGCTTCTTTTAGAAATTTCTCTCCATTATATACTGCCATTAAAACAGTTACCATAGGTTCATTCATATTTTATCACCTCTTATATTTTTGCCCAATATATTGCACTATTATTTTTAAAATCAAACATCTTTATTTTACCACTTAAGCACTGTACAAACAACCTCATTTATAACGTACATGGCTTTCTTTTTGATGTCTTAAATCCTCTATACTTTTATTATATATAATAAAATATTTGTACTAAAACTTTGTAATGATGGCTCATACTTTTTTATTTTCTCCATAAGTAACTCCTATCTTTAATATATAAAGCATGTCCCTTTGACCTAAACTAATAAATTTATGTTTAATTATACCATAAAACTGGCTAACTCTAGAAATTGAACTCTTTTTGAGGCAGCTTTCTTATTATCCATATTCAAACATATTTTAAATCAAGAAAAAAACAGGCCCGTATGCTTGCATCTCGGACCTGTTATTTTCTTTCATGTGCCTTATTCAATTAACCTTTTACACCACTATCATTTACACCTTGCATAAACCATTTTTGAGCTATTAGAAATAATATCAATAGTGGCAGTACTGTAAGTGTACTTGCCGCCATTATTTCTGGCCACTTTATTCCATAGGCTCCTCCTTGAATAAAAAATTGTCTAAGTCCTGCTGAGACCAAAAAGTTTTCCGGACTTTTGGTTATAAGAGAAGGATACATATACTCATTATAATAAGTTACAAAGCTAATTAAGCCAAATGTTATAAAAGTTGGCTTTGTTAATGGAAGCATAATCTTTAAAAGTATTTTAAGATGAGAAGCCCCATCCATTCTTGCTGCTTCAACTAAACTTTTATCTACTTGTAAGAATGCTTGTCTAATTAGAAATATTCCAAATACATTAGCAAGATTGCTTATTATAAGTCCAGTTAATGTATCAATTAAATTCAGATCTGAAAGTATCATATAACATGGTATATATGTAACTGCTGAAGGCAACATATATGTACCCATTATTATTGCAAATAATATTTTCTTACCTTTAAATTTAAGTTGTGTAAGAGCATATGCAATCATAGCTGCACTAATCACTTGAAATATAACTTCAATTGATGCAACAAATAAACTATTTCCCATATATACTCCAAAAGGTGCTTCCTTAAATACTTGGACAAAGTTATTCCACTGGGGTATTTTTGGAATTAATGTTGGTGGAAAATTAAATACCTCATCCTTAGTCTTAAGGGCACTACTTAACATCCATAGAAAAGGGAAAAATGTAATTATACTTATGCAAATCAATACTAAATGTCGTATATACTTAATTATAGCTTGTGCTAGTGTTAATTTTTTAGATATATACAAGTATTCCTCTTCTATATCTTTATTAATATCCCTAAGACTCTCAATATTATTTTTAGCATTTATATCCATTACTTATATTCCTTCTCCCTTACATTAATCATTCATTTTTCATCATTCATCAATCAATAGTGCACCCATTTCTTTGAAGCAATAAATTGCATTCCTGCAAGTACTCCTATTATTAGAAGTATAACAGTAGCCATAGCAGTTGCTTGTCCCATATTAAAATTTTCAAAAGCAGTCTGATAATACATATATAATATAGTTCTTGTACTTCCTGCTGGTCCACCTTGTGTTAAAACTTGAATTTGATCATAAGCTTGAATTGAATTTATTGTTGTTATTATACTTAAGAAAAATGTAGTTGGTGATATTAGTGGTAATGTTATACTTATAAATTTATTCAATGAATTTGCCCCATCAATTGCTGCAGCTTCATATAATTCTATAGGTACTCTTTCTAACGCTGTTAAATAAAATACCATAGCCCATCCAAACCCTTTCCAAACTGTAACAATTATAACTGCTATCATTGCTGTGTCTGAACTTTGTAACCACTGTGACTTTGGCAAATTAAATAATTGTAATATAAAATTTGCAAAGCCATATTGTGGTTCAAAAATCCAACTCCAAACTATAGATATAGCAACTGTTGGCGTTATCCATGGTGAAAATATTATTGCCTTATATAAAGCTGATCCCTTAATACTTTTCTTTAATACCATAGCCATAGCTAACCCACCTGCTATAGTAGGTATCAAAGTTCCAAGTGTAAATACAAAAGTATTTTTTAGTGAATCATAAAACATATTATCTGAAAACAACTCTCTATAATTCTCAGTACCCACCATATTGTAAGTTGAACTCATATAATCCCAATCAGTAAAGCTCATAA
This sequence comes from Clostridium gelidum, assembly GCF_019977655.1. NCBI lineage: Bacteria > Bacillati > Bacillota > Clostridia > Eubacteriales > Clostridiaceae > Clostridium > Clostridium gelidum. The sequence continues at coordinate 5,416,412 of NZ_AP024849.1, forward strand.
ATATAGCCTTAACCATTGGCCATAACCAAAATACACTAAGAGGAATTACAGCTGGCAATATAAATAGTAACACACATGAAGCTTTGCTAATTTTCTTTTTAAAACTACTTGTCATCTCCACCAAAATCACCACTTTCTTTGTTTCAAGTTATAGTTAAATAACAACTTTATTTCAGTATTTACCTTACTTATGGATACATACAAACAGAGAAATTGGATACATATTTGTGGAATAGGCATTGAAAATAAGTTGCCGAAGCATCTTAATGGAAGGTTGTTCCATTATAGTTTGTCCAAATTTTACATTTGGAGCAAACTATAATGGGTGCAACCTCCCATTTAGATGCTTCCAGCGAAATTTTCACAGTCCTATGGAACAAATATGTATTCAATTTCGGCGGGCTATACGCATACTTTGGTTATTTAACTTTATCAAGTGCCTCTTGTGCAGTTTTTTGTGCTTCATCTAAAGCTACCTTAGCTGAAACATTTTCTATTTCAACTTTATCTGCTGCAATTTTAAGAGCATCAATAATTTTACCGCCTGTTGGATCTATAAATACTTTTGTAGCATGAGTTGCTTGAGCTGTTGGCACTGCTGCTTGTGGATTTTTCTTTACATGTTCTACAAATTCAGGAGTACTAGCACTTGCCTTATTCACTGAAATATATCCTGAAGCTATTGACCACTCTGCATTAACCTTTGCAGATGTAAAGTACTTAATAAATTCATATGCACCTTGCTTTTGTTCCTCGCTAACATCCTTTTGAATAGCTAAAAGTCTAGCTTCTGCAATTGGCTTTGCTTCTTTGCCAGCTTTAAATGCTGGTTGCTCAAATGCGCCTAATTTATCAAAATCAAGGTCACCTTGGTCTCCTGACGAACCAGTATATCCAGCCGCTTTATCCTTCATAGCATCATCAACTGTTGCATACCAATATTCCCAGCCTTGTCCACCAGAGTGAATTCTCATAATTTTATCTTCATTAATCCATTTTCTAAAACTATCCCAACTTTCAGTCCATTCTTCCGAATTAATTAATACTTGTTTTCCATCATCACTTAGTATTTTTCCACCATTACTTAATGATGCATCAATTAAATTGTCTTCTCCCCACATAGGTTCCCAGCCATAAAATGAAACTTCATTACCATCTTTTTTAGTAAGCTTTTTAGCTGCTTCTGCAACTCCTGTCCATGTCTTTAATGAATCTTCAGAAATTCCTGCATCTTTAAATGCTTTCTTATTATAATATAGAAGTTGAGTTGTACCATATATAGGGAATGCAAATAACTTGTCTCCCTTTTTTCCTGTTTCTAAAAGTGATGCTACATAATTTTCTTCTTTATAATCTGCATCCTTACTTGTATAATCACTTATATTTGTTAATAACTCTTTATTTGCAAGCATATCTACTTTATCTGCTTCTAATAATGCAAGAGCTGGTGTCTTCTTTGCGGCTATTGCAGCTTGCAGATTTTTAAATGTAGTCTTATAATCCTCTTGAGCTACTCCCTTAACTTCATACTTATCTTGTGAGCCATTGAAATCCGCAATTATTTTTTGCATATTTTCATCAAGCTTACCCCCAAGACCATACCAATACTCAATCTCAACTTTTCCATTAGCAGTTTTTTTAGATCCTTTTGCTGTGCTTGTACCTCCACATGCAACCATGCTTCCTGCCAAAATTGAAACTAATCCAATAGCACAAAGTTTTTTTATAAATTTATTCATGAATTTACCCCCATTATATTTTTATCATGCAATTTTAAATATACGAAAAAATATATATAACAATTGCATTTATATTAAGTTCATTTTTTGAACAACTTCATATTAACATGGTTCATTGTTCAACTCAATATGTTCAATAAAAATTTCTAAAAAAACTATTTTATTGTTTATGTGGAATTTTTAAACTACATAAGTACTCAGCTTTTTATTTTTAAATCCGTAATTTCTTACATATAAATTCAAGTAGCTAAACCATACTTCTTATTATTTACACAAAAAGAAAGAAGCCCCGCATTCATAATATCTTATGAATACTGAACTTCAATCTTATTTCATTGAAATCTTTAGTTTAAATATATTTTTAAATTGTTAATAAAAGGGCTAATTAATTTCTATTAAGCTTCTACGCCATTTCCTTGTTCAGCAGCTAATTCGTCTGCATAAGCCATACCATCTGCTTTCTTGAAGAATGGGAAGTATATTACTGCTCCCAATACTAAGAATATTAATTGTGCTAATGCATATGGAACTCCACCAATTAATAAACCTGAAAGTACTGGTGGTAATGTCCAAGGTGGCATAACTCCACCCATTGGAGCAAGTAAACCAGATGCAATTGCTGCATAAAGTAACATTGCTGTACATATTGGTGTTATTATAAATGGTATTGCCATTATTGGATTCATTACTATTGGAATACCAAATAGAATTGGTTCATTTATATTGAATAAATTTGGTGCTATTCCTAATCTACTTAATTGTTTATATTGTGATGATTTTGCAAATAATAGCATACATATAACAAGACCAAGAGTTTCCCCAGAACCTGCCATATTAATAAAGTTATCAAAGAATTGTGAAGTTACGATATGAGCTCCATTAGCAAGAGTAAGTTTACCTGCTATTTGAAGAGCTGCATTATCTGCAGTATTTGCTTGTAATACGCTTATAACTACACCGCTGACAACATTTGCACCATGTACACCAAAGAACCATAAGAATGGTATAGAGAATGCAATTACAAAAATTCCGCCTGGTGTATCTGATATACCTTGTAATGGTGTTTGAATAACTTTGTAAATCATTTCAACCAATGTTGAATCATTAAATGCATATTTAAATAAAATATAAATTATGTCTGCAATTATAAATGTAACTGCTGCTGGAATCAAAGCTGAGAAAGCATCAGCTACACCTGATGGAACACCTTCTGGCATTTTAATTCTAATGTCTTTCTTCATAAACCATGAATAAATATAACCGACAGCTAGAGCAATTAGAATTCCAGAAATCATGCCTTGAGAACCAAGCCAATTTGCTGGGATACCGCCTACTACAAATACATCTTTTGTATCTTTTGGAGTAAAATTAATAGTGTTTTTAGTTGTAATAAAGAATACAGCTAATGACATTATACTTGCTGATAAAGGTTCACAACCTTCATTCTTTGCATAAATATAAGCTATACTAATAACACAAACTAATCCCATAAGGCCCATTGTACCATTTTGTACTTTATACAATGGAGTTTGCCAGTCTGCTCCAAATATAGAAGACATGAAATTAGTGTATGCTACTGATGGGAATGCAGCTACTAATAGGAACAATGATCCTATTATATTTAGTGGCATTGTGTACAATACACCATCTTTCAGTGCTTGAAGTGCCTTAAGGTTAACAAATTTCATAACCGCTGGTACTACTTTTTCGTTCAATGTTTGATTCATTGACATATTTTTTTCCCCCTTATAATTATAATATGAATATAATATGAATAATTACAAATAAAAATTTGCTATTATTACCTAGTTTATAAACTTTTGTGATTATTTTAATTTTCATCTTAGTATCACTACAGTTTGTGAATTGATTTTTCTCTAATGTAGAGGTTTTCCCTCAAGGTGGCAAAATACATTTTACTGCTATTTCACCAAGTTAACTTAAGATTAGTTCTATTTTTGAGCTAACTTTAATGCTAAGTCTAAAACCTTAGCTCCATTCATCATTCCATAATCAATCATTGGTATAACTTCTACTGGAATTCCTTTTGGATCACAAAGTTTCTTTGCTTTACCTAGAGTATATCCAACTTGTGGTCCAAGTAATGCAACATTCATACTGTCTAGATGTCTGTCCATTTGAGCTTCTGGAAATGCTGAAATTTCTGCTTCTATTCCTTTTTGTTTAGCTGCATCCTTCATCTTATTAACCAAAACACTTGTTGACATTCCTGATGCACAGAATAATTTAATTATTATCATAATTTTTTCCTCCTTAATTTTTATAATCAATTTTAAATATATATTGATATTAAATTTTATTTTTCTAGTAATATATTATATAATACCTCTTTTGTTAATATTTGTAAATTATATTTCTATATTATTTTGTTAATTATTATTTCATCAATGTATTTACTACTTTTCTTAATTCAATAATTTGTTCGATTAAAGTTTTCTCTGATATAGCTGTCATTAAATGATCTTGTGCGTGAACAAATAATAGTGATAATTCTATTTTTTCTCCACTAGCTTCTTTTTGAATCATTGCTGTTTGCGAGTCATGTGCTTTTGATAATGCATCATTTGCTAATTTTATTTCTTCTTCTGCCTCATCATATTTTCCTTCATTTACCATTCCAAGAGCCATGTAACAATGATTCTTGCAATCCCCTGCATTAATTATAATATTCATAATTGCCATTTCTAATTCGTCCATTACTTTACCTCCAAGTTCTGCTTTTATTGCTTTATGTCTTATGCTTATATATAAAGCAATATCCGTGCCAAACACTGCCAAACATTAATTTTTTTTAAAAATCAACTTAATTTCTTAATTTTATATTCTGTGCTATTTAGTCAAAAACCCTATCACTATCTCATTTCAGCTTGTATTATTAAGTTTTATTTTATTTAAAATTTTATTTTTATGTTTTTCTTAATTAATTCCATTTTCTATCTTTTACCATAACTGTTTGTTAGATTTCTTTAGTGTTTTGATTTTTTAGCCTAGTGTTTATAGTGTTTGTCCCTATGCTTAAACACTACACTGATGTTTGACTATCTCAACAAACTTATGATATCATTTTCAATATAATCTATAATATTTTTATATATGCTCTATGATATTTTTAAATATACTATATAATACTTTTAAATATACTATATAATACTTATATATATGTACATAATACTCACAAACTAATAATAGGAGGATGCTCAATGGCAAAAAAAGATTTAATTTATCAAAGGTTTCTTCAATTAGATTCTTCTGAAGGTATTGATACTCAAACTCTAGCATCACTGCTTGATATGACTCGCGCAAATTTAAGTCACGAACTAAATGAACTTTGTAAAGATGGTAAATTATATAAATCATCTGGCAGACCTGTATTATTCTTTCTTTCAGAAAATAAACTTATGCGTCACGAATCTCAATTGGACCTACTTGCTAAAAATAATGTATCCCTAAAAGATTCCGTTGAGCAAGCTAAAGCTGCTATATTATACCCTCCTAAGGGTATGAATTGTTTAATACTCGGAGGCACAGGTGTTGGAAAATCTATGTTTGCTTCTCTAATGCATAATTATGCTTTAGAGATGAGCGTAAAATCTGAAGATTCTCCATTTATAATATTTAACTGTGCAGACTATAGTAATAATCCTCAATTACTTACATCTCAACTTTTTGGTGTAAAGAAAGGTGCCTATACTGGTGCTGAAACTGATAAGATTGGGTTAATTGAACAAGCTAATGGTGGAATTTTATTCTTGGATGAAATTCATAGACTTCCTCCTGAGGGGCAAGAGGCCCTTTTTGTATTTCTAGACAGTGGAACTTTCAGAAGAATTGGTGATTCCGAGTCTAGAACATCAGATGTCTTAATAATTTCAGCTACAACAGAAGATCCAAGTTCTGCTTTATTAAACACTTTCACTAGAAGAATTCCTATTGTAATAAACCTTCCTTCTCTTAAAGATAGAACTTTAGATGAAAGATTGTTTTTAATTAAAAGCTTCTTTAAATATGAGAGTATTCGTTTGAACAAAGAAATCTATGTATCATTAAATTCACTTAGAGCATTACTTTCCTATGATTGCCCTAATAATATTGGTCAGCTAAAAAGTGATGTTCAGCTCCTTTGTGCTAAAGCATATTCAGAATTTTTAACAAATATAAAACCTGATGTAAGAATTCACAGCAAAGTTTTACCTCCTTATATTAAAGACGGACTTTATAAAGAAAAGGAACATAGAGTTTTATGGAATACACTTATGAGCGAAGAAATTGAATATTTTAGATTTAATGGTTCCAATGAAGATACTAATACTATATTTAATACTGATGATAATACTATTTATGATTTTATAGAAAATAAACTAGAAAAGCTAAAGTCTTTAGATATTTCCGACATTGACATTGAAAATATTCTTGAAAAAGATATTGCAAAGCATTTTAACAAAAATAATTTTGAAGTATCTGAAGAAATTAATAGAAAAAACTTATTAACCATTATTGATGAGGATACATTAGACTGTTTTGACAAAATAATAGCTCATGTTTCTAAAAAGCTTGCTATAACCTTTGATAATAATTTATACACAGCTTTTGCGCTGCATATTAACACATTAATAAATAGAATTAATAGTGACAAAATAATCATAAATACTAACCTAAATAAGATCAAAGAACTTTACCCTTTAGAATTTTCTGTAGCCCTTGAAATAAAAGAACTTATTGAAAATTATATAAATAAATCAATTCCAATAGATGAAGCTGGTTATCTTTCACTGTTTTTAATACCGGATAATACTTTTAATGATGTATCCCATGATAAAGTAAAAGTCATTCTTATTGCACATGGAGAATCTACTGCAACTTCAATGGCTGATGTTTCAAATAGACTTTTAGGTGAAAATTATGTAATTCCTATAAATGCATCAATTGATGTTGCTCCATCAAAAGTATTAGAAAATTTAAAAGTTCAAATACAAGAAAATCCAAGTTCGGCTGGTTATCTTTTATTGGTTGATATGGGCTCTTTAACTACTTTTGCAGATGTTATAAAAAAAGAATTTAAAGTTGAAATTAAAGTAATATCTCTTGTTTCAACACTACATGTATTAGAAGCTACAAGAAAAGCATTGCTAGGATCATCTTTAGATGAAATTTATAATGATGTCCTTATGGTTAATTCTTATGTAGAAATACATAAGAACTTAAATGATAAACCAGAAAATGAACATAAAATACTAATAGTAACAGCATGTTTAACTGGCGAAGGTGCCGCTATTGCCATTAAAAACTTTTTAGTTAGTAATCTTAGATTAAATGGTGATTATTTTGAAATCACTTGTTTAAATTGCTTAGATAAAAAGTTCTTTAAGCAAAAAATAATTAATCTTCAAAAGGAGAATGAAATACTATTTATAGTTTCTTCTTTCCCAGTGGATTCAAAAGTAAAACAATACTCAATGTATGAAGTATTTAATATGAATGTACTAAAAGAACTTCAAACTTCCATAGATTCAAAAACTGCTATGCTTAATATCCCTAAAATTATAAAAGAAAATATATATAATGTAGATGGTGTTGCTTTATTTAATGATGTAACTAAACTTTTAAAGATATTGGAAAATAAGCTTTCCATTAAACTATCTGATGAAAATACTGTTGGTGTAATTCTGCATTTATCTTTTGTTATAGGTAGATTAAGAAATGAAGACAACCCTGCTGCTTATCCTATGAAGGATGTTTATATATCAGAAAATATTGATTTGTACAATATAATAAAAGAAAATTTAACCTTCATAAATAATAAATATAAAATAGACATAGTAGACGATGAAATATGCTACTTAATGAATCTTTTATCAAATGCAGAAACTATAATAGATAATAAACTTAAATAATTTGAATACTTAACGTGTAAACAGTACCGTAACAAATATATTGCTTAAAAATAAATAGCATATATTTATTACAGTACTGTTTTTTATCTACCCTTAAAACTTTTATTGACATCTTAAGAATTAGATGATAAATTAAGCATATAGATTGTATTAAATTTAATTTTGATAAATTTAAATTTTAGGAGATGGAATATGAATATTTATGATTTTAAAATAAATTCTATTGATGGTCCACAAATTAACATGGAGAATTTTAAGGGAAAAGCCCTATTGATTGTTAATATTGCTAGCAAATGTGGATTTACTTACCAATATGAAGACTTACAAAAAATCTATGATAAGTATAAATCTAAAGGTTTTGAAATAATTGGCTTGCCATGCAATCAATTTGCTGAACAAGAACCTGGAAATAACAATGAAGTAAAGCAATTTTGCATGCTTAATTACGGCGTAACATTCCCACTTTCCGAAAAAGTAGAAGTAAGGGGATCAAATGCACATCCTTTATTTAATTATTTAGCAAGCAAAGCCCCATTTAAAGGTTTTGACTTAAATAATCCTAGCGCTAAACTACTACACAGTATGTTGAAGGAGGATTTACCTGATTATTTAATAGGTGATACAATTAAATGGAATTTCACTAAATTCCTAGTAGATAAAGAAGGTAATGTTATGCAAAGATTTGAATCTAGTGTAGAGCCTTATGAAATAGCACCATTTATAGAAAAACTTCTTTAAAAATGCAGGCATTGGAAAATATTTTCCAATGCCTGCATTTTTAATTTTTTAATTTGCTAAAAACTTATTATGCAATCTCTTACCTATATTTTCAATCATATATAATACTGGTATTTGTGTAGTTATGTCACTAATTCCAACTTTCTCTTGCTGAACATAATAGGATATATTAAGATCAGATATTTTAGCTATAGTACAATTTTCGCTGTTAGTTATACTTACAACAGTGCTTCTTTCTCTTCTTAAATTGCTTATATGATCAATAACAGAATATGTTTCTCCAGAAACTGATATTGCTATTATTACAGAATCTTCATAAACCTTATAATTCCTCGGAAAATATGGATCATCTATATACATAGCAAATTTACCTATTGAAGAAAAATATCTCGCAGCATACTTACATAGTACTCCAGATGTGCCTGCTCCTATAAATATGACATTGCTTGCCTCTTTTATCAAATCACAAAGGGTATTTAGTTTCTTATCTAATTCACTATTATCCAATTTTTTAAAAAAGTCTATTATTATAGAAGTATCATTATTTACTTTGTTATTTCCACTTTGTTCAATATTCATCTTTAACTTAACTTTAAATTCTGAGTATCCTTGGCAATTAACCTTTTTGCAAAACCTTAATATTGTTGTTGTTGATACATGTGCCTCATCTGCTAATTCTCTGATTCTCATATAAATTACTTTTTCACTGTTTTTCATTATGTATCTATATAGTGATAATTCTAACTCATTCAGGCTTTGGATAATTTCATAATTAAACATAAATTAAGCAACCTCTTCTTTCATAAGGCACATGAAAATAAATAACAAGTCCAAAGTTGCCATGGATATTTTTCATCAGGCAAGGAGACAAATTGCCCTCATAGCAAGCCTATTAAGTCAGTTTGCCGACGCAGCATGATGGAAAATAGGCTGGCAAATAGACTTGTTATTTATTTGATTGTGCCTAAATACGTTTACTTAATTATATACTATTTATGAAGTTTTTTTAAGGCACATTAATGAAAATAATAGACATTTAAAATAAGGTGCTTCAAAATAACTTTTACATTATATTTTGAAGCACCTTCTATATATTAATATTAGATTTGAGCTTGTTAATAATTTAAATTTATATTCTCTAATTACTTACTTTTTTAACAGAGTATTTAATCTTATAAAATAGTACTATGCTTGCAAGTGTGAATGTAATAAAATTAGATACCATTATTGCCATATCACTTTTTGTATAACCATATATGCCCCAAAGAAATACACCTAAAACAAACATAGAATACATTCCAAGTGATATTCCTTCTGTATTTTTAGTTTTTATAACCTTGAGTGCTTGTGGCAAAAATGAAAGTGTGGTTAATACTGCTGCAATATTTCCTATCATAAATCTTCTCCTCTATATCTTAAAGTTCTTCTCCATTAGTCTCAATCACCTTTTTGTACCAATTAAATGACTTTTTCTTGCTTCTCCCAAGCGTTCCATTACCATCATTATCTTTATCAACGTAAATGAATCCATATCGTTTTTTCATTTCACCAGTTCCAAATGATACTAAATCAATACATCCCCAAGGTGTATAACCCATTAAATCAACACCATCAATTTCCACTGCCTTTTTCATTTCTGTAATGTGTTCACCTAAGAAATCAATTCTGTAATCATCATTACACGATCCATCTTCTTCTTTCACATCAATTGCTCCAAAGCCATTTTCAACTATGAATAGCGGTTTTTGATAACGTTCATATAGTGAATTTAAAGCATAACGTAATCCAACGGGATCAATTTGCCATCCCCAATCGCTTGCTTTTACATATGGATTTTTAGCTGCTTTTGAATATCCTGACATTCCATCTCCAGCAGATTCATTATCAGCTCTTACTGCTGCTGACATGTAATAACTAAATCCAATGTAGTCAACACAACCTTCTTTTAAGATTTCAGCATCTCCATCTTCCATTTTAATCCTTAATCCTTTTCTTTCCCAATCTTTAATTGCATAACTTGGATAATATCCTCTACAATGAACATCTCCAAAAACATATCTATCGTGCATTGCTTCTACAGAAAGCATCATGTCCTCTGGATTACAGGAATATGGATAAATTGGTACATATGCAAGCATACATCCAATTTTAAAATCTGGATTTATTTCATGACCGAGTTTAACAACTAATGCGCTAGCTACAAGTTCATGATGAACAGCTTGATATGTTACTTCTTCCCTATTTTCTCCTTCTATAAATACAATTCCTGAACAAGTAAATGCAAATAAATCATATCCTGTTTCTGTTTGATTATTTATTTCATTAAATGTCATCCAATACTTAACCTTATTTTTATAACGTTCCATAACAGTTGTAGAATATCTAACAAATAAATCAATAACTTTACGACTTCTCCATCCACCATAATTTTTAACTATTCCATAAGGTATTTCAAAATGTGATAATGTAATTACAGGTTCAATTCCATACTTAAGCATTTCATCAAACATATCATCATAGAATTTTAAGCCTTCTTCGTTTGGCTCAAGTTCATCACCATTTGGAAAAATTCTAGACCATGCTATTGAAGTTCTAAAGCATTTAAATCCCATCTCTGCAAATAATGCAATATCTTCCTTATAATGTCCATAGAAATCAATTGCTTCATGATTAGGATAATTTAATCCTTCAATTACTCCATCTGTAATTTGCCTTGGAACTCCATGTGCTCCAGCTGTCATTACATCAGCAGTACTTGGTCCCTTGCCCCCTTTATTCCAGCCACCTTCTAATTGATGAGCTGCAACTGCACCACCCCATAAAAAATCCTTTTGAAATGCCATACAATTTCCTCCTTAATTTTGATTAATGATTATTGATGAAGAATGAATGATTAATTACGGTTGAAATTGCTCCGTAATTTCTTAATTATTTATACAAAAAGCCAAAGGCTTTTTTTTCCTTACTCATTCATCATTTATTTCTAAAAAGTTAATATATATCCACCTATTATCCCACTTAAAATTGCTGCAAACAGTGTATTTTTGGCCTTAGTCATTTTTCCACCTTGTATTTTTGATGATATGCAAACTCCTATGCCAACAGCCCAAGCCATATCAATCCAAACAGTTCCACTTTGTTTTATTAAATGATTATTAACTCCATGATTTATTATCCACATGGTACCTGGTATAATCATTGCTGCTATAAATCCTCCAATTGCTCCAAACAAATTTACTAATTTGCCCCAAACTGTTATAACTAAGAATGAGAATATAGCAGCTCCAGTTATTGTCATTATAATTTCTTTAACTGTCATTTTTTATATTCACCCTGCTTTTGCAAATAACCACCCAAAACTCCAGCAATCGTTCCTCCTATTAATACACAGGCAAATGTAGGCATTGAACTTACAAGTCCACTAATTCCTTTTAATAAACTATCCCTAATTAAAGAACATAAACCCACAACTAACCCCATATCAATAAACATTGCTTCTTTTTTATTCTCTACCATTCCTAAATGATGATTAATAAACCATAGCGTTCCTGTTAATATTAATGCTGAAATCCATCCACCTTTAATGCCAAACTTATTTACAAAAATACTCCAAGCATTATTTAACACTATTCCTGCCATACAAAATCCAAGAGTGCTTCTTAAAAATATTTTTATTTTTCCCATAACTAAAACTCCTTATTGAAATTTAGAATGAAGGACAATAGATAAATCGTATCTTTAGCTTTATATATATATCTTAAAGTTCTTCTCCATTAGTTTTAATTACATTCTTATACCAGAAGAAACTTTTCTTTCTTATTCTTCTTAAATCCTTAAGATCAAATTCATCTCTGTTTACATATATAAATCCATATCTCTTTTGGAATCCTTGATGTGTACTTATAAGATCTATAGCTGACCATGGGCAATATCCAATTAAATCCACACCATCAGTTATTGCAAGTCTTGCTTGTTCTATATGTTTTCTTAAATATTCAATTCTGTAATCATCGTTTATAGTATCTTCTTCTTCAACTTTATCATAAGCTCCCAATCCATTTTCAGTAATAATTACAGGTAATGCATATCTTTCATATACTTCTCTTAAAGTATTTCTAAAGCCTATTGGGTCAATCTCCCATCCAAATTCAGTCTTTTGTAGGTTTGGATTTGAAGCACCCTTGTAAACTCCTAAATCTCCAATTGAAATTTGTTGATCTCCGCCTTGAGTAGATACTTCAGTATCATCAATCTTACTTTCAGCAGCTGTTCCTGTACAATAGTAATTAAATGCTATAAAATCAGGATTCCCACCTTTTAAGATTTCCATATCACCATTTTCAATTGTAGGTTCAATGCCTTTTTCAACCATGTAACTCCAAGCTATTGGATTATATCTACCATGTACAGCCATATCTAAGTATAACCAATTTCTTATTGAAGATTGATTGCTAGCTGCTAAGATATCTTCTGGCTTTGAGCTTTCTGGATATATTGTTGTTATGTTTGGAGCTGGTCCTATCTTACCTTTTGGGCACATTTCATGACACAATTTCATTGTTTGTGCTTGAGCTAACATCATATGATGATTTTGCTTATACAATTCTTTTTTAATATTATCTGTACCTGCATTAACAGTTCCAATGGCCGCTCCATGAAGTATCATCATGTTTTGTTCATTTATTGTAAGCCAGTACTTAACCTTATCTCCAAAGTTCTCAAATAATATTTTTGCATAATTTACAAATGCATCTGCAGTTTTCCTATTAGACCAACCGCCATCCTTTTGAAGTGCATCTGGCAAATCAAAATGATACATTGTAACTAATGGTTCTATACCATATGATAGTAATTCATCTATTAAATTATTATAAAATTCTATTCCTTTAGGATTTACTTCACCTGCTCCATTTGGAATTATTCTAGTCCATGCTATTGAAAAACGATAAGTCTTAAATCCCATTTCTGCAAATAATGCTACATCTTCTTTATAGTGATGATAATGATCGCTCGATACATTAAAATTTGGCGTACCTGGTAATGGTTCCTTTGTATCTTGAACTGATAATCCTTTTCCATCCTCATTATAAGCTCCCTCTACTTGATAGGCCGATGTTGATGCTCCCCATAAAAAATCCTTTGGGAAATCCTTTAAATTTTTGTGAAACATATAAACCCCTCCATATATATTATTTTCTCTAAATTTCTCATTTATTTAATTTTAATATATCATAATATAATGGAGATATGTATTACTTAGGTTATTTAGGAACACATACTACTTCTTAGGTATTTGTTTTTTTTAGAAACATGCTGTTTTTATATTTAAATAAAAATATGCTTTTTTAATGTTAATCCACATTCTAATTTTTAGTATTAGGCACATGAAAGAAAATAACAAGTCCAAAATGCCATGCATATTTTTCATCAGGCAAGGAGGTAGATAGTCCTCATAGTGGTACTATTAGGGCGATCTGTCGACGCAGGATGATGGAAAATAGGCTAGCAGATGGACTTGTTATTTTTTTGATTGTGCCTTATTTGATTTAATATTATCCTCAACTGATTCTTCGATTTTTGTACTATTTGAAGACTTAAAATCATCTTTTACATTATTGTTATTGCTCTCTTTATTTATTTTTTCTTTACTTTCATCGTAATCATAATCCATAGTAGCATCTGGGTTAATTAATAATCCATCATGTCCTAATTTATATTCTTTACCCATTTTCCCAATAATAATTGCATCTTTCTGCATAATTCCATCTTTGTAAAAATAGTACCAGCCTTTTTCAGTTTTTAACCATCCTATGATTTTTTCATCATCATCTTTATAATAATACCAGTCACCATTTCCTTTTCTCCATGATGAATTATTTTCTCTATAATCCTTATTCTCTGTAGCTGAAATATTAGATTCATTATCGTTTGCTGTATTATTATTTACTGTTGTTTTAGTTTGTTCAACTTCTTTAGTATTTTTGTTTTCTTCATTTTCATTTAATATATTCTTATTGCTAGAATCATAATCATTAATATTTTTATAGGTATTTTTCAATGTTAATTTATCACTATCACTTTTAAATTTATTTGTATTCTCCTGAAAATACTCTGCTAAATCATAAACAATATATCTGCTTTTAATTCTTTTATTTTCTCTGTTATGATATTCTTCTTTAACTAATACATTCCCTGAATCAACCATATGAATACTTAATTTACTATCATCACCATATATTTTAGGTATTTCGATAAGCATATCAAATCCATTTTTATCAAGTTTAGCTAAATATATTTTATTAGTACTTTTATCATCACTTTTTTTTATTAATATGTATTCTTTATAAAAACTATCATATCCATATAAAGTTATATTATCTAATTGTTCTGTAAATTTATCAGCTATGTTATATTTATTAATATCAATACTATCTTGAGGTTTATCATTATAATTCAAACTTATATATGCCTTCCCCTCTAAACAATATATATAATTAACGTAATTATTGCTTGAATCTTTATTTTTCTCTATATTATTTTTATTCAAAAATTTTATATCATCATATTTTTCTAATGTAAAATTACTTCCATTAATATGTATTTCCTTTACCACATTATTTTGGCATATTCCATAGAAGTTTTTTGATATATCATCATAAAATATACCATTAGTAACATCTGTACTATCAACACTACACTCAAATTCATATTTATCATTACTATTAATATTGTATAATATGTACTTTTTATTCTGTGTACTGTTTTTTACACATAAGTAATAATCGCTATTTCCTGAAACAGAATACCAATTTGTAGTCAATGTATCATCTTCATTAGAAAGTAGTTTGTATTCTTTTCCAAATTGCCAATTAAAATATCCATCTCTTCCAAAAATCTTATCTCCATAAATACTTAACTCACAGTTCAAATAATTATCAGGTAACTTTATTCCACATTCTTTAGTACTTCCATCTTTATTTAAAATAAATATATTATCATCATATAATTTATTATTAGCTGAATCATACTTTATTAAGTATATATTTCCATTATTATATCCTAGTGGAACCTCTTCATATTTATCATCAATTTCATTGTTTATATCAATAATGCTTTTTATATTATTAATGCTAACATCTGTATTTAGTACTTCGACTTCTTCATTTCCTTTCTTTATATATTCTTGATAACATATACATGATAATATAGTTACTAATAAAATTATTAAACCAAGTAATTTTTTCATCTTTATCCTCCCTGGATAATCAATATACATATAAAGAAAATAATAAACAACATATTTTCTTATTATTTTCTAGAATATTCAATATAAATAATTATAAACCAAACTTATTAACAATTGTTAACTAATTTATATTCTGTTTTTCATTTTACGAACTAAAAAAGTTGTCCACATTAAACTTGCTTCTTAGGGAAACCCAAAGATAAGTTAATTATGATGACAACTTTTTTATACATTTTTATAATTTTTCAAGATTTCATTTAAAAAGTTTTGTTATTTAATCCATGCACCATCTGCACCTAAAACATATTTGCCGTTATTGTCTATTATAGTTGTATTTTTTTGCATTATACCATCTTTTATATTCAAATAATACCACTTACCATTTGTTTCATCGCGTGTCCATCCAAGTGCTTTTTCTCCTTTACGAGTCATGTAATACCAATTTCCATCTACTTGTTTCCACTTAAGGACATCAATTTCTGGGTGGTCTCTATTAGTTAATGCACCATCTACATTTAATACACAGTCATTACCTTTTTCATCTTTGACTGTTGCATTCTTTTGCATTATTCCCTTATCATTAAAATAGTACCATATTCCATTATCTGGGTACCAGCTGTCAGTAATCATAGTTTCAAGGTTACTTCCAGTATAATAATACCAGTCATTTCCTACCTTCTTCCATTGTTTATGACTATTTTTATAAGCTTCTGAGCTATCTTTAGTGATTTTTTCTTCTTTAATTCCATCGTCAAGGTTTCCTATTCCATCTGCACCTATCTGAACATCTTTACCATCAGCATCTTTTGCTGTTGTATTTTTTTCCATTTCGCCCTTATCATTAAAATGATACCACTTCCCACTGCTGTTAACCCAGTTATTTACTACTTTTTTACCCATTGCATTATAACAATAAGTTTGTCCATTTTCAGTTTTCATTCCTGGTTCAGTTTTCTCTTCTGCATTTGCAGGTATATTACCTACTGCTAAAAGACTTCCGCAAACTAAAACTGCTGCAATTAATTGATTTAATATTCTTTTCTTCATTTTTCTTCCTCCTCAAAATAATAATAAATATCTATTACTTCCATCTATTACAATACCTATCATAAACTCATTCTAGCTAAATTCAACAGTTTTTACATTTTTGTAATGTTATTGTAGTATCCTGGTAACAACTATAGTTTATTTAACATTTATGTTACATTCTTGTAACATATTAAGATAAATTTGAATTTAACAAATAGAAGGATATTTCATCATTTTTTATATTATATTTCAAAGTAAGCATATTCTTTTGAGCTAATTCATTGCACAAATATAATCCTAATCCAGAACTTGAAATACTCTCTTCTAAATTACCATCAAATTCATTATATTTAACAAATGGCTCTAATAAATTTCTAAAAATATTTTCAGGTATTGAAGAAATTTTATTTTTTATTTCAAATATAAAGTTATCCGAATTTTTATCCAGTTTCTTAAGAGAAATGTATATTTCTTTACCTTTAGAGTATTTTAATGAATTATCAATTAAATTTAAAATTATATGCTCAATATCTTCTTTTATAACTAATGTAGTAATTTCCTCAATATTAATAATAAACTCCTTATTTAATCTTCTGCTTCTGTCAATTAATCTATCACATAGCTCTGTTATTAATATATTAAGATTCACCTTTTGCTTTATTTCCTTTTTACTAACACCACATCTTGAAACCTCAAGAAGCTTTTGTATGAGCTCTTTTAATTTTCCGCATTCCAGCATCATTCTGTTAATAGCTCTTTTTTTAAATTCCTCATCCATATTATTTAACTCTTCTTCTTTTAATACTTGAACATATCCATATATTGAAGTAACTGGAGTCTTAAGCTCATGAGTTGCGTTATTAAAAAAGTCTTTTGATATATTTTCCAACTTTTTCTTTTCTTCAATCATTTCATTAAAAGACTTAGTAACTTGTCCAATTTCATCCTTAGATTTTACTGAAATCTTATCAACTTCTTTTCCTTCTCCATATCTTTTCATTTCCACGCTAAGCTTTTTTAAAGGACTTATTATTTTATTTATAAAATAATTTAGTGCACCTATTATAACTATTAGAAGAACAATTTGTGCTGCTATTATGTTGGTCATTGTACTTTTAATGCTATTATAATAATCATTATAACTTTTTTGTATAACTAAACTTGAATCGTATTTTCCATTAAGATACACAGGATATACGTATGTACAAATTAGCCCACTTTTAATATTGAATATTATTGCTGAGCTTTTTCCTTTGGAACTTTCTAATATATTATTTATACTATTTTCAAATAATGTATTACCTTTATAATCTATTGGATTATTATTAGAATCATATAGTCCAACATAACACTCATAATTATTGTTAACTTCATAAACAGTTTTATTTTTCACTTTAAGATCATCTTCAATAACCATAGCACTATATTTTAAGGTGCTTATGCTAAACTTTCTAACATTCTCCATGTCACCTTTAATATTATTCTTTATATTCGTGTAAAAAGTATTATATATGAAAATACTTAACCCAAAATTAAATATAATGAGAGCAAATACAATTCCTATCATTATTTTTCCTTTTAGTGTGTTTAGCATATTCTCCACGTCCTAACTTAAAGCTTTTATCTTACTACATATCCTACCCCAAAAACTGTTTCTATTACTGAATTTTCCTTATCATCACCAAGATTTGCTCGGAGTCTCCTAATATGAACATCAACAGTTCTAGTATCACCATAATCGTCATATCCCCAAACATAGTTTAAAAGCTGCTGTCTTGTAATAACAACTCCTTTATTTTTATATAAATAACTTAATACCTCAAATTCTTTTCTCTTTAACATAATTTCTTTTCCATCTTTTATTACTGTTCTTGTATCAAAATTAATAGTAATTTCATCTTTTATATTATTCTCTTTATTGCTATCATTTATATTCTTTTCTAAAGCATTACTCACTATGTTTTCATTATCGAAAATATTTTTACTTGCTCTTCTAAAAATAGCATTAATTCTTGCTGTAACTTCTCTAATTTCAAAAGGCTTTGTTATGTAATCATCTGCACCTATTTCCATCCCCAATATTTTATCAATTACATCATCCCTTGCCGTAAGCATAACAACATAGCTTTTTTGATTCATAATCTTACATAATTCAAAACCACTTATATCTGGAAGCATTAAATCTAGTAAAACTAAATGAGGTTCAAATTCCTCAAAAACCTTTAAAGCACTTTCCCCATTATAAGCTCCCTTTACTTCATAATTTTCCTTCGAAAGAGCAAATTTTAAAGTATCATTAATTGAAAATTCATCTTCTACTACTAATATTCTCTTTTTTAACATATTCGCCTCCAAATAATAATTGTACAATTGTTAGCAAAACCTAATATACAATGTATTACATTTTAAAATATTATTTCATATTATACAAATTATATCATATAAAAAACAATAAAACCTATTGATCTATTATATAGGCTGTAACGTCAAAAAAATTTCTGGAGAATTAAAAATATCAATACGTAAATAAAAAAACTGCTATTTATTACAATATTAAATTTTAAAACCCAGAAAAAATCAATATATCATATTGCTTACTCCTGGGTTTATTCTTATATATTTAATTTTTAGATGTATAAAGTCTCTTGGTTCTGTTTAAGTTCTTAATTGTGCTTCGCACTTTTTTTATATGTGCGTATTTTTTATTAGTTAATAATTTTTACGCCTTAAATGCAAGTTTAATTTATAAATTCAAGCACTTGTAGATAGCTTTAGCAACACCTGCATTATCATTGGTATCTGTTATATATTTTGCAACTTTCTTTATTTCTGGAATAGCATTTTCCATAGCAAAAGATATAGGAAATTCAGTAAACATTGAATAGTCGTTAAATCCATCTCCAATTACAACAACTTCCTCTTTTTTTACTCTCTTTTTATCTGAAACCTTAGATAATATAATTCCTTTTTGAGCTTCTATGTGATTTATTTCTAAATTAATTGCAACACTTGATGCAATTGCAAGCCCCTCTATAGTTTTAAGTTCTTCTTTTAATTTAAAAATCTTATCTTCACATTCATCATAAGACTCAATTTTTCCTATTTTAATATCTCTACTTAAAAATTCATCTATATTATCAATATACTTTAAAATTGCAAAATGATGTTCTTCTTTTGCCCTCTTAAGTATTTCTTCATGATTTGTAACTTCTGGATGTGAATATTGAACCCTCAGTATACTTCCTTTTAAAGATTCTTCTTTAGTATTAATGGTATATAATCCTTTATCCGTATATATTTCAACATTAAGTCCATCTCTTTTTATTATCTCTAAAATGTCTTTAATCTTACCTTTGTCCATATAAATTCCTTCTAATATATTTCCATCTTTATCTCTATATTCCGCACCATTTAGTACTATACATTCACACTTTAAATTATACCTATCAAGAAATGGTTTAATATCTTCATACATTCTTCCACTGGCAATTACAAACTGTATTCCCATTTCTTCAGCTTTTCTTATAGCCTTTAAATTTTCTTCAGGTATATCATCATTTCTTCCAAGTAATGTTCCATCCATATCTGATGCAATAAATTTTATCATATTTTTCTACTCCCTATTATAAAATTGGGCTAGAAAATATTTTAATTTTTCTAGCCCTTAAATACTATTAAGTATTTTTAAATATTAAAGTTCTTCTCCATTACTTTCAATTACTTTCTTATACCAATAGAAACTCTTCTTTCTTGATCTACTTAAATCTCCATTTCCATCGTTATCTTTGTTAACATAAATGAATCCATATCTCTTTTTCATTTCACCAGTTGATGCACTTACTAGATCTATACATCCCCAAGGAGTATATCCAAGTAACTCTACTCCATCTTCTACTGCTTCTCTCATTTCTTTTATATGTTCTCTTAAATAATCAATTCTATAATCATCATTAACTGAACCATCTGCTTCAACTGTGTCTACGGCACCCAGTCCATTCTCTACAACCATTAACGGAATTTGATATCTGTTGTAAATATTATTTAATGTCCATCTTAATCCTTTAGGATCAATTTGCCATCCCCAATCACTTGCTTTAAGATATGGATTTTTTACTCCTCCAAGTATATTTCCAGAAGTTCTTTCTAATTCTGGATCTGAACTTGCACAGTTTGACATATAATAACTAAATGTATAATAATCTACGCAGCCTTCTTTTAATATTTGCTCATCATTTTCTTCCATTTTGATTTCAATATTATTATCTCTAAAATATCTCTTTGCAAAACCTGGATAAGCTCCTCTTACTTGAACATCAGAGCATAAGAAATTATTTAAATTATCTCTTTCTTGAGCTAAAAATACATCTTCTGGATTACATGTATTTGGATATGCTGTCATATATGCAATCATGCACCCCATTTTAAAATCTTTATTAATTTCATGTCCTAATTTTACAGCTTTTGCACTTGCAATAAATTGATGATGAAGAGCCTGAAATCTTATTTGTTTACTATCTTCACTTTCCTTATCAAATGCAAGTTCACCGCCATCATTTAATAAAATTCCACCACCCATAAATGTACCAAATGGCATAGTCAAACAGTTTATTTCATTAAATGTAAGCCAATATTTCACTACATCTTTATATCTTTTAAATATAGTTTCGCAATATCTAACATAACAATCAATAACTTCTCTTGAAGCCCATCCATTATACTTTTTAGTTAATCCAAATGGTGTTTCATAATGAGAAATTGTAACTAAAGGCTCAATATTATATTTCTTTAATTCTGCAAAAACATCATCATAGAATTTTAATCCTTCTTCATTTGGTTCTAAATCATCACCATTTGGGAAAATTCTACTCCAATTTATTGACAATCTAAAAGTCTTAAATCCCATTTCTCCAAATAACTTTATATCTTCTTTATAATGATGATAAAAATCTATTGCTTCATGGCTTGGATAGTATGTTTCCGCTTCTAAAACAGGTGTTATTCTTCTTGGAGTTGTGTGAGTACCACCTGTCATAACATCTGAAGTACTAAGCCCCTTTCCGCCTTCCTTATATCCACCTTCAAATTGGTTTGCCGCTGTTGCTCCTCCCCATAAAAAATCCTTTGAAAATCCTTCAAATTTATTATTTAACATTTTTATTCCTCACTTTCTTTATTAATGATGAATGATTTAGGATGAAACTCACAGAGAAAGTTCTGATATCCAAATATAAAATTTACTGTGTGAAAGTTCGAGAACTAAAATATAAAATTTTGACTCTCACTTTTGGAGCATCACTTTTTAATCAGTAATTCCATCCTAAATGTTCTTAATTGCAGAAAAGTTCCGTATTGTGCTTCGCACTTTTTTAGCTGTGAGATGTTCTTATATGCGCTTCGCGCTTTTTTTATTGGTGAAATGATCTTAGTTGCAGCATAGCTGCTTTTTTTATTTGTGCATATTTTTAAATTGTGTAGACTGCATAATTGTGTTTAAAACTCTTATAGCAGATCTTTGAAGATCTCCTAAATATAATTTAGGTTCATCATATCTTCCTTTATAAGTAACTGTCTTTGTTCCATCTTGATTTGTTGTAACTTCTGCTAACCCTTCATTTTCTGTTTCTTTTACAGATGGATTAAGCTCAACTCCTGCAGCTACTTTAGTAATTGCAGTATCTTTACCATTTGGATCTAAAATAAAGTTGTTCCATGATTCTACATTTTTCATGCTGAAAGTTACAAAATCAAAAGCCTTTGATACCTTAACATATCCATCTTTTTCAAATTGTGGTTCTATAACCTTAGTTAAGCCTGAAGTTAATGAAGTTTTATCCCAGCCTGGCATTATTAAGTCATTTCCAGCGTGCATTGATTCAATTGGATCTGCACCAGATAACCAGTCAGTCATTATAAGACCTTTAAAATTCCATTCTCCTCTTGGAATATCTGTACATAAGTCATGATTTGCAGCAGTATATTTTCCATTAAGCTTGTTATAAGATGTCATAATAGCCATAGGCTTCGCATTCTTAACTGCAATTTCAAAACCTTTTAAATAAATTTCTCTGAGTGCTCTTTCTGAAACTGTATTGTTTTCACTTGTTCTGTCATTTTCTTGGTTATTAGACGCAAAATGTTTTATTGTTACCCCAATGCCTGGTTTAGACTGTACTCCTTTTGTAGCTGCTGCCCCCATAGTTCCTGTTAAATAAGGATCTTCTGAATAATATTCAAAATTACGTCCACAAAGTGGATTTTTATGAATATTCATTCCAGGTGCAAGCCATAAAGTCATTCCATATTCAAGCATTTCTTCTCCAATAGCTTTTCCAACACTTTTTACTACATCAGTATTCCAAGTTTGTGCTAAATCAGATCCTATAGGCCATGCTGTACAATATTGATAATGTTTATTTTTATCTTTATCTTCATAAGATTGAGAAATTCTTATTCCTGCTGGTCCGTCTGTTAGTATAATTTCTGGAATACCATACTTTTCATAATATTTTCCTGTAGTTTGTCCTGCTGCACCTTTTTTTGCCTGATCATTTGCTTCACTCGCTGTCATTCCTACTCCATTTACAATTTCAGCCAGCTCATCATTAGACATTCCTGCAACAAATTGTTCCATAGTTATCTTATTATTATAAACATCCAATAATTTTGCATTTTCTTTTACATCTACTTTTTTAATTTCTTGTTTATAGCTGCCATCTCTAGAAAGCTTTCCTATTTCTTCATCAGTAATAGTACTTGGTACATAGGTAGTAACTTTTTCATCATCATATTTAGAAGCATTATTACCATCTTTCAAATTCAATTCATTTGCTAACAGTTTAATTACTGGTGCTTTTGCAATTTCAGTTTCTTCTGAATCATAAGTATAAGGTTTTTCCCCTATATTAGTTAAAGTATTTATCCTTTTATCTGGTTCAAGCTGGTTACTTAATTGCTCTGTTACAACACTTTCATCTAAGTTCAATACTGCTCCAACATGTGTATTTCTAGAACTATTACCTACACGTATATAGTAGCTGCCTTTTTCCATTTCATAAGCTGCTTTTTTCTCATTATAAGAAGACATATCACTTGTATTGTAGCTTATTGTAACAATCTGACTTTGCCCTGGCGCCAATGTATCAGTCTTTACATATGATGCTAATTCTTGATATGGCTTTTCTATATTAACTTTAGGAGCGGAAAAATATACTTCAACAACTTCTTTTCCTGAATACTTTAAACCTGTATTTGTTACCTTTGCCTTAACTGTTACCTTATCTTTATCAGCAGTTACAGCTTCAACTTTTGTATCAAAAGTAGTATAAGATGAACCATATCCAAATTCATATGCAGGAGCTATTCCAAATGTATCAAAATAACGATATCCAACATATATGCCCTCATTATAATCTTCCTGTTTACTATCTCCATCATTACTACTAAATGTTTTAGAAGATGGATAATCATTGTAATTGACTGCCCATGTATCAGTAAGTTTTCCTGAAGGCGTAACTTCACCATTTAGCACTTTAATAAGCGCTGTTCCACCTTCCATTCCTCCTTGAGACATAAGAAGCACTGAGTCAAGTCCTTCTATTTCCTTAAATAATGATGTATCAATTATTCCTCCAACATTAAGAACAACAATACTATTTTTAAAAGATGCTGACATCTTTTTTATATTATTGTATTCTGTATCTGTTAAGTAATAATCTCCCTTCTCTGCTTTTCTATCTTTTCCTTCTCCTGAAATTCTTGATATTACATAAACTGCTGTATCTGTTCCTGATTTAGCAGTATTGATGTCTTCATCTGTCACTTCGGTATCTGGAAATGTAAAGCTGTTCATCCAGTCCTTTTTGAAATTTGCATTGCCTTCATTCCATAACTTTACATAATTATCAATCCATTTTTCACTTGTAACTTCATATCCTGCATTTTTAAAGCCTTCATATACAGATACGGTATATCTTTGATTAACATCTCCTGAACCAGTACCACCTTTTATAGTTTCATATGCTCCTCCACCAAATAAAGCTATTTTACCTTTTGTTTCAATTGGAAGTGCATTGTTCTTATTTTCTAAAAGCACCATACCTTCTGTTGCTGCTTTCATAGAAAGTTCAGCATTTATTTTCTCACGTTCTGATAATTGTAAAGTAGTTGCTTTAACTTGACCATTTATCATAAAAACAAATACAAAAATTAATACCATGCTCATAGTTAAAAACTTATTAATTGCTTTTTTTGCATACCCCTTCATACTCTCACCCTTCAATAATTATTTATTTTCTAATTTTTCTATTATATCTTTAAATTGAGGTAAGTGCTTTTTATGTGCTAATAACATTTCATTTAACAATTCTTTTGCAATCTCACCGCTTGGAACTAATGGATTTATTGTAAATGCATGAAGAGCTTTATTATAATTTCCTGTAACTGCTGCTGAAATTGTTGTTTCTTCCATTCCCTTCATTATTTGAACCATTCCTCTTGTTGCTGGATCAAATTTTCCAAAGTTAATTGGTTCTGGTCCATGTGATGTTATTATACTTGAAACTTCCACTATAGAATCATATGGGAGATCCTCTAAAGCTCCATTATTCTTTGTACTAACTACCATAGTAGTTCTCTTGTCATTATAAATTGAAGCAATTAATTCACATGCAGCATCACTATAATGAGTTCCACCACGCTTAGTTAATTGCTCTGGCTTATAATCAAGTTTTGGATCCTTATATAATTCAAACAATTCAGCTTCTGTTTTCTTTACTACTTCTGCTCTAGTTTCACCTTTTGCAAATTCTTCAAGTTCAGATTTTAACATATCATCTGTAACATAATAATATCTATGATATGGACAAGGTAATATTCCCAAATCCTTAATTTGTTCATAATTAAACTTAATATCTTTAATATTAGCAACTCCAGCATCCTTATTTTCTTCTGCTTGTGCTGGATCATATAATTTATCAATTACTTCAGCAGTTTTTTCATTTCCTTCTTTGTCCCATACTCTATGGTAATGGAAGTGATTTAATCCTGCAAACTTATAAAACAGTTCACTTGAAGGTACTCCAAGCTTCTTAGCATCATCTTCTACACAGTTAATTGGAACATTACATAAACCAACTGTTCTATCCCATCCACCATATTTAATAGCAGCTTCTGTTACCATGCCTGATGGATTTGTAAAATTGACAAGCCATGCATCAGGACACAATTCTCTCATATCATCTATTATGTCTAAAATTACTGGAATTGTTCTAAATGCTTTAAACATACCACCAGCACCATTAGTCTCTTGTCCAATTATTCCATGACTTAAAGGAATTCTCTCATCCTTTATTCTTGCATCTAAAAGACCTACTCTAAATTGAGTTGATACAAAATCTGCGTCCTTAAGTGCTTCTCTTCTATTTAAAGTTAAAATAACTTTCCAGTCAAGTCCAGCAGCTTTAACCATTCTTTTAGCCATAGCTCCAACAATTTCTAGTTTTTCTTTTCCATCTTCAATATCAACAAGCCATAATTCTTTAATAGGTACTTCATCTTTTCTTTTTATAAATCCTTCAATTAATTCAGGAGTATAACTTGACCCTCCACCAATAGTAACTATTTTGATTTTTTCCTTTTTCATATCTTATTTCCTCCCTCAATTTTTAATCAGTTTTTAATCAGTTATAAGTTATGAATTAAAAGCCCATAGGCTTTTATCCTAAACTGTTAATTGATCTAAGTAATCCTTTACCTAAAGATATCACAGAAAATAAGCAATTACTTTGGTTTTTGAATTTTAGTGACACGTTCTACTTTTAGTTATTTGTTTTTTTATAAAACAATGTGTTTTAACCTCATTTCTTAAAATATAGATATAAAAAAGGTTACAAAATGATTTTATAAATCATTTTATAACCTCCTTTAAATTAATTTATTTTTTTTGACTAAACAACCAATTTATAGCATTTTGATTATTATAAGTTGGTACCCATGCAAAATGGTTATATACAACATTTTCGTTTACTGGTACTCCAGCATTTAACATATCTTTTGATGAATATTCTGTAAACATAACATTACTACCTAATTCTTTTAATCTATAAACTAATGTTTTTGTCCCTATAATATTATTATTATATTTATATTGATCCTTTTGCCCATACATTGGAACTACAGGATCATCTGTTGCATGAAATGCCCAAATAGGTAAGTTCTTCACTTTTTCCATTAATGATATATCTCCTTGGCCAGATACAGGCATCGCTGCTGCAAAAAAATCTGGATATGAAGTAATTAACCCCCATGTTCCCATTGATCCCATTGATGCTCCTGTTACATAAATACGAGATTCATCTATATTAGGATATTCTTTTTCTAAGCCTTTAATAATTTCAATTAAAGCTGATTTCACTTTTTCTTCATTCCATCCCTTTTTACCAGTGGTAGCTACATTTACTTTTAGTTCTGCTGGTAATTGTGGTCCTACAACATAAGCTTTATTAATAGCTTGCTCAGTATCTGAAGCAAATCCTGTTACCATATCATTAGCTACTAATTGAGCTTCATTATCGCTTCCAATTTCTCCACCTCCATGAAGAACCAATACTAAAGGTGTTTTCTCAGTTGTTTTAGGCGCAAATAAACGATAATTTAATGTCTCTGTAGTATATGTTCCTTCATATTTTCTCTTTTCAAACTTATCTGCATCTCCTAGGTTAAATTTAATACTATCTTTATCAAAATTAAGTTCTGATTTAGAATCACATACTATATTAAACTTTTGATTATATACAAAAGCATCAAATACTAGTGTAATTACATTTCCTTCAATTTTAATATCTTTAATTGGCTGTTTTGATATTTCAGTAACTTCATTAACTAGTTTAGGAAATTCAATATGGAAATCACTTGACTTTAAATCTAAACTCGAACCATTCTTCACTGTTATTTTTATTGACTGAACTTTATTTCCAAAATCACTAGTTGGAGCATAAGCTTCTAATTTTTCAATAGAATTATTTTTATTATCCGTATTTAATTCTACTGCCTTTACATTTGTTGTAATCGTCAAAAGTGTACATAGTGTTAGCATACTAATAAATGGTTTTATAAATTTCTTCATTGAGTATTCCCCCTATTTTATAAAATAACCTTTTATATGTTTAATCATTATTTTATTGTGATTCTATTTACTTTGATTTGCTAGCCACTCCATAATAGTTGTATCTTTTCCATTCAACTTAACATTTGAACCATCAAAATCCTTTATAGATTCATTGTTTAAAGTATAAATCCATGACCAATGTCCATTGTATTCATATGCTTTTCCATTAGCATCTTTATATAATCCCGTAGTATCACTTACATTATCAAAATAGCTAAAGTGTACACTTTTTGCACCTAAAGCAATTAATCTCTTGTATGTCGGAATAGTATGCTTATCTGGTGCTACAGTTTTATCTGTTGCTGCTTGAGTAAACCAAATTGGCAAATCTTTAATTCCGTTTAACATATTATCTGTAATCCAAACATCGCTATACGCTTCACAAACTGGATATGCTGCTGCAAAATATTTTGGATAATTCATGATCATATTCATTGTCATAAACCCTCCATTAGAACATCCTCCAATATATATTCTGCTTGTATCAATATCTGGATGGAATTTAACATAGTTATCAATTAAGTTCATTAATGATTTAGTATATTTTGATGTACCATCTTTTGTATAAGCTCCTGTTCCATCATTCATCCACATAGTATCCGATTGTGGTGCTAAAATATATGCTCCATCAAAAATATTTTGTATTTTATCTGTAGCAAGATTAACAGCTTTATTTCCTGTTATTGAAATTGTAGGATCTGCACCACCTTCGCCAGCTCCATGCAGCCAAATAACTAAAGGATTCTTTTTGTTGTCTTCTTTAGGTGCATAAGAAGCATAATGTAAAGTAATATCTCCATATTTACCGTCCTTATATGAAGATACTCCATTTAAATCAAAATCATCTGAAATAAGTGTTTTATTTCCCGCTTTATCATTTGCATTAGTTGCAGTTATTAAAACATTAACTGAGTCTTTATTTAAAATCTTTTCATCTTTATTTAATGAAATAATATATGAAGTATTAACATATTTATTTAATCCACTTTTTAGATCATAATCAAATGGTGAACCTTCTGCTAAATTTGGACCTACCTTCATTTCAATTGTCACATATTCTCCAACTGCTGCTTTATTTCCATTTTCATCAGAAACATATGCATCCGTTACTACTCTATCAACTATTTTGTCATAATCCATATAGATATACGTTGGATTTGCTGAAGTCCCTAACTTCGTCCAATCAATTCCATTATATTTTCTTTCAGACTTGACATTAAATGTTTTAGCAGATACTGAACCTTCCTTTAATGTTGTATTCATATTAAGAGTAACTTTAGTAATAGCAGGGCCCCAGTCAAAGCCTTCTGTTACTGTTGTATACTTTGGTTCTACATTAATAGTATTAGTTACTGTAGCTGCTGAAACAGTTGTTCCTGTTACAAGCAAAAGCATTGATGTTATTAACGATATTTTCTTTAAATTTTTATTCATTTTTTACCCCTCTTCTAAAATTATTATTGATATTTATCCAATAGAAACTTCTGTTTCAAAAGTACTTTTTACAAATTTCTTCATAATTTTAAACGCCCTACCCTTATAATCTAATAGTTTTTAATAAGTAAACCCAGTATTTCTTTTGCATATATGCATTTTGAAATACTGGGTTTAGCTAATTATACAAAGAATAAATCATCCAATTTATTATTTGCTTTCTATTCTTATTTACTAACCTTATGCATTTAATGCTGCTGCTTTTTCATTTGCAACATTTATAGCATCTTGTTTCTTAAAGAATGGTAAGTAAATAAAGAATGATATTGCCATAATTACAATTTGTAATAAAGCCATTCTTGGTCCACCTAATATTAATCCTGAAATTACTGGTGGAGTTGTCCATGGAACCATTACTCCTGTAAATAATGGAACTAAACCTGAAGCAATTGATAAATAAGTAATTAAACTTGTTACCATTGGAGTAATTATAAATGGTATTGCCATAAATGGATTCATTACTATTGGTGTTCCAAATGTAACTGGCTCATTTATATTGAAACATGCTGGCACTACAGCTAATTTACCTAATTCTTTACTTTGTGCTGATTTTCCAAGTATTATCATACATAATACAAGTCCTATTGTTACACCTGCACCTGTCATACTAACAAAATTATCCAAGAATTGTTGTGTTACTATATGACCACCATTTGCTACTGTAAGTGCTTTTCCACTTTGAAGTATAGATTGATTTTCTAATGTATTTGATGTTAATATTCCTGTCATTACACCACCTACAATTGTTGATCCATGTACACCAAACCACCATAAGAAAGGAATTAAGAATGACATAAACAAAGCTCCACCTAAAGAGTCTGATATTCCTTGCAAAGGTGTTTGTATTACTTTATATATTAATTCAATAAATGTTGTATTCATTCCATATTTTAAAACTGCATAAAGTACTGTTGCACCTGTAATTATAACTGCTGCTGGTATTAATGCTGCAAATGAATTTGCAACCCCTTGTGGCACACCTGCTGGCATTTTAATTGTAATTTTTCTAGCCATAAACCATGAATAAATTGCACCTACAACTAAACCGATAATAATAGCTGTAACCATACCTTTTCCGCCAATAAAATCTTTGTTAATAACGCCACTTACTATTTCTCCACTTTTAGTCACAACAAAAGCATTCATTGTGAGTAGAAATACTACAAGAGCTATAACTCCTGATGATAATGGTTCATGCCCTTCGTTTTGAGCATAAGTGTATGCTATTCCCACTACTGCAACCATTGCTATTATAGCGAAACTAGAATTATAAGCTTGCATTAATGGTTCTGTCCATCCTGGACCCATCATACTAGCCATCCAATCATTAAATGGTGGGTAAGGAATTTGTGCAAGTAATAAGAATACTGATCCTACCATAATTATAGGTAATGTATACAAAATACCGTCTTTTAAAGCAATAATTCCTTTTAACCCGACAAATTTCATAATTACTGGTATTACTTTTTCGTTCATAGTAGTTCCGAATGATGACATAATAATTCCCCCTTATATAATATGAATTTTTCTATAAATTTGGTATAATATAAATATAATAATTATGAAAGCCTATTTCTGATTATTATATTACTTAAAGTTTCAAGTTTTCATGTGAATTAAGAGATTGAACGTTTTTACAATTCACATGAAAATTTGTTAACTAAAATAAGTCTTTTAAGAAATTTAATTTTTTTATTTTCCTGCTAGTTTTAATGCAAAATCTAAAACCTTTGCCCCATTCATCATTCCATAATCAACCATTGGTATTACCTCTACTGGAATTCCTTTAGGTTCACATATTTTTTTTGCCTTTGATAATGTATAACCAACTTGTGGTCCTAGTAACGCAACGTTTACATTATCTAGATGTTTATCCATTTGTCCTTCTGGAAAAGCTTCTATATCAACTTCTATTCCTTTGTCTTTAGCTGCAGCTACCATTTTATTAACCAAAAGGCTTGTTGACATCCCTGCTGCACAAAATAATCTAATTTTTATCATAATTTATTCCTCCTTAAATTTATAATAATTTTATATTTATTTAATTTATATTTAATTATAAACATTATTTTAAGTATCTCTTTAGTCTCTAGTTTTTATTTAACCAAAGTATTTACAATTTTTCTTAGTTCAATTATTTGTTCAATTAAATTCTTTTCTGTTATTGCTGTCATTAAATGATCTTGTGCATGTACGAATAAAACTGACATATCTATTTTTTCGCCATTTGCTTCTTTATGAAGAAACATTGTTTGACTATCATGAGCTTTGCCTAATGCATCATTTGCTAATTCTAATTCTTTATCAGCTTCTTCATATTTTCCTTCATTTACATTATTAAGCGCCATGTACGCATGATTTTTACAATCTCCAGCGTTAATTATAATATTCATAATTGCCATTTCAAATTCATCCATATTAAATCCCTCACTTCAAATTATTAAAATATTATTATCTTTATTTACCTTCTAAAATTCCTATTACATGTTTAAAGCATAATCTAATACTTTCTCTCCATTCATCATTCCATAGTCTACACTATCTATTATTGAAATTTTAATTCCCGTTTCAGCATACTTTTTTTTAAATTTATCTAATAAATATCCAACTTGCGGTCCTAGTAATAATACATCTGTATCGTTTTCATATTCTCGAAATTTTCCTTCTGCTGTAGCTCTTATTTCTACGTTTATTCCTTTATTTTTAGCTACCTCTTCCATCTTTGAGACTAACAGACTTGTTGACATTCCCACTCCACAAATCAATGTAATTTTTTTCATGATAATTTTCCTTTCTTAGACTACCTTATCTTTTCTTTAGCTTTTTTTCATTTGTACAATTTCTTCAATCTTTATAAGTTGTTTTATTAAGTTTGTTTTAATTTGCTTATACTTATATATAAAGCAATAATCATGCCAACTTTAACTTAAAAACAAATTAATTTATTCAATAAGCTTAGCCTAGTATTTTCAATGCTTTATAGAAAAAAGAAAGGGTTTTTAAAAAGCATCAATGTGTTTTACTTTTTAAAAACCTTTCAAAACACATTGCTCATGTGTTTTATTATTTGTATTTATATAAAAAAATACAAATAAATTTTATTTTAGTCCTTTATTTATATTTTATTATTAAAAAAATTCATCAAACAGCATATTTCATCATCTGAAATAATAATTGAATATTTAGTATTTAGAGATGCACATGCATTCTTAACTATTCTATATAAATTAAAATTGTCTTTTATGTAATCTTCTTTCCCTTCAAATTCATCTATAATTACTTTTTCCTTAAGTCTATCTATCATACAAGCTATATGGAAAGTAATTCCAATCAGAATATTAGTACTTATATTCACATCTAAAGCTTCAGTAATATTTATATTAAACTTCTTTATATCTTTTAACACCATTGCCCCATCAATATTCTTTAATTGACGTTCTAAGGTTTCTTCCATCTTTATATAAGTTTTCTCTACATCAATAAGTTTTTGAATATCATTAATGCAGGTCCCTTCCATAATATCATCTAACATAAATTGTGGATAATTTACATCTAATTCAAATGGACCGGCAAAGCAAACCAATGAATATTTTCTTTTTAGTTTTTCTATTCTTTCATATATATTTTCTTTTCCTATAAAATTCAAGGGAACTATTTCCATTAAATTTTTATCAAAGGTTAATTTTTCTTCTAATAAGCATTTCATTGTTTTAGCTCCACCCTCACCAGTTGTACAAACAGTTACTATTGCTAACTTCCGTTCTTCTTCCTCGGGTTCATAATCTAAAATATCATTATCATATAAGTTATTAACCTCTAGAGTTTCCCTATATATTTCATCCAAAGAATATCCAATCATTGATTTTCTAGTTGCTTCTAAAGCATGAAGAGTACTAGCTAATGGTATCGTTCTAGTTTTTACATTAAATAAATTCTCTATCTCTTTGCCAAAGGTTGTAAGTGAACCCATATCTACCAAAAATAATATATCTGATTTTATTTCATGCTCTCTTATATATTCTTTAGTCTTTTCTAGTATATTTTTAGGCTTTTCTTCTATAGGTGCATTAATCCCAATAACATTCTTTGTTCCAAGAAGACTATTTACGGCATCTGCCATTGAAGTTGCTGTACTTACACCATGAGCTATTATTATTACTCTGACATCATTTTGTTTGTTTTTTATATTTTCATAATTATAGCTTAAAAACATAGTTATAAATCCAGCTTCATCAATTGGCATATCTATATCAAGTTTTATGTCTATTATCTTTAAAGCATCCAATGCAACATTAAATTCCTTTTCATACTCTTCTCTTATACTATTTAATTTTGGATTTATAATCTTCCTATTTCTTCGCATTCTATCTATTGAATTACTAATATGAACTGCTAATCCATAATAAATTTTTTTATCTAACTTTATTCCAAGTTCTTCTTCACAAAACATAATAACTTCTTCTATTACCTTCATAACATCATCTTCAACAATATTTTTTATATTAGTAACATCAACTTTATCGTTAAAATCATTCATATATTTCTTGAAGTAGTCCCCTATATCTCGTTCTATTTCAGCTTCAAGTTCTATACCATTTATTCCTTCTCTTTTAAGCTCTCTCGTTCTTAAATCTAGCATTTCATAAATATTCTCATCATTTGTACGTTCTTCAAATATTACTCCTTGCTCATCCTTATTAAATATGCAATATCTTTTATTTATATCAATAAGCTTAGTCCAAAGCTTTCTATGTTCTATTTCCTTATAAAGACCTTCTCTTATATATGATGGTAAATCTAAACTACTTATTTTTATCTCATCTTTTCTATTTGATAAGAAATCTGCATATGCTTTAGCACAAGCAAGTTGTATATCCGCCCTCAGTTGTCCCACGTTATTTTCACAATCGTAAAACAAAAATGCTTTTATAGAGTTTATGGACACCTTAATACTTTGTCCAAGTCTTCCTGACTCTTCCATCATAAATTGTTTTATAAGATTGAATCTTTCCTCCATACCTCTAGCTCTTAAGGTTGGTATTGTTATTACCATAGGAATTCTTCTAGTGAAAGTTTTAAGCAACGTTGTATTGGGATCTTCAGTAGTTGCTGTTATTATGAGCACATTTCCATGTCTCTCACTTTCAGTTTCTCCAAGTCTCCTATATACCCCCTTGTCCATAAATGTGAAGAACATTTCTTGACCTTCAGCTGGCAGTCTATGAACTTCATCTAAAAATAAAATTCCACCTTCTGCTTTTTCTAACAACCCAACCTTATCAGCTTCCGCACCTGTATATGCACCCTTTTTTACGCCAAATAATTGTCCCAGTAGAAGTTGAGGATTATTGGCATAATCTGCGCAATTAAATGTTATAAATGGACCTTCTAAATTATTTATCTTCATTTCAATAGCATATCTATGTATTAATGAAGCAAAAGTTGATTTTCCAACTCCTGTTTCACCAAGTAACAACATATTCATTCCATTAGGTGGATATAATATAGCTGCTTTCGCCTGCTCAATAGCTGAATATAAGCTAGGATTTAATTCTGAAAACTTATTTATAGTTGATACCTCTGAGACAACGTTTTCTTCAAGTACAGGTATAAACAATGTTGGTTTTCCTTTTGTCTTAATTGCCTTTCCATCATTCACCAACTTATTTAAGTCATTACTTACATTTGCTCTGTTAAGATTTAATTCTTCTGCAATATACGATGCTGAAACTCCTTCTTTATTAAATTCCCCTAGTTCTTTAAGTTTTGTAGCTATTAAATCAATTCTCTTTACCAACTAATCCCCTCCGTGTCTGCGTTAAATATTTACTTTTTATAATATTGCATTAGAAATTTTAGATTTATGTATTTCTTCTAAATAAAATATTATCATATTAATAACAATTTATCTATGTTCATATAAATAAAGAGTTATAATAATCAAAAATTATTACAACTCTTTATACTTCATTTCCTTGTTTTGCTTACTACTTTTGCCATTGTCATCTTTATTTCTTAAATATCCCCAAAGACACAATAATTATCTCTGCCTTTATTTTTAGCTAAATATACCGCTTCATCTGCATTTACAAAAAGTTCTTTATATGTCTTACCATGCTCCGGGAACTTCGCAATCCCTATACTACCTGATACTTTATAGTCTTTTGTTTCTCCTACAAAATCTGTTCTAAACCCATTCACTAAATCATCAGCCTTTTTATATAAGAATTCTTCTGAATCTATATTCTTTAAAAATACAATAAATTCATCTCCTCCTATCCTGCCAATAATAGAATTTTCATTAAAAACTTCTAAAAGCATTGAAGAAATATTAGATAAAACAAAGTCCCCAGCTAAATGTCCTAAGTTGTCATTAATAGCCTTAAAATAATCAACATCTATCATAAATAATGCCCCTTTATTATTTAAACCTTCATTTTTCAAGTATTCTTCAATAATACTTTCAGCTGTTCCTTTGTTATATAAACCGGTCAAACTATCTCTTTGTGCTTTAAATATAAGTTTCTCTGCTTCTATTTTTTCCTTATCAATATCAATTATTGCACCTATAGCCTTAAATATATCACCATTTTCATCAAACATGGCCGTTATTCTTACTTTACACCAAATATATTTGTCATTGTTGTTTCTAAATCTAATTTGAGTTTCATTATATGTGTCTCCATATATAATATCATTTATCATTGCCCCCAATTTCTTAACATCATCTTTATAAATCAGATTGCTTTGATATATTTTCTTGCTAACATCAAATATAATTGGCTCGTAATTAAATTTCTTTTCCCAATTTTCCGAAAAACTAATAGTGTCTTCCTCAATATTCCATTCAAAAATTATATCTTCTGTTTGAGACATGATTATACTATAACGTTCTTCACTTAATCTAAGGTTCTCTTGAGTTATCTTAGTTTTAGTAATATTTATTGCTACATTATAAGTAAACAATTTTCCATCTCTATTTTTAATCATCTTTCCATTATCTAGCAGCCAAATAAGACTTCCATCTTTTCGTTTAACTCTATATTCTACAGTATATTTATTGGATTTACTTAATTGTTCTTTAATTTCTGTAACTACTCTTTTACGATCCTTTTTAAAAACAAAATCAATTAATTTTTTATTAAAGATTTCTTTAAATTCATGCTTTTCATATCCTAAAAGATTCAAACAACCACCATTTAAAAAATCAAAATAGAATTCTTCATTTTCTATTCTACAACGATGAACTCCTCCTGGTATATTGGACGTTAACGATTCTAGGTCTCGATTCTTATCTTCTATATACTTTTTATTTTTTTCTACAGTATCTATTAAATCATTGAAAGCCGTCGATATTTCTCCAAATTCATTGTCTTTATCATATGTAAATCTTTCTTTATAATCACCTTGTTTCATTTTTCTTATAACTTCTAACAACTTATAGATTGGTTTTGAGAAATGATTAATTGCAAATGTATAAGAAACCATTATAATTATCAAAATAAATATTGAAAAGATAACTATACTACTTATACTTTTATGAATAGGCTCCTTAAATTCATTCCAGTCAGTTCCACTAAGTACTATCCATCCAGTATTATTAATTCTTGAATAATATCCTATTTTCTCAATTCCATCTATAGTATACTCTATTACTCCATTTGGATTACTATTGAAGTCTATATTATTACACTGTTCAGATAAATTATTAGGGTGAATGATTGTATTACTACTTTCTCTAACATTCTCACTACTGCTGGCTGCAATCTTTTCATTCGAATCCATTATTGTCACGTTTCCATGTTTAAAGAACTCTATTCTTTTTACAACATTATTGAAGTAATTCATATTTATTACATTGATTACAGCTCCTTGATACTCATTTCCAGAGAATATTGGTTTTATTATCATTGCACTTTTAATCCCCTTATTAAAAGTTTCTCTTTCTATAATGTTTGATACAACAACTTGATTACTTTTTAGTCTTTGTATTTCTTCACTAGAAAGTATGATTTCTGTATTTATATATTTATTATCACTAGTTGCAATTATAATTTCATCCTTGTTAATGAGTAATTCTATACTCAAATAAAATTGCTCATTTATTCTATCAGTAAAAAGTTCATTTAACTTTTCTCTATTATCTTTTTGGTTTTCAATATTTAATTTATTATTTGAATCAAGTAGTAACTCTTTTACTGCTGACATCTTTGACATAATATTGAGATTACTAACATTTTCATCAAAGAAATATTCTAAATGAGTTGACTGGTGATTAGCTTCTGTTATAACATTTTGCTTAATCATTTCTATATCTCTAGCGTTGAAATGAGCGATGCTAACACTTGTCGAAATAGTGACAGGAACCAGCCCTAATATTATAGAAAAAATCACAAATTTCTTTCTTATATTCACTCACATTCCCCCTTATAACTATTAATATACAAATTATATATTAATTTTACCAAACTTTTGAATTATTTTATATATATATATTTATAATTTAAGTGGAAAATCTGTAATTAATCTTTAAATTAACATTCAAAATATCATACCTTTATCATAATAATAAAAAAAGTGCTAGATAAGTCATTGTTAATTAACAATAACTTATTTAACACTTTCATATTAATTTACTTATTTTCAAAAACTAACGAATCAGTATGCATTAATATTACTCAACATCTACAAGTCTTGATTCATTAATTGATGATTCAATTGGTTCTTCTTCTGGTGGTTTTGCCACAAAGTAAACTCCACCTATAACCATTATACTACATACAATTGTTTTCAAACTCATTGTATTTCCATTGATTAATATATCAAATAAAATTGACCAAACAACATATGTTATATTTAAACCCATAGCTTTTGTTGCACCAATTTTATAAATTGCTTTGTAATAAAATAAATATGATATTGTTCCTGCGAGTGCAGTTGCACCAATCCAATAAATTACGCTTGTCTTTAAAATATCAACGCTAAGTCCTATTCCGCCTAGAATTGGAATTATGAGAGCTCCATAAACAATTGTTGATGTTAATTGTCTTATTTGAAGTGCAAATTCTGAAGATACTTCATCACCCTTCATTCCATATGCACATATAACACATTCACTACCCCATCCGAATACACACAATAAGGCACATAAAAATCCTACAAGACTAATTCCAGTTTCTCCTGATGAATATCCAATTATGCATACACCTGCAATTGCGAATAATAATCCAAGCCAAGCTTTCTTATTCATCTTTTCTTTTAATATAAAATATGCTAAAATTGCTCCAACTGCTGGATATAATGATGAAATTATTGCAGTATAAGATGGTCCAATAAGTTTTACTGCAAGTAAATATCCTGTCATTCCAACAGGTCCACCCATAAGTGCTGCTAAAACAACAAACAAAGCACTCTTAGTTTTCATTGCTTTAATTAGAGGTGATAATTGTCTTTTAGATGCAAGAAATACCAATGTCCATATTGTTGAAAATGCATCATGAAAAAATGCTGTTATAATCGGCGCTAAAAACACTGCACTCTCTGGTAACGATGTATTATTAACAATCATTGTAAGTATTATTGCCATTAAAACTGTGTCCAATCCCCAGGTTATAGCAGAAGTCAGTCCACTCATTACACCTACTTTGTAATTACCTTTATTATTTGTCATAAAAAATTCCTCCTAAAATATAATTCTTATTTTCATTGCATAATAATTTTCGCTTTTTAATTTCTTTATGAAAGCCTTACGCCTTACAGTCTTTTCAAGTAAATCATCATTTATATTTTGTACATAAAAATATTCACTATACATATATTTACTCTAACTTCGTTCAACTTTTTTAAGTTCATTTTGTGAACAACTTTATATTATCATTGTTCAATGTTCATAGCAATACGTTCAGATTAAAAATAATAAAAAGTTATTTAACTAACTTTACAGCTTCAGAAACTGCATTATTTCTTACTCAAAAAAAGATTCCTAGAAAAAGAAATTAACTCTCTTTTTCTAAGAATCCAATAATTCAATTTTTATATAGATAAACACATCATAAGTTGTATTTATACATGGTATTATATTCAATACTTACTATACTTAGGAGTATACAAAAACAGAGAAATTGGATAAATGTTTGTGAAAGCGGCATTAGAAAATAAGCTGTTGAAGCCACTTAATGGCAGGTTGTTCCATTATAGTTTGTCCAAAAAGTGAGAATCGAAATTTTATATTTCGTTCTTCGAACTTTCTCTGTGAGCTTTTATGTTTGGAGCAAACTATAATGGGTGCAACCTCCCATTTAGAATGCTTCCAGCGAAATTTTCACAGTCCTACGGAATAAATATGTATTCAATTTCGGCGGATGTAGGCATAAGTATGAGTTCCACTGTGGTTATCTATATTAGCTTAACCATAACCATCGGTTTATAGTTTTTTAAGCTTAAACTTTACGAGTACTTTATTTAACAACTCAAAAAACACTAAATCTTTAGTAATCACAAGTATACCTAAATAAACCAATCCACATATTAAAACTTCTACTACACATGCAATAAATATATTTGATATAACAAATTTTATTCCAAATGTTATTGGGATAAATATTAATGAATAATAGAAATATTTAATGTTTTCATATGCAAATAAATGTATATCTAGTTTTATAACCTTTTTAACCATTCTATATTCTAGTGCTATTACAATTAGATTAGCTATAAGAGTGGTTGTTATAGCACTTACCATATTAAAATTTCCTGTAATGGATAATAACACATTAAATATCAAATTAATAACTCCACCAATCAAAACTAATATAGCATCCTCTTTTTCTTTTCCATGGAGGTATATCATTTGATTAGCTATTACGCCTTCAACTCCAATACTTAACATATATATAGCAAATACTATCATTACTGGAACTGCTGGCAAGAAACTAGATCCTCCAAAAATATATATTGCTTCTTTAGAAAGACATAGAAGACCTATTGATGCTGGAAATAATAATAAGAAATATATCTTTATTACCTTTTTTAATAATATTAAATATTCTTCTTTAGAATTATTTCCCAAGTAATTAGAAAGTCTTGGCATAGTAACTTGAATTATGGTTAGGAGTAGCGTATTTACTATTAGCATTATTCTTTGAGCCATATAATAATATCCAACAGCTGTAGTCCCTCCTATACTATCCTTTAACATAATCTTATCAAGTTGAGTATATAAAACTCCTGTGTTAGAAAGAATTACAACATAAAGCATTGGCTTAACATGTCTAAGAAATTGTAAATCAGAAAAATCAAACCTTAATCTCTTCTTAACATATATAAAACTTATTATATTATTTATGAAATTAAAGCCTACAACTAAATATAAATAAAATAGGAAGTCTCCTTTTTCTCTCACAAATAATAAAATTAATGCAGAATATATTATTCTAACTACCATTGTCTTAAGAGCAATAAAGTCATAATTTTCTAGTGCCTCATTAACCCATTCCACATAAAACGTATTAAAAACTAAGTTAAATCCTAGAATTATGCATGTATAAAAATATGGTTCATTTTTATAAAAAATAGCTACAAATATCATATATGCAGCTGATGCAACAATATTAGTAAGACTTGTAAAGAGAAATAAACTGGTAAAGGTTTGTCTGAGCTTAGTTTTATCATCACGAACTTTACTTATTTCTCTTAAACCATATTGGTAAATTCCAAAACTTGCAAATATCAAAAAGTATGCAGTTAAGGAATCTCCATATCCCATGTAGCCATATAATTCATCTCCAAAGGATCTACTAACTAAAGGTATTACGAGTATTGGCAAAATTATATTAAATAAATTGAGCATTGCTTTAAAAATTGCATTTTTTGAAATTGATTTAGCCATTTGTTTAGCCTC
The DNA here is from genome assembly GCF_019977655.1 of Clostridium gelidum. Classification (NCBI taxonomy): domain Bacteria; kingdom Bacillati; phylum Bacillota; class Clostridia; order Eubacteriales; family Clostridiaceae; genus Clostridium; species Clostridium gelidum. The sequence goes on from NZ_AP024849.1 coordinate 5,457,633, forward strand.
CATAAATGTAAGGATATTTAAAATTACTTATCCTCTTATCTTTTTTACTTTTTCAATTGTACATTCTACGCTATTTATTGTCAATTTACATTTCAATTTTATATATTTTTTCAATTTTATGGACTTTTATGTTATTAATGGGTATAATCAAACTAACGATTGTTAGTTTGAAACTAATATTGTATTATTACCGTATTTTTAAGTATTTTCCAAACTCTATATACTAATTAATAATATTTTGAGAAGGAGTTTTTATGAATACAAAGGAAAAGATTATCTATGAATCATTAAATCTTTTTTCAACAAAAGGCTTTGATTCAATATCTGTTAGAGATATTGCTAAAGCAGTTGGAATTAAGGCAAGCTCTATTTATAATCATTTTAAAAGTAAACATGAAATTTTTTATACTATAATTGAGACGTATTCAAAATATGTGCACAATTTTTTTTATTATATGAATATGGATAATAATCAAGATGATATTATTAATAGTCAAATAGAATGGTTATCTGATGAACAATTTTTCAAGAAAAGTTTAACTATATTTAAGCTTTTTTTAGAAGATGAGTATATAGTTAAGTTTAGAAAATTGCTTACAATAGAGCAGTTTAATAACTCTAAAATAGCAACTTTGTATAATAAACTCTTTATTGATGACATACTAACTTTTCAAACAATTATATTTAAAAATCTAATTAATTTGAATATCTTAATAGAAAAAGATCCTTATACATTAGCTCTTCAATTTTATTCTCCAGTATTTTTAATGTTTTCTAAATGTGAACTACCAACCGATAAAGAAATTATATATTTAAGAAATCATATCTCTGAATTTAAAGATATCTATACTATGAAAGGATGATCTTTATGAATGTAACTGTTATTTATGGGACTGTTAGAAAAGCAAATACTTATAATTGTGTTCAACTTTTATTAAGTAATCTTAGTGTTACTATGAGTATTAAAGTCACAGAATTTTTTTTATCAAAAGACTCACTGCCATTTGATGGTGATTTTCCATCTCATGCTAGTACACTTCTCCATTTGGACTACACTGCCTATATTGCTGATTCATTGGAGAAATCTGATCTAATTATTCTTGCATGCCCAGTATTAAACTGTGATATTACAGATCATATGAAATTATTTTTAAAGTATTTACATTATAAATCTATTGAGAAAAACAAGAGTTCTTTTATGAAAAATAAAATTGGTTTAGTCATGTCTACTTCGGCAGGCGCTGGATTATTTCATTCTACCAAAATATTGGAAAAAAATTTGAATTTTTTAGGAATAAATAATATATGTAAATTTTCTAAGACCTTTTATGAAACAAATTGGGATTATGTAACCTCAGAAAAAAAATTAAAAATAAACAAGAAAATTTTCAAATTATCTAACAAAATCATAGCGCTATATCTTAGGGTACACACTAGAAAAACTCCCATTTTGAATCAAATAACTTCTTCAAGAGCAAAACCTATTTTTAAGACTGATCATTCTAATGTACTAAATTTAAGCTATGAAAGAAATCACTCCTGCCCTCATTAGAAAATAAACATTAAATAGTACATATAGCTATACATAACTATCAATAAAAAATACTATGATGTTTATTACATCATAGTATTCTTATCGGTGTATAATATATTTAAATTTTTAGTGTTCTTTTGAGATATTCTAGATCTTCAGGTGAGTCTATTTCAAATATATCGTTTGAATCAATTTTTTCAATATAAACATCCATATCACTAAAATTCTCCACAGCAATATTATCCCAATATATATCCATAGAATTATTAGCTTCAACAGCTTCCTGAACTTTTTTGCCTATTAGTCTTCCATCTTTTGCACTCCAGAAAGATGCTCCAGACATTATGTAGTTAGGTTTGTCTCCTTCTTTTCCAATATCTATTCTATATACTTTACCTTGTTCATCGTATTTTAATATCCATTCACCCGTAATATTTTCCTTACAAGCAGAATAATAAACTGATGTACTTGGCATTTCTTTAGGTAGGAAATTTCGTGTTATGTATTGATCTGCATCAATCACATAAGCATCTTCAAGATATTCTCTGACTAGATACATAGTATAGATATTGTTATAAACATCATATTTGTCATTAATTACTTTGATCAAATTATATTTTTTAACCAGGTTATCAAATTTTTCATGTAAATAACCTGTTAATACTATAATTTCATCAATTCCAACTTCTTTTAAATTTATTATTTGTCTTTCAAGCAGAGACATTCCATTAACTTCTATTAAAGACTTTGGAGTATTCAAAGTTAAAGGTCTTAACCTAGTCCCCATCCCTGCTGCCATTAAAATTGCTCTCATTTATTATCTTCTCCTCACAGCTAATTAAAATCATTCCTTATCTAAAGATATTATTTCAGTTTTATTTTATATAGATGCCCGCAGTGGAAATCATACTTATGCGTATATCCGCCGAAATTGAATACATACTTAATTTCTAAGTTATACTTATCCACGAAAATATACCCAACTAGAAATAAGGAGCATGTTTTGCGAAGTGTTTCATTAGGAATAAAAGCATGCTCCTTATTTCGGCAGGATACCACATAAGTCTGCTTTTCACGTTGGTATCTATATTAAAGTTTCTTTAAATATTCTTTAGCTCTATTATATCTATCTATCCCGTAAGTACCAAAATCATCGCCTTCTGCTTCTTTAATTAACGTCCAAACTGCCCATAAAGTATCTTGACATATTTGATGAATTAATAGTCTTCTTCTTGAATTTTTATCTGCTTCTCTTCCATTAAAATATAATCTAAACATTAATTCAATATCATCTTCTGAAAATTCATTTTCTAAAGATAGTGCTGCTAAATCCCACATATCATCGTTAACGCCACTATATTCCCAATCAATCAAATAAATTCTACCGTCCGTATCTTTAACTAAATTTTCAGAAACTAAATCATTATGTGATGGTACAAATACTCTTTTGCAAACTTTTAATTCTTCTTCAAGAGCCATTACTTTTACTCTTACTTCATCATAATCTTCAAAAAAGTCTCCATTATCTTTTCTTAAAATATTCTCATATTTTTCAAGTTCTCTAAACATATTAAACTCATTATCCATATGGAAATCAGTTGATTCATGTAAATCTCTTAAAATACCAGTAGTTTGTTTCAAGTTATCTTCCTTTTTGACGCTTCTATGTGTTAATGTTTCTGCATTTTCTATAAACTTAGATATTTTAACTCCAGTTTCAAGACTAAAGTAAGGTACTTCAACATTATATCCTTTTTCTGAAGCAATTGCAGAATTAAACATCTCTGTATTTCTATTTATCATTTGTTCTGTACCAGTTCCTGCAACTCTTAATATATATCTCATGCCCTTAACACATATTTTATAATTTTTATTTGTCATTCCACCAGCTGGTTCAACTTCTGTAATATCTTCATCCTTGACTTTTAAAGCATCGCGAATAATGGTCTTTATATTATCTATTTCATAACTGAGTTCTCTTCTTCTTATAGTTGGATAAAGATAATTTTTAATCTTTTCATATTCCTTATTAGTATCTGCATCTCCCCAAGCAAGGTCATCTATCTTAACAAAACCAATATTATAATTTCTAGCTACATCTAAAAGTACATATTCATAATTTAAATAAGGATTAACATTTCCTTTAAACTCTTCAAGCATCATACTGTATAATTTGTAAGAAATTTTAGTAAGTCCAATCATTTCTCCATCAATTCTATTAAATTGATGAATATCCTTAGACATCTTAAATAAATGATTATCTCTTATTTCAACAAAAGCTTCATCTCCAGATCCACTTTCATTTGTGAAAAGTATACAATCGCGATTTTCACTTTCTGCTAATTCCTTAATAGCTTTTTTGTCAAAAATCAAGTCATTTTCAACAAGTAAAAAGTCATCATCAATATAATCTTTAGCCAGTGATAATGAATGCATTGTTCCAGTCCATTTATAAGTATCACTTTTTACTAAAGTTATGTTTTTGCTATTTTTAAAACGTTCTTCATAGTATTGACTTTCATAACCTGTTACAATAACAATTTTAGTTATTCCATTTTCTTTTAAAATATTTAAAGTCCTATCAATTAATTTAATATCTTCAATTTCAAGCATTCCTACTGGCTTTCCAAATTCTTCAGCTTTACCAGCTGCTAGTATTACAGCTTGCTTTACAATTTTCTTTTCTTCTTCATGAAGTTTTAATCTAGTACTTTTTGCAGATGCAATGTTTTCTTCCAAAAACTTCATTCCTTTTTCAGTTACCTTATATAAAGTCCCTCTATTATTAGTAATTCTATCTATAAATCCATCAATGGTAAAATCCTTCAAAACAGCATTTACCTTACCTAGAGACATATTTGTCTTTTTAGCTAATTCCCTTTGATTAATATTAAAATTATCATTTAACGATTTTAAAATTTCTAATTTATCCTCTAACATAATAACCCTCCATTATTTTTTTTCACAATAAATAATTAATAATCCACAGTTTTTCATACACATGTGTATATGCGTGTATACACTTGCATATTTTTAGCGTTCGAAATATGAACTATAATTATTATATTACCTAATATTCTCCATGTCAATTGGATTTTCAAATTAATAATGCACAATGTACATTGTACATTGTGCATTATTATTGTAAATTGTTAATTGTATATTTTTTTCAACTTCCAACGAAAATTGTACCATCATTGTTAATTGTTAACTGCTAATACATAACTCCATCTTGTCCAAAATTATATACTTTATCATTAATAAACATACTTTGATTTGTTACCATTTCTCCTTCAGGAGTGAAATAGTGCCATTTACCATTTAAGTATAACCATCCTTTTTGCATTACACCATTTAGTCCCAAATAATACATTTTATTATTTATATTCATCCAGCCAGTCTTTAATTCTCCAGTAGTTGGGTCTAAATAATATGACTTACCACCTATATCTTTTCTCCAACCGCTTGTTTTATATCCGTTTGAATTTAAGTAGTACCAAGTATTCTTAGTATTTATCCATTGTTCCTTAACTTGTCTACCTTTATTGTTAAAGTAAATATCTTTTCCTTTTACTTTGCCCCATTCTTCATACTTGCTTGTATCTACCCAACAATTATCAATATCATCATAGAATACATCATCTTGATTAGTATTATCATCGGGATTATCTAAAGCTGCATCTGTTCTATAAATTTCAAAAGAGTAAGTCTTGCTATCACTTCCATCTTCTGATACTACTGTTATTGTCATATCAGTTTGTTGTGATCCTGCAAGATCTATTGTTATTGGACTACCACTAAATTTTGTTCCATTTACAGTAACCTTAGATTTAGAATCTGTTGGAACTGGTGCAACCTTAAGTTTTTTTATAACTTGATCTACACGTATTTTATTAATGCTTGCTTCAGGATCAAAAGTAAAATCTCCGTTATCTGTCACTACATTTTTTAACAGTGCACTGGCACTTCTTGTATCATTTGTAACAGTAATATAATATGTTTTACTAGTAATTCCATCTTCAGCAGTAACAACTACTTTAATATTAGTTGTTCCACTAGTATTTAAAGGAAAATCAAAAGACTCTCCTGAAGTTAACCCATATTCATCTCCAGTTTCAACAATAGTTGCTGAAATATCCTTAACCTTACTATTTGTTGCTGTTACAGTAATTCCTGATGATGTATCAATCTTAGGAACTTTAACCGTATAATTAATATTATCAGTAGATTTTACAGTTCCATTGCCAGCTTTTACATTACTTAATGAAGCATCACTAGAAGTTGTTCCAGTAGTAGGATCTGGTGTGCCTGCATTTTTAACAATATAAAATGCATACTTTTCTCCAATAGGGTATTCTGTCTTACTTTTAATTACTTTCTCTTTGCTTATTGGATCTATTAAAATAACACCACTTGCATCTTTTTGGTAAACAATATCTTCATAATAACCTTGAAGTATTATTTTCTTATAAGCACTTACATCAAGTGCTAATATATTCTTTTTATCTGAATTAAGAATTTCAGTCAAATTGTCACTATTAACACTAGCACTACCCCAAGCTTTTATATATTCTCTTCTGTTACCATCAATACCATATGTCACTGGCTTATCAAGTTCAACATTTATACTTTCCGAATCAGAATGTACATCGTAACTACGTCTATCTGAATTAAAAAGTATTGCATCAGTCTTACTTCTACCTGGTTGAGTTAAAGTTGAATCTGTAAAATTAAAATTCACTGTGCTTGACTGAGCTCCTTCGAACCTAACTAGAAATTTATATCTAGCTAAAATATTTCCAGTTTTATTTCCATCTTTGCCTGGATATACCTCCACCCATATTTCATTACTAATACTTCCTTTAGCAAAGTCAACATATGATTTTCCATTGATGATTTTAGAATCAGCAACTCCACCACTACCATCATAATGATTTGATATTATAAAAGCCGTATCACTTGCAGGTTTTCCGAGTTTAGGCTCCATACTTATCATTCCAGCCATTTTATTTATTGACATTGTTCCAGTATAAGTTGGTACGCCACCTTCTGATGTTACTTTGAATTCCTTATCAACATATGCTTTAACATCACTATCTTCATTATAATTTAGCTTTGTTATTCCAGCATCTCTTAAGGTATAATCATCATTAGTATTTATAGTTGTATATTTAAGTTGTATCGCATATGTACTAACAACATTATTCTTACCTTCAATTATCTTAGCTACAATTAAATCCGATGAACCCATGTTCGTTAAATAACCCGATATAGTATTTCCATTTACGGCCATGTTTCCTGTATCATCTTTACCATTTTTTAATATGGTAGCCTCATTTACAGTTATATTATTAAAATGCATTGAATATCTTAGTGTTCGAATTGCATTAGTTACAGGATAATTATATTTAAGAGGACAGTTCTTATCAGCAGTTACATTTTCTGTAGTAAATAGAAAAGGTGCTTTACTGTCTTTTAGATCTTTATTTGTATCATAAACAGCCATAGTACCACCAGTATAAGCATCAAAAGACATAACATCTATGTTTCCTTGAACAAATTGATTTGCATGTTGAATAACTATTTCCTCAGTAGTTTCTGAAGAAGGAGCAATATTCTCTACAGGATCTTGCAATTCACCTGTAGTTACAGTCTTACCATTGGAATCAATACTCGTTATTGGTTTATTAAATCTTGTTTTTTCCCTTATTTGATATTCAATTTTATTAACTCCATAAGGAAGTTTTGCTATTGTTGCACCAATTGTTTTACTACCATCCTGAGTATTAGTATATACTGTAGTCCCAGGACTTATAGTAGCTCCAATTGCCTCTAATTTTTTATTATCATTAATTACATCATTTCCATCTAGTTTAATACCATCAATAGATTTAATTAGAACTTCTTGTTCAGTTACACCTGTATCTTTAATCTCTATATTATGTATATCATCTACTATTTTGTAATCAACAGCTATTGTAAAGTTATTATACGGTTCTTTTGTACAATATTCTCCATCAGTAATAGTAATATTATCTCCAGCTTCAGTAGCTTTCCCGCTTACTTTTATTTGTGTTGTGATAGCTTTGGCTGCTTGTCCATTTAAGCCAAATTGTATTGGTAAAAATGACATTATACTTGCAAATACTATAACCAATGCCACAAATCTTTTTCCTATTTTATTCATTATTGTCGCCCTCCTAAATTGCATGTTTAATTTTTAAATTTAACTTTAGTAATCCTTCACTTCATTATATTAATTTTATTACATTAATTCTATATTTAAATATACCACATTTTATTTATCGAACCATTTAATCTTATCTTTAGATATTTAAATACATTATGTACAAAAAAAGCCTTCCATAATATAATACACCAACTATATATTATGGAAGGTACTTTTATTTCATTTTTATTTTATTTTTTTCTCTAAGATTTCCCTTTAAATGATTTTTTGCATTTAGGACATGTAACAGAAATTTTTCCTTGCCCTCTTGGTACACGTAATTGTTGCTTACAATCTGGACATGTAAAATATTTATGAGTTTTTGAATCTTTTGCCCTATTTAATTTTTGCTTACCCCATTTAGTTACAGAATTTTCCCATTTTAAATATTTGTAATTTTCTTGTTTACGCTTAAATATATTCTTTGAAAATATTCTAAAAATGCACATAACAGTTGGGATATATCCTATAATTACTAAACTTGATAAGTTACTTGGCAAAAAACCTCCTATAATTATTAATATAAAAGATAAAATAAGTAATGCTCTAGACAGTTGATCTGCACCATATCTTCCATACATAAATTTTTTCAACCAATTCATTTTTCCACCTCATTTAATTTAAAATAAGCATTTAATTTAAGTTGTAGCTTACGCTAAAATACTATTACTTTTAAATATAGTCTAATAATACAAAAGTATCAATATATATATGTTGCAATACTAATTCTACATTATAAATTCAAGAAATCCTGTAAGGATTTCAACCATAATTGTCAATTGTACATTGTAAATTTGTTAATTGAAACATATATAGTATAAATAATGTATTATTTTTTTATAACTCGGATAACATCTATTATTTCAAACCTCTAGGCAAGAATGTATTATCATTTTGCAAACTGAATCATATGTAACATCTATTATTTCAAATCCCTGTTGAGTGTTTTAAATAAATGTTGTTATAGATTTTAATACATTAACAACATTTATTTAAAATATACTAATCCTTATCTGTATTATGCAAGAGAAATTATTTGGTGCATTAACAACATTTCTTTAAAACACACTCCTATAGAAATAAATATTACTATACGTTGATGGTTCGACTATAAATATAATGTACAGTTATTGTAATAATTATCTCTAGTTCCATTATCACCCCATATTAAAATTCTTGTATCATCTTACATCTACTTTTCAATAATTTAACCATAGCTTTTCTATATTCTGGAACTTCTGCAAAATCAATTTTTTCAATATTATCAGCTAAAATCTTAGCCCATTTCTTATACTTTTTAGGATCTTTCATTACTAATTCTTCAGCTTGAGCTTTATTATCAACATCAAAGGTTCCAATCATACTCTTATTATAATCATAATTTATAAGATCTTCTTCCATTTCAAAATTTAATAATGAATATCCATTATCAAATATTGGCGCTAATCCTTTAATCTCACGTTACTGTACCTAAAATATCAAAAAAATACACTAAAAAATTTTAGTGTATTTTAAGAATGTTTTAATTTATCCGATAGCTAGCATCCGTAATACTCCCTCTTTTTCAAGTGTGAGATAACGGCTGCACGCTCCTGGACATTGTGCCCCTTGTGGGTATTAGTTCAACTAAATTCAGCTGGAGTATAAAACTCCACATGAAAAATTTCACTTTATATTGCTGCTGCTATTGCATTTGCAATTGCATCAGCTTCTAAGTCTTGATAATTTGAATTTGCACATTTTTGAGCTTCATCTGGATTTGTTATAAATCCACACTCAATTAATACTGCTGGCATAATTGTATTTCTACAAACAAATAAATTACCATCTTTGGCACCTCTATTGCTAGCTCCACTACTATTTGTAAGAGAAGATGCAATAGAAGATGCAATATTCATACTTGTTGAAAGCTTAGAATCACTATATGATGAGCCAAATTCTTCATCTTGCGCTCTTGAACTATAATATACTTCTACGCCACTTGCTGCTGCTGTTGCTGAATTATGATGTAAACTTATAAATAGAGCCGCACCAGCATTATTAGCAATGTTTACTCTGTTAGTAAGACTTTCAGTTACACTTGCAGTTTCTCTATCTGATGCATTTCTTGTCATAATTACTTTATATCCTTGCGCTTCAAGTTTTGACTTTAGCTTAACTGCAACTTGCATATTTAAATCTCTTTCTACATATGTAATACCATTATTAGTTGCATAAGCACCATCATCTCCACCAAAGTTATGACCTGGATCTATAACTATTGTCTTACCAGAAGTACTACCTGCTATTTTATCTCCTCGTATTCCATTAGCATCTATTTTCCAGCCATTTATAACTGTGTCTTTAGCCATACTACCTGAGATAGGATTAAAATAATAAGTATTGCCTCCGTCTGATATCCAACCTGTTGCCATACTGCCATCGTTTCTTAAGTAGTACGTATTTCCATCAGCATTAAGTAAGCCTTTTGCCATTACTCCATTTGTATGTAAATAATACCAACTTCCATTTGGTTTAATCCACCCTGTTAGCATATTTCCACCACTATTAAAGAAATACCATTGTCCACTAATTTCAAACCAACTTGTTCTCATAGCTCCACTTGCATCTAAGAAATATTTACTACCATCAATTAGCTTAAAGCCAGTTACCATATGTCCATTACCTTCAACGTAATACCACTTGCCACTATCTTTTAACCAACCAGTTTGCATAACTCCACTTGATTTAAGATAATACCAATTGCCACTATCTTTTAACCAACCTTTTGCCATAGCACCATCACTATATAAGTAATACCAATTACTGTCTGGTTTAATCCATCCAGTTGCTTTACTACCATCTGATTTATAATAATACCACGTACCACCCTCTAATTTCCAACCAATTGATGATGAAATGGTATTACTATTATCTGTTGTTATTTTTATTGGTTCAGTTACTTGTACTCCTGTTGGAGCTGTTGTATTCTCTTGAATCTTAACTGTTGTTGACGTTGATCCTGTATTTTTTGTTGTGTTTGTGCTTGAATTTGTTGATTCAGAAGTTTTATCAGTATTATCAGCTACTTTAGAATCATTAGTTTCAGTTTTTGTCGTAGATACAATTCCTGAAGCTATTAACAAATCATTATATGATTTATTAATTTCTTCACCATACGTAAGACTTGGCGCCCATTTTCCGCCTAAAGCATTTACTGTCACTGCTTTACCTTTAACAGTAACAAAATGCCTTGGGTCATATGTATTGGTCCTTGGATAACCAGTAGCACCTGCATAAAGTGCCAAGTGATCTAAATGAGCTTGTACACCTTCATCCCAGGAATTAAATTTTTGGTGAGCATTTGGATCACTATCACCTCCACCAACAATTGTCTTCATTCCACATGGATTGTTATAGCTTGCATTTAAAACTCCGCCAAAATTACCATACCCTGTTTCCTTAGCTGCTTGTATATATGCAATAGCTGGATTAACATCCCCATGTTCTGGTGCATATTTCCAATATAACTGGGCCAATCCAATAAACGCATCCGTTGCACCTTTAGATTCAGCCCATTCTTCAGCCTGTTTTGCCGTTACTTCTGTTTCTGATATTATTTTATTATCAGTAATAGCTGCTTGTACATTAGTTATTGGTATTAATACTAAAACCATTGCAAAAGCAAATAAAAATGTAGTCAGTCTCTTAATAGCCTTCAAAACAGCTTTCCTCCGTTCTCTTTAGTTTTTGGCACAATCAAAAAATGAAAAATATTCATGGCAACTTTGAACTTGTTATTTATCTTCATGTGCCTTATCCGAAAAATATAATATTTGCCTTATTATATATTACAACTACATTCTTTATTTTAGGTACCTCAAATTGCAAATAACGACATGTTTTTATATGTAAATATTTCCAACGTGTATTCCGTAATAAATTCCATTCATTAATACTTATGCGTATATCTGCCGAAATAAGGAGCATGCTTTTGTTCCGGTTTCTAATGAAACACTTCACAAAACATGCTCCTTATTTCTAGTTGGGTATATTTTCTATGAATTGGTTATCTATATAGATACCCACATTGCAAGTTTTACTTATACTGGGTATTATATTCAACATTTACTATACTTAGGCGTATATCCAATTTTGGCGGATATACGCATAAGTACGATTTTCAATGTGGGTACCTATATCTAAATATTCGCTGCAATAACTTCTGCTATAGCTTCAGCTACTTTTTGTTGACTAGCTGGATCTGAGCATCTTATTGCTTCTTCTTTGTTTGTTATAAACCCTGTTTCAACTAATACTGCTGGCATATTTGTATTTCTACCTACAAATATATTTTGACTTTTACCACCTCTATTAGTTAAGTTAAGCTTACTTGCAATATTATTATTTATAAGAGTTGCCATTTCCTTACTTTTTTCTATTCTATTGCTGTCTAATTTACCACCAAAATCAGTATCTTGAACTAATGTACAGTAAAGAGTTTCTATTCCGTTTACTGTTGGTGCATTATCTATTGAATTATGATGTATGCTTATAAAGAAATTAGCATTAGCATTATTAGCAATATTCACTCTATTTGTAAGACTTTGAAGCAAAGCCAATGTTTCTTTTTGATCCTTAGTTCTAGTCATTATTACATTATAGCCTCTATTTTCAAGTTCTTTTTGTAATTTTAATGCAACTTGAATATTCAAGTCTGCTTCACTATATGTTACTCCATCTATATTAGATGTAGCACCACCGTCCCCACCATAGTTATGACCTGCATCTACTACAATTGTCTTTTTACCATTTGAAGAATTATTGTTTGTTGTAGTATTAGTTGCAGGATTATCTTTATCTTTATCAGTATTACTAGCTGAAGTTTGCTTCTTACCATCTGAACCAATCTTAAATCCACCTATTGTAACGTCGGTAAGTATTCTTCCTGTAGTTGGATCTAAATAATATGAATCTCCATTAGATGTAACCCATCCTGTTGCCATAGTTCCATTAGTGTTTAAATAATACCATACTCCACTAATACTAACCCATCCCTTAGCCATAGCTCCAGTATCATATAGATAATAGTTACTTCCACCATCTGAAATCCATCCTGTTGACATAGTACCACTAGTGTTAAAGTAATACCAATAATTATTTAATTGTATCCACCCAGTTGCCATGGTACCGTTCTTATTTAACATGTAGTTCTTACCATCTATTTTATTCAGACCAGTTACCATACTTCCATCGCCTTGAAGATAATACCAATTATTATTATCTTTAAACCAACCAGTCTTTATTTTTCCACTCTTCTCAGAATAGTACCACTTATTATTTAAATTTGTCCAACCATCATTGGCAGCCATAACTCCTGAATCCTTAAAAGAATACAGGCTTGTACCGTCATATTGACTTCCAATTGCCATGCTACCATCAGCAGTTAAAAAGTACCAATTATTATTTAATTGCTTCCAACCTTTAACCAAAATTCCTGAAGGCTCAAAATAGTACCATTTTCCTCCGTCAGTTATCCAACCAGTTGACATTTTACCATCATCTTTTAAATAATACCAATTGCTATCAGGTTTAATCCACCCAATTGCTTTTGTATTATCTGATTTATAGTAATACCAATCTCCATTTTCATTTTTCCAACCAATAATTGATGTTATATTAGTTTTTTCCTCTACAGTTTTATTACCTGTTTGAGGTTTGTTTTCTGCAATTACATCTGTTGTACTTGGCGCACTTGGTTTGATTTCAGATTTTCCTGGATTTGGTGCTGCATTTGACGATTGATTGTTATTACTGTTACTGCTATTAGTATCCTCTGTTGTATCCTTCGGATAATCTACTCCAGCATAATCCATTAAATTTTTGTATAATGAACCTATTTCTTCACCATATGTAGCACTTGGAGCCCATTTATTGGCGCCACCTAAAGCATTTACTGTAGTTGCAGTACCTTTAAGCGTTCTAAAATGTCTTGGATCTTCAGTACCATCCTTTGGATATCCCTTAGCTCCTGCATATAATGCTAAATGATCCATGTGTGCTTGTACACCTTTATCCCAACTATCAAACTTATTATGAGCCTTTGGATCATAATTATCTCCACCTGATGCTGTCTTAAGTCCACACGGATTATGATAGCTCTCATCTATAACTCCACCAAATTTTCCGAATCCAGTTTCTTTTGCAGCTTGTACATACGCAATAGCTGGATTAACATCACCACAATTAGGTGAATACTTAAAATAAAGATCTGCGAGTCCTTGAAAAGTCTCTGTTGCTCCTTTAGATTTAGCCCAATTTTTTGCCTGTTTTGCAGTAACCTCACTGTCTGATATTATTTTAAAATCAGTAGTAGCTGCTTGTACACTTAATGTCGGAACCAAACTTAATACCATTGCAAAAGTCAATACAAAGGTAATAATCTTCTTTTTTATATTCAAAACAGTCCGTCACCTCCCTATATTAGATTCTAACAAAAAATGTCACATGATTAAAGGTAAATTTGAAAATTTATAAATTTTTTTATCATAAGTAGAGAACCCAAATCTATGATTTGGTGTGAATCACTTACTCAGCGAACGCATGTGAGTCGAGATTCCTTAAAAAAAAGAGAGCCTTTTTATTTGCTCTCTTCTCAGTGATTATTGTGTTTTCCTCTACATTTACCAAGATTACTATTACAATCATCAAGATTGTCCATTAAGTTGTCTACCATTTTGTCTGTAAGACACATTTGGTTATTTATCATCTTTTCATTTACACACATTAAATGGCAAATAAAATTTTGATTAGTATAAGCATATAAGAATAACAATATCATTATTAGTCTGCTTAACACAGCTTCTTGGCTTCCCATAACCAGTGTAGACAAGCTCAAATCACTTGTTGGAGCACATGTTGCTCCACTTGTTGCGTCAGTATCTGTTCCTAAAGTATCGAAATCAGTATCACAAAAATTACAGTTACTCATTCTCTTCCTCTCCATGTACAAACATATTATATATAATAATAGTATGAAGAATTTGTCCCTTTTGTTACTTGTTAATTATCTTTTTCAATTTCTAACAACTCATTTATTAATTTAATAGAATTATCATATTCAAATATCCCTAAATTCTCTTCTATAATATGTCTTTGATTTTAAATTTAGTTTCTTTTGCCGTGAACCGGCATTTTATTTCGTGAATTACTCAAAAATTATTCTTGACCGATAATATTTCTTTAGTGAATCACCCCATTTAATGATAAAATAATAAGAAGAATCATTGTTATGTGAATTTAGGCACAATCAAAAATAGGAGTGATATAATTTTGAATATTGCAATATGTGATGATTTAGAAAACGATAGACATGCTTTAATACATATGATTGAAAAATATTGCAAAGATTATAATTTAGAAGTTAAACTTTTCACTTATAAAAATGGTAAAGAATTGCTTTCAAACTTTACTTCTGGAAAATTCAAAAGAACACGTCATTGGAATTTCCTCTGTTCATGCGGTTGCCTCCAAATATGGTGGCAGTGCAAAATTTGAAGTTGATTCTGAAAATAATGTGTTTAAAGTTTCTATACTTTTAAAAAATAATAAAGGTTACAATCACCGCAAATCTAGGTGACTGTAACCTTAACTTTAGTTCTTCAAGCTTTCTCTTTGAGCTTCCACATCAATTGTTAATTGTTAATTGAACTAATCTTCACTCTTTCCAATTGCTGATAAAATTAATCCTTTGTTATGTTCTAAAGCCCAGCTTATGCCCCAATCGTTTTGGAATATAAGTAGGTTTCTATCTTTAAGGTCTTTAACCTTTTTAGTATCTGAAGTTAAGTTTAAAGAATCCATTTCAATATCTTTATTTTCAATCCATCTTACATATCTATAGTCTAATCTATCCATTTTTACATCAACATTATATTCATTGTTTAATCTGTATTCTAATACTTCAAATTGAAGTACACCAACAACACCAACTATGATTTCTTCCATACCTATATGAGTTTCTCTAAATACCTGAATTGCTCCTTCTTGAGCAATTTGAGTAACACCTTTTACAAATTGTTTTCTCTTCATGGTATCTACTGGTCTAACTCTTGCAAAATGTTCTGGTGCAAAGGCTGGTATTCCTTCAAATTTAAATTTATTATTTGGCATGCATAAAGTATCACCAATTGAGAATATACCCGGATCAAATACACCTATTATATCTCCTGCATAAGCTTCTTCAATAATTTCTCGCTCTTGAGCTAAGAATTGTTGAGGTTGCGCAAGTTTAAGCTTCTTGCCACCTTGCATATGCATAACTTCCATTCCCTTTTTAAATTCTCCAGAGCAAATTCTCATAAAGGCAATTCTATCTCTATGTGCCTTATTCATATTTGCTTGAATTTTAAATATAAAGGCTGTAAAATCCTTATTCAGAGGATCAATTTCCCCTATGCTTGAATTTCTTGGAAGTGGTGGTGAAGTCATTCCTAAGAAATGCTCTAAAAATGGTTCAACTCCAAAGTTAGTTAAAGCAGATCCAAAGAATACAGGTGTTAAATCCCCGTCTCTTACCTGCTTAGCATCAAGTTCATCTCCTGCAATATCTAAAAGTTCAATGTCTTCCATAAGTTTATCATGAAGTGATACTCCAAGTAGATCCTTGAATATCTCATCATTAACATCTCCTTCTGTTGATGTAACTTCTGTTTGACCATGATTTCCTGCATTAAAAGCTAAAACTCTCTTGTTTTGTCTTTCATAAACACCTTTAAATTCTTTACCAGAACCTATTGGCCAGTTTATTGGATAGGTCTTTATTCCAAGTTCATTTTCAATATCATCAAGAAGTATAAACGGATCTTGAGCTTCTCTATCCATCTTATTTATAAATGTAAATATAGGAATTCCCCTGAGGGCACAAACATGAAATAATTTTCTTGTTTGATCTTCTATACCCTTTGCAGCATCAATAA
Organism: Clostridium gelidum; assembly: GCF_019977655.1. NCBI lineage: Bacteria > Bacillati > Bacillota > Clostridia > Eubacteriales > Clostridiaceae > Clostridium > Clostridium gelidum. The sequence continues at coordinate 5,474,353 of NZ_AP024849.1, forward strand.
CCATTACTGCGCTGTCTGCTGCCATAAGTGTTCTATATGTATCTTCTGAGAAGTCTTGGTGACCTGGAGTATCTAATATATTTATGCAATATCCATCATAATTAAATTGCATAACTGAAGAAGTAACAGAAATACCTCTTTGTTTTTCAATTTCCATCCAGTCAGAAACGGCATGCTTAGAAGCTTTTCTTGCTTTAACAGAACCTGCAAGCCTTATAGCTCCTCCATAAAGTAATAACTTTTCTGTAAGGGTAGTTTTACCAGCATCAGGGTGAGAAATAATCGCAAAGGTTCTTCTCTTTTCAATTTCTTTTATATAATCAGCCAAAGCTAAGTCCTCCTATTGATATAAATTTTTTTCATTGTGCCTAATATGTCTTAATTAATCTATTTTTACACTTTTCTGCGTCTTACGTCAACATGTTTAATCCACAATTTCAAATTCATTTTGTACTTAATTGTTGATAACTTATTAATATATTATCTAAACTGTGGATAAGTAAAAAAAATTCTATTTTTCCTCATTATTAACTGATATATTATACCATACACAATGATGACTGTCACCAAAGAAAAAAACTCCACTATATGGAGTTTACAAAATATCTACTATTAAAATTGTTGTATTGTCTATTTTTAGTGCATTGCTTTTACTCTAGTTAATTCCATATCTAAGTCAGCTATTTTATGAACATTCTTTGCAGTAATCGCATCAACCCCGCTAACTTTTATGGCTATATTAGATAATTCTCTTGTCATATCGTCTGTCATATCATCTAATTTAGCTTTTATTTCTCTTTGACCATTTTCTAAATTATCTAATCTTACATCTATTTTATCTAACCTTGCATCTACTTTATCTATTCTAGCTACTATCTTTTTTTGACCTTCATCTAATTTGTCAACCTTCTCTTCAAGTTTGTCAAATCTTCCATTAATAGTTTTTAGTATTTCTAAGATTTCATTCTCCAACTAACTTCACTTCCTTTTAAATATTTTCCGTTCTTAAATAATGATTTAATTATACATTAAATCCTCATGAATTTATACTCATAATTGTTCCCAGTTTTGATAATTATAATACTTAAAACTATTGCAATTTACAATGTGCAATTGACAATTAATGATGAAATCACTTCGTAATTTCTATATATAACAAAAAATCCCAAAAGAATTTTTTCCCTTAATTATATATTTTTAATTGAACATTATAAATTAAAAATAAGCTGTCTTGCATCAGAAATTGTTTTTCTAATGTAAGGCAGCTTATTAAATTTATACTATTCTACTTTAATACTTAATGAAGTGTATCCAAGTATATTTCCATTACTATCTACCCAAGCATAATATTTAGTAGTAATAGGTTGTGTAACTACAGCCCATGTACTTGAACCATACATAGCAACTGGAATTTGTTCTAAGTATTGTCCTCCTAGTACATTTGTTCCAGTACCACTTAAGCTGACAACTGTTGCATTTTTTAAACCATCTAATGTTGTCGCCACTTTAACTTTTGTTGCTATTTTAGATCCAGTATATGGATTTGTAAGTTTAATTCCCACACATGCAATTTGTGCATTTGTATATGGAGTCAATTCTCTTATTTTATCTAGCGCTGCCGATTTATCAGTATCAAATGTACTTGGTACAGTAATACTAACAATTCCATCTTTTATAGTAATAATCCCAAGCCCTGCTTTTTCATATCCATCATTCAATATATTAAATGGTACATCAGTAATAACATCAGTAATAGTTTCAACTCCATTTACTGTTGTTTTTTTCTGTGTTGTTACTTTATAATACAAAACATCTGCACGCACATTTGAATTTTGTAAAGCTGGTTGAACTACATTAACTGTATAATCCTTCTTTGTTGTTCCATCTTCTGCTGTTACTGTATATATTACTGGACTTGCAAAGTTAACTGTTCCACTTCCACTTGTTTGATTTGTTCCATTTACTGCTAAAGTTGCGTTATCTGACAAAGTAAAGTTTGCAGTTAAACTTGATACATCTGTAGGAACTACCACTGTAATTATTCCATTTGTTTCATCTATTGTTCCTGTATAAGAACCATTAATATTACTTAAACTAAATGTTTTTATTGATTTTTGAGTGCTTAAAGTTTTTCCAATATTAGTTGCATCAAGTTTTCCTACATCTAGGTAATTTGATGCAGGATTTGTAGCACCAGCGTTAGAAATTGCTTTTAATCTAACATATAAATTATTACCTGCTGTAAAATTAGTATCAGTCAATTCAATAGTAGTACCTGTTGCTGTGAATGATTTTGCATTGGCCCAATTTGGAGTAACGCCATCTGCACATACACAATATTCATAACTTACAGCACTAGTTAATACTGATAATTTTATTGTATTATCTTTAGCTGGCACTGCAGAACCAGTTGCTAGTGAAATACTACCAGCCGTTAGTGTTCGTTCGCTTATAAATGCTATATTTTGACTTGAATATAATTTAGTTCCGGCTATATTTGTTGTAAATGTTACAATAAGTGCATAACTATTTGGTGTAGTTTTATCCTTTATTACTGCATCTAATTTAGCTTGACTAATTGTTAACTTCTTAGAATTTTCATCAAGTGAATAATCCGTACCCTTACCTAAAGTTACACCCCCTAATGTTACTGAATCAATTCCTGTGGCAGTTTTGCTTCCACTTCCCAAAGTATAATTAAATGTCACAGCACTTGGTGTTGTAGTATTGTAAATTGCTGTAGTGTCTGCTGTTATCGTTGGACTAGCTGCATCTGCTACTTTAAATGCTCCTGTATATACCGTTTTATTATTATACGTTACTGGTATACCCGCAGTTGCACTATTCCTTGTAGTTAACGGCATACCATCGTAATAGCCTGGTGTTGTAATACCATATAACTTGAAATCACTATATAGGATTGGGTTCTCAGTATTATTATTGAATTTCACGTTTACCTTTAAATTACTAAGTTTTAAGTTATCACCTTCAGCATAATTTAATGTTACACTTCCATCTACAACTCCCACTAGTTCATTAATACTAAGTGTTTGTTTAATACTAACATTTAATTTAGCCGTAACTGAGACACCACTTCCCATAATGTATCCTGCTGGGCTTTCAATATCTGCAACTAAATTCTTGATTCCTTGGCTTCCATCAAATGCGGTGCAATTCCATGTTTTAACATTAGCTACTACTGTACCACCATCATAGTTTAATGTAACTGTCTTTGGAAGAATTCCTGCTGCATTTAATAGGGTTGTATCCATTATATGCTTATCAGAAGCTAAAGGAATTTCAGATATTGTAGCTGCTCCTGTTATTGTTTTTCTGTTATCTGTTTGTTTTGTATTAACTATTACCTTAAGTGTTCCACTTGGCATAGGTAACCCATCTGTTTTAGTATAACCAGTTGGTACAGCCCCTAATGTTGCAACTAAATCATAATTTCCAGTAGCTGCTCCATTATAAATTCCTGTCCAATCAGTTATTCCCATTTCTATTACTTTTACTGTACCATCACTTAAACTACATGACACATTAGCCTTAGTTGGAAGTTTACCAGATGCCTTTAATACTGCTAAATCTACTATATCTCCTGTAGTATCAATTACCACATCAGTTAAACTTACATTTTTATCAAAGTAAACTATTTTCCCTAAATTTTGATTATTTGTAGTACCGCCTGTATTCGTAGTTCCACCTGTATTTGTATTTCCAGAATCAGTTGCTACATTTATTGTTATATTAGTACTTCCAACTACTTTAGAAGTATCATTAGCAGTTGCTATTACTGAAACTGTTCCATTGGATACTGCAGTTAATAATCCACTTGAACTTATTGTTGCTATTTTTGAATCAGACACTGACCATGTTACACCCACCTCAGTTGCATCAATCGGTAGTACTTTAGCGCTCATTTGTAGAGTTCCAGATTTAGTTGTTATAGTTCCCGTAGTGCTTGTTACTGTAATATCTTCTACAAGTACTTTATCCGTACTTGTTCCTGGGTCTGAAGTACTAGATTCTTTCCACTGAGCATATAAAGTGATGTCTTTTTTGATAGTGATTGACTCACCAGCCTCGTAACTATCACCATCTCCATCTTTCTTAGTAGTCCATTCAACAAATGTATATCCACTCTTTGTAGGTTTATACAAGGTTAATTTCTCATCCTTTTCAATAGTCTTTGTGCTAAATTCATCTCCATCATCATCTTTAAATTTAACATTATATTTTATAAGATTATCAGGATCTCTTGCTACAGTAGTAGGATCACTTGGTGATGAATCCTCGTTTGTTATCATTTTAGGAGTATAAGGAACAGTCGTTGAACCTGATAAATCAAAAGAGTTAATAGGCGTAGGAATATCTTTCCCTACAGCAACTCCGTTTTCATCAAAAGAATAGTATTTCCCATTTATAACAGCATTTCCTGTTTGCATTGCTCCGCTTTCAGAAAATAAATGAATCTTCCCATTAATTTGAATAACTCCCGTTTTCATTACTCCACTAGAATCGGCATAATACCATCGACCCTTATCATAAATCCACCCAGTTTGAAGTGTTCCAGAATAATTAAAGTAATACCATTTTCCACTATTCAGTTGCCAATACCCACTACTTTGTCCACTATTCATGTTTTGCCAAGCATAAAAATCACTTGATCCTACAGCAAAAGCATCGGTTGATACAAAAGTACTAATGCTTGTACCAACAACCGCTAATGCAATTATTTTCTTTAAAAACTTGCTCTTCATTTAAAATTCCTCCCATAAAAACTTCTATTATATTTATAATTTCTATTTATAATCCTTCATTTTCTAATTCAAAATATTTTTTTTAAAATATCCATTTATATATGCAATTTATAATTACAAAATATATAATACATTCTATTATCGACATATTTTACTATAACTATATGGTTATATTATACCAAACATAGTATTATAAGATAATATGTTAAAAAAATTATTTTTCATTTATCTATGTTGCAAGTAAAAATTTATGCCCTTTATGGGTATCCTGTGGGCAATTTACAATTGATGCCCTTTATGGGTAGTCTGTGACCAATTGTGTATGAAATTCTTACAGAATTTATTAAATCTGAAATGAAGAATCATTTTTGCAAGATATATATGTAAAATGAAAAATCCCCTACATCTATTAATGTAAGGGATTCCTGGAATCTAACTTAAGCTTCCATCTGAATTGAAATTGTATTTTGTTCCATCTATATATCTTGAGCCTGTTACCATTATTCCATTAATATTGAAATAATATTTTTGACCATCAACAGTTACCCATTCATTTTTCTTCATCTTACCAGTTGTTTCATCTAAATAGCACACTCCATCCGATGATTCTGCCCATCCTTTTTTTATAGAACCATCTTCATTTGCGCAATACCAGCTACCATCTGCTCTAAACCAGCCTGTTTGCAAAGCTCCTGATGGATCTTTAAAGTAATACCATTTTTCACCTAATTGAAGCCACTGTGTAGCTGCTGCTCCATCAGATTTTAGATAATACCATTTGTCCTTAGACCATTTCCAGGTCGAAGTTACCATTGATCCATCTTTATTAAATAAATACCAATAATCTTCAATTTTGATCCAATCCGTTGTCATCTTCCCATCAGCTTTTAGGTAATAATTTTTACCACCATCATTAACCCACTGCATCTTTTTAACTGTTCCATCTTCACCAACAAAATATTTGTCCTCACCATCTTGAACCCATTGAGTAAATAATTCATATCCTTTGTTCTTATCAAAATAGCATCTCTTACCATCAACTATTTGCCAGCCTGTCTCCATAGCTCCATCAATTCTATTGAAATAATAAGTCTTTCCCTTGATCTTTTGGACACCCTTTAAACTTACTCCATCACTATCATAATAATATCTGTAGCCATCTCTTTTTCCCCAGCCTTTATCATTATCAAATCTATCAAAGACCTTGTCCCAAGCATCATCTACATCATCATTCTTGTCATTAAGTGAGTCAGTCAAATCATTCATAGAATCACTTAAATCATCAAGGCTATCAGTTACTCCACTAATAGTAGTACCTATACCACTTTTGTCTATTAAAGCTGAAACAAGTTGTCCAACAATACCGCTATTGAGTGTTGATTCAGATACAACCATGGGTTTTCCTTGTTTTTGCATAATCATGTATCCAACTTGTCCGCCTACAAAATAACCTTGATCTTTAACTGTTGTCATATCTGTTTTATTTACTGCTTTGTATCCATATATTGGTACACTTTGCCCATCAAGACTTTGTACTTGAGCTGCTACAGCTTTTATTACTGCTGGTTTTGCTGCATCTAATTGTGCTTGTGTCATACCATTTACCAAAGCAGTACCATATTGTTTTATAAGTTGTTCTTTTACAAAACTATCTGTAGTAATAGCTTCTGCAATTTTAGTTGCTGTATCACTACTTATAATTAGTGGTATACTTTTCGTTGGTGTTGGACTAGCTAAAACAACACAATTTTGTTGTGCATACATTGTATCCATATTACCTTTTATTACATAAAATATTTGCTCATCTGTTGGCGTACTACCAGCTAAAGTTACATTATTATGTTGATCCCCGATATTTATCTCCTGCGCCTGTCCATTTTCTGTTGCCTTTGCTATTTTATTAAAAGGTGTTACAGATGTTGTTGAAACTATACACGTAGCTATTAACACCAATCCTGCTATTTTATTAATTCTTCGTATCATATTCATCGCCTCCAAAATATCTATCCCTATTATATCATTTATACTGAGTAGTTCAAATACTTTTTAATTGACAATGTATAATGTACAATTTACAATTGAAAATTTAGGATGATATTCCTCCAGAATATCTTTAATATATTTTTTTAAATTCCAAAAGAATTTGTTCCTTAGTTGTCAATTGTCAATAAATTTTCTTCTTCTAATAACGTAAGGAATTTCTTTACAATAAATGGATCAAATTGAGTTCCTGAGCATCTTTTAAGTTCCTCAATAACATATCCTTTATCAAAAGCATCTTTATACACTCTTTTGTGAGTCATTACATCGAAAGAATCAACCACATTAATTATCCTTGATAATAATGGTATTTCTTCTTCTTTCAATTTATTAGGATAACCTGTCCCGTCATACCTTTCGTGATGAGCTAATATTTTATTTGCAATATGAGCTAATTCAGGAGTTGACGATGCGATTCTATAACCTATATCAGAATGTGTCTTAATAATTTCCCATTCTTCTTCAGTAAGTTTTGATGGTTTCATAAGAATATGTTCTGGTATTCCAATTTTACCTATATCATGTAATGAAGACAAAAGTTCTAATTCATCTAATTTTCCTTTTGTTAATCCAAGTCTTTTACCCAACTTCATACTTAAGTTTTTAATTCTCATTGTATGTTCTTCTGTTTCACTGTTTTTTTCATGTAAAGTTCTTAAAAGTGAATTTATAGTAGAACTCCTAGCACTTTTTTCCTCTAAAAGTTTATTTCTATACATTCTCTTTTCCGCCAAACTCATAATAGCTTCTATATTTAAATTTTCTTCATAAGATCCAGCATATCCCCATGCTACACTTATTTTAAAATGAAACTCTGCTTCATTTTCACATTTCCCTTTTAGTTTATCTATTAAATTAGATACATAAACTTCATCCTTATTTTTAATTAATATTACAAATTCATCTCCACCCCATCTAGAAATTATATCATCAGAATCACAATTTTCTTTTAATATTTTACTTACAATGCAAATTAATTTATCGCCTTCTGCATGACCTAATGCATCATTTGTTAATTTTAAACCATTAATATCCCCCATTATAATATAATAACTTGCTTTTTCATTTTCATATAATTCACTTAACATTTTTTCCATATATGCTCTATTTTTCAAGCCTGTAAGTTTATCGGAGTAGCTCAAAAATAATATTTCTTCATTTGCTGAATTTAGTGTTGAAAGCATTTTATTAGTTTCATCAGCTAATTTAGAAAATTCATCGTTTCCAATTATGCTAACAATTAATTTAGTATCTTTAGTTTCACTAACCGTTTTCATGAAATCAGTAAATTTTGAAAGTCTTCTTAATATATATCTATTAATAAATATAATATCAAAAACTAAAATTATAGCTATTACACATAAAAAATCAAAAATAAAGTTCCTTAAAAAAAGTATTGTTTGTTCATTACTGTAATTTTTATCAACCATCTTAACAGTAATTAAATCCTGACCATTAATATCTTTCATGGTCTTATTTGCTTCATATTTCTCTTTATTATATGCCGTTATATGTATGTATATAAGTCCAATCATCTTCACGTTCAAATTTTTCTTGCTCTGTCTCTCTAAACATCAAATTGACAGGAATTATTTTTTCTATATAATTTAATAATTTATCATCTATTTCACGAGTCATTATTATTGTTCCATTACTTTCTAATTGTTTGCCAGTTGAAGTTATAGGTAACACTCCAACCATATAAATTTTGCCTTTTAAAAATAACAACCCAATTCTTTGAGTATTTGTTTTATTAAAATTTTCATTATTTAATAAAAGCTTTTTTAAAATAGCTTGGCTATCTTCCTTTTCCATTCCACCTTCTTCAGAATAAACTATTTGCCTATCATTATTTACATAAATTAAATTATCTAAATTTAAATCTTCTATTGTATTTTCTGATAAATTTGATTCAATATATTCTTGATTAAATTTATTCATAAATTCATACGTGTCATCCCATTGACCCCAATCCACAAGAAGGTTTTGCAAATTTCCCTCTTCTTTTTCAAGCATAGAATTCATAACTTCAAAATTTCTTACCATACTTTGCTCTTTTTCTTTATTTATATAACCAAAATAAGAAACATTAAATATTATAATAGTTGTTATTATTATTACTATAAAAGTCAAACTATATATTAGAATTGTTTTATGTTTAATGCTCATAACATTGCCCCCTACCATTGTCGATTGTTGGTATTAACTGTTGATTTTTAGTTATATACTATATTATGAGTGCTTAGTAATTAGTTGTCAATAATCAATTGTATATGCAAATTCTTTACATTCAATATTCAATTATAAATATTGTCCAAACTAAAAATAACCATAAATCTAATTCATATGGAAATTAGATTTATGGCTGGCTAAATTATTGTAAATTGTATTGCAACGTATATAGATATGCAATTTCTAAGTTATGCTTATACTATAAAAGTATACCCAACTAGAAATAAGGGGGCTTGCTTTTGTGGAATGTTACATCAGAAGATTTTGATGGCTGTGATTCTTAGATTATAAGTTGTTCCAAAATGCTTGTTCAAAGCTTGTCTTTGAAACAAGCATTTTGGGTGCAACTTATAATTTTAGAATCACCCAGCAAAATCTTCAGTAACTGGAACAAATGCATGCCCCCTTATTTCGGCGCATCTACGCATAATTATGTTTTTCAGTGGGTATCTATATTATAATTTGAATTTTTGTACCAATCCAGTTAAGTTCATTGCTATTGTTGCTTGTTCTGTTGCTGCATGTGCAACTTGAACCATAGCTGCAGAGCTTCCGTCTATTTCTGATTGTATAGATTCACTGTTTACAGAAGCTTTTTGAACATCTCTTGCTGTAGTTTGAAGTGCCTTAGTTATTTCTTCAACTGTAGCTTCAACCGCTTGTGCCATTGCAACTAATTCCTCTGACATTGAACTTACAAAGTCACCATCAGCACTATATTTTTCTCCAATTTTAGCATAATCCTGTAACTGCTTATCAACATCTGTTGACATAAAAGTAAGTATATCATTACTATTGTCAGAAAGATTCTTAACTGCATCATTTATCTTAGATATTGTATTTTGAATGGTTATAACTGCTTGTGAAGATTCTTCTGCAAGTTTTCTAACTTCCTCTGCAACAACTGCAAAACCCTTACCTGCATCTCCTGCTCTTGCTGCTTCAATAGCTGCATTTAAGGCTAAAAGATTAGTTTGTTCTGAGATTCCAGCTATTACATCTGCCATTACTTTAACTTCTTCAACAACCTTAGAATCTTCAATAGCCTTTAATATATTTTTTTCTTTTTGCTTGCGAACTTCTTCTGTATTTTTTATTGCAATCTTACTATCTTGTTTTACTTTTTCAGCTCTTCTCTTAATCCTTTCAGCATTTGTACTTCCTGCAGATGCTTTTGCTGCTAAATTTTCCATATTTGAATTAACTTCTTCAATAGATGCTGCAATTTCTTGTGCTGTAGCACTTGTTTCAGTCATTGTCATATTTATATCCTTTGAAGAGTTATCAACTTCATCAAGCTTAGCTGATACTTCTTCTACACTTGCTGAAAGTTCTTCACTTAATGAACTTATATTACAAGATTCATTAAGAATTGTAGAAATAAGTTCTCTAATATTTTTTTGAGCAGTATTTAATTCTTTTGATATAGCTCCAATTTCATCATTTTTTAATATTTTAATGTCTTCTGCAAAATCATATTTTGCTAATTCTATAGCAAAACCCTTAAGAATATTTAATCTTGAAATTATATTTTTGTGCATGTAAATTCCTGAAATAATCGCAATTACTAAAGTTGCACCACTCAATAATATTATTGTTGTAATATCTCTAGCTAGTGTATCTCCATTTGCTAATCCATTTTTTATGTCACTAATTTGTTTAAAATTTATAATACCTGATATAAATACCATTATGCACATAATAGCATATGACATTATCAATTTAGCCTTAAGTGACATATTTTTTCTTTCTTTGTTCATTCTTATTTCCCCCTTATTTTTTGCAATTTAATTTTAATTAAAACTAATAAGCGACAATACTTCCTAATATTAATAATATCACTAATATTTTCTCCATTCAATAAATGTTAAACCTATATACAAACATAAAATTGGATACATATTTCAGAACAAATATGTATCCAATTTCGTGGGTTATCCCCATATTATAATTTTATAACTTAAGCGTTATTTAAATTTATCCATTGACCATCAAGGAACATCATTCCTGTTTTCATGATTCCATTTGCATCAAAGTAATATCTTTTACCATCTATTGTTTGCCAGCCTCTTACCATTTTTCCACCCTCGCCTAGGTAGGACCATGACTTTCCACTGTAAAACCAACCATTTTTCATAGTACCATCATCATTTAAATAATACTTGTTCTTATCATAAGTTATCCAACCTTTTTGTTGTGCACCATGTTCATCCATGTAATACCAACGTCCTCCATTAAATGTCCAACCTGTTTGCACTTCTCCAAGCTCATTGAACAAATACCATTTTCCATCATAACTAGCCCAGGTATTTACATTCATAGGACCATTACCTTGAAGGTAATACCAATATCCTCTGTCATAAAACCAACCTGTTTGCATGATACCATCTTTGTTTAAGTAATACCAGTTACCACTTTCAAGTAACCATCCATCTTTACGGTATCCATTTATATCCAAGAAATACCATTGATTATCCCATTTAACCCATTGATTTTTAATTTGAAGTCCTACTCCATTATAAAATGTCCAATTTCCTGCAATAGGTACCCATTGATTTTTTGCCTCTAAATCTCCTCTTATTATACTTATCTTATAAGTAGTTGTTGTTTTACCATCTTCAGCCTTAACTTCTACTGTTATAAGATTGGCCCCTACATTAAGATTTATATAATCTGATTCTTGTCCAGTTGCATATTCTTTCCCATTTATTTTAATTTTTGCTTTGTCATTTTGTGAAGCAAATTTAACTCTGACTCTCTCAATATTTTTAGCTATCTTAACAGTATAAAGATACATTTCTGGATCAAATCTTGGCGTCATTGTTCCATCACTTACAGAAAGACTGCTTAAATTAACGTTCTCCTTAGAATATCTTCTTGTTACTCTTATTGTATAAGTATTAGTACTTCCATTAGTATCCGTAACTGTTACACTTATTAAATTTCCACCTTCATTTAAGTTAATATAACCTGATGCTGCACCACTTGGTATTTTTATATCATTAATCTTAATAGTTGATGCAGGATCTTCTGCTATTGCAGTTACTGTTATTGATGAAACAGTATTTTCAACTATTGCTGTATAGTCAGAAATATCTTTGTTAAATGCTGGATTTAATGTCCCAGAACTCAAGGTTAAACCTGAAAGCTTAGCACTTCTAAATTTTTCGGTTCTAACTACAGTAACCGTATAAGTTTGAAATAATCCTTCTTTAGTTGTAACTTTAATTGGGATCTTATTTGTACCTTCTGAAATTTTAATTTCACCACTCTTTTTCCCACTTATTACAGTACTCTTTCCTACTATAATTGTAGATGAATTATCTACAGATGTTGGAGTAAATGCTATTGTTTCTTGAGTTGTAGGTACAGTTATTGTATAATCAAAAGTATTTGCATCAAAAGCTGGTGCTAAGGTTCCAGCTGAAGGCACTAATGCTTGTAATAAAGGTTGTCCTTTTTTGGTGATTATTAAACTATACTGCTTACTAGCATTATTAGTAGTTATTTTTATTGTTATAAGATTATCACCACCAACTAATTTAACCGTATTATTTGAGCTGCCATTAATTGTAACTCCACTCGATAAAACATCTGATCCAACTAGTAATTCAACCTTAACTTCATTTATATTGTCCTCTACACTATGTCTATAATATCCGTCAGTTCCCATTCCAGCGTAAGGAATCGTTGGGGTTGTGATTGAATTTTGAGAATCTGTATAAGTAAGTCTGATATTATCAAATTTAAATAATGATTCTGTATCAAATTTCATTAGTACAACAAAAGTCTTCAGAGTACTAGTATCGGAACCTTTTTGAACAGTGATTTTAAAATAAAAATCACTATAATCTTTAATACCTGTGAATTGATATGTAGATGTGCTAGTATCTACAAAAGGAGTCATATCAGTAGGCAATGTAACATTTGTAGCCTTATACGTCATAACATTTGTAACCTTATAATCACTATTACCTGTTATAGTAAACGATTTTGTTCCCGTATCAATATACTCACAAAGATAAACATCATCACTTCTTCTTTGGTCTACTAATAGAGTACTATTATTAGCCTTAAGTGTTACTTGATCAATAAATGTTCTATCCAGTGATGTAGTTATTGCATCCGCCTTAGCAATATGTGTGTTTCCTGATTGTACTAATCCTAACATCACTGTAAAAATCAATAAGTATGAAATTATCTTCTTCATAGTAAATTTTTTCTCCATAATTTATGTATCCTCCCTAGATTGTTATATTTTATATGTAATAATTCTATATTTGTATATAAATTTTACTTTTATGAAAATTATGTTAAGCATATCCCCGCATTATTTTCTTTAATATGCCTTATCTAGAATTAATCGTACATTTATATAATAACACTATTTTTAACTATTTTAAATATATGTTCACTTTATTTTCTTCCTTAAACCTTTCTTTACAATGTCACTATAATATACAATATTATTTTATATTATAAGTCCCTTTTTTAATTCTTCAGTATAATTTTCGACTTATTTTTTTACTTTTTTATAAATATTTTAATTAATATTTTTAAATTTATGTATTTTAATATAAATTATGGGCAATTAATTAAAAAAATTCCTTGAGAAAACTTTATTTTTAATTTTCCCAAGGGATTTCTTTTAGTTAAGGTTTACTGAACCATCTTCATTGAAATTATAGGTATAACCATCAATAGTTTTAGTGCTTGTCCTCATTGTTCCATCTTCATTAAAATAATAAATTTTATTATCTCTGTCTGAAAGCCATCCACTCTTTATATCAGTACTGTTACGCTCACGATGTCGCATATTTCCAACACCATTTAAATAGTACCAATTTCCATTACTATAAATCCATTCCCCAGATTTCATATTTCCATTAGAATTTAGAAAATACCATTCATCATTATAATTAATCCAGCCAGTTTCCATAGCTCCATACGAATTTAAATAGTAAAATTGATTTCTATAATATAACCAGCCTGTTTGCATTTCACCCTTAGAATTTAGATAATACCACTTATCCTTACTAACAATCCAGCCAGTTGCCATTGATCCATCTTTTCTTAAAAAATACCATTTATGATCATCTTCTATCCAACCCGTTCGCATTACTCCATGGGAATCTAAAAAATACCATTTATCTTCATAAAATAACCATCCCGTTTGCATTTTACCACTAGAATCTAAATAATAATCATTACCACCGTCTTCAATCCAACCACTTTGCATATTTCCTCTACTATTAAAATGAAAATAGCTTTTATATTCATTATCATAAAACCACAGATCCTTTAAATATTTTCCTAAGACATCATTATATCTCCATCTTCCATTTACAATTATCCATTGATTAGGTTTAAGTACTTTATTAATTGCATCCGAGACATTAGGAGATACTGGAATTCCTAAGTATATATTTATAGTATATGTCCCCACTCTTTGAGTATCCTCATCTTTAAGTTCTATATTTATTGTATATTTACCAATACCATTAAATTTCAATTTGATTGAGTTATTTTCACCTAGTACCTTTCCATTAGTAGTAATTGAATACTTCCCTTCCCCTGGAACTGTTTCAAGCTCTACTATATCTGTTCCCTCATCCAATTCTATATTATAAAGAGTACTACTTTTATCAAATCCAATGGTACTACCATTTATATTAATATCTTTTAAATAAACAGCATCTTTCCCACCTCTATAAATATAAACAGTATATATTGATGTACTTTTAATATTATCATTTTGGACTTCTATTTCTACCTTATTTTTACCTTTATCTAATTTCAAAGTCTGTTTATAATTATCATCTTTAGTTACCTCTTGACCATTAATTTCAACTTTATCTGAAGCATTTTCAGGTTTAGCTTTAATAAATATTTCATCAGTATCTTTATCAACATCAACAATATAAGAATGCTCATCTTCTGAAAAATCAATATTATTGCCTTCACTTAAATAAATGTTTCTTAAATAAGGTTTTTCTTCTGCATAAGCTTTTGTAGCTATTAAATTAAAGCAATTGGGTTCTATAACTGAAAAAACACCAATAATAAATACTGCTGCAATTATATTTCTAATTCTTTTGCTCATAAATTCACTCCCTTATGCCTTATGTCTGTATTAATAATGTTACCATTATAATACTTAACTGTAAACGAGGTTTGCCATGAAAATTCTTAAGTTTATCTTAATTTTAACTAAATACTCCATATAATTCTTTCAAAATTAAAACCTCAATGGCCTTATTTAATTCAACATCCAAAATTGACACTCCTAACGGTGATAATCACCCTTCATATATATTTAATATTTCTCTTATAATAAAATATTCAACTTACATTTATTACTTTAATTATACCCTAGATTTAACATTTCTAAAACATAAATAGTTACCCCAAGTAAGGTTTATAGCTTGGGTGTAAATATTATCCTTTCTTACAATTATATTAAGTAAACCGTTACTGAATATAGTTCGTGTTATTATATTTAGTGAATACAAAATAATTTTATAATTAAAATAAAACTTAGAATACAAATTGGAGGGACATTATTATGAAAAAGAAAATTATTAGCTTATTATTAGTTACAATAGTTAGTTCAACTGCATTGATTTCTTGTGGGAAGACTGAAACTACTGGAAATTCAAATACTGAAAAATCTACAACTGAACAAACTTCATCGGTTGATTCTAGTAATAAAGATTCTAATATATCAGGTGAAAATAATAAACCAACAGTTGAAGTTAATCAGATTGCCACTATATCTGATTTTAAAGATAAAGATAAAGCTGCAATTGAAAAACTTTTAGGCAAGCCACTTAGTGAAGATGATACTAAATCTATTTATGAAAAAGATACTTACACTTTTGAAGTTACTTATTCTGATTCAAAATGTAAGCAATTCAAAATAATTCCTAAATCAGAAATGAAATATCCAGCTGACGGAGCTAATATCCTTAAGTTAATAGGTATCGATGCAGGTCAATCAGATAAAATATCTCCAGCTGGACTTGAATGGAATAATAAATTTGATGTTTTCAAAGTAAATGTGGTTTCTAACAATGAACCTGATGGAAAAATTGCTTTTGCTGAAATAATATTAGCTCAATAATATAGTTAATTTTGCAACAGACTATTTAATTGACAGCATAAATATTCTTGCAATAACACTATTTATATTCAGACTTCTAAGACCAGAAAATCGTTGTTCTTTACAAAAGCAACGATTTTCTGGCTTTATAAATACTTTTTTCTATATCTAATAATTTATATAAACTATTTACTTAAAACAAAAAACAGATAAGATTTTATTGTATTAATTCATCTTACCTGTTGTTACTACTGCACCTATCTTACCTATCCAATAAGGATGTTATTTTCTGTTTTTTTAATCTTACAATTCTTTTAGGTTTTCTTTTATGATTTGGCTTAATATTGAATAAATCTAAAACGAACATCAAAAGTGGTACTCCAAGTAACAGTCCCCAAACTCCCATGAAATGTTCTGATATTAAAAGTGTAATAAATACAATAAAAACTGGTAATTCAGTTTTATCTGCCATAAACCTAGGGTTTAATACATAGCTTTCAAGAGCATGTAGGACGGCTATAAGTATAAGGACATATATAATCATCTTAAAGCCTCCAACTGTATATGCTATTATACTTAAGGGAATCAAAGAAACAATAGTTCCAGCAACTGGAATTAAGCTAAATATAAAAATCATAACACCAAGACCTAAAACCTGTGGAAAATGCAATATAAAAAGTGATATAACAGATAGAATGCTGTTTACACATGCAATAATTATCTGTGCTTGCACTACTTTTCCAAAAGAATTTAAAAAGTTAATTGCAAAATTCTTTGTGTATCCATAAACCATAGAAATAGTACTATTTTCAAATTGTGAAAAGAATTGTTTGATTTTATCTCTTTCAACCATGAAGAAAAGACTTAGTATTAATGCTATAAATACATTAAAACTCCAAGTACCAAAATCAGAAGCATATCGTAAAAATTGATCAAATCTTAAAAAATTATTAAAATCAGAATTATTAAAAATTGACATAAAATCAATATTACCAAAGTATGGTGCCACATAAGTAGATAAAAAATCTCCTCCAATAATTTTAAAATCAAATTTAGATACTTTTATACCTATTTCAGTTAATTGTCTAATAATTTTTGGTATATACTTATAAATAATAAACACAATAGTAGAAGACATAAATAAATATAAAAATAACGTCACTACCATAGGCTTTATTTTAATAAATTTGTCTAATCTCTTAGTAATTCCTATTTGCAAACTATAAGCAATATACGTAAATATAAATGTGAGCAAAAATAAATTAAGCATTGCTCTTAATATAAAAATAATAATTACAATTATAATTAGAACCACAAGCTTTTTAACTAAATCTTTTTGAAATAATTCTTTTAAGAAATTCATATTTAATTCACTCTCCCATAAGTATTATGTGCCAAATTCAACTTCTCTTAAACAAAAAACACGCTAAAATATAATTTTAGCGTAGATTAGTAAATTTATCAACTGGAGAAATTGAAGATGCAACTGCTTATGATGCTGCATACGGATAATTAAATACTTTTATAACGTCCACTTCGTCTGCTACCTTGATAATCAATTGTCAATTACCTAAATTTATTCTTTCAATTTTACAACTATGTTCTTTCGTCTTAGAGTCATAACATATAGCTACTGCGAGCAGATTATTTTCATGTTCTTGTATGAATTTTTGAAAATATTCCTTTTCTCTCATTTGCTTCATAGCCTCATCTACAGTAGCATCTTTCTTTAACTCTAAGATAAATGCTATATCATTTTTTCTTCTTGGGTGAAACGTAAAATCTGCATAACCTTTAAGCAGAGAGCCAAAAACTTGTTTTTTGTGCGAATCGCTTACTCCAACGAATGAACATGAGTCGGAGTTTCCTTTCAAAAAATCTTCTCTTTCAACTCTATATTGATCCCTCGCACTAAGGTAAGCCAAAGTTATTACACAATCCAAACTATTCTCATCATTATATTGAAGTATTGGAATTTCTGAATTATGAATATCATGCAGTATATTTACTACTGTTTCAGTATCACAATTCACTGTAGCCTTAAGCATTTTATTTGACTGTTTTGCTATTTCTGAAACATACCCAAAAGCTTCATCTTTTAATGATTTTTCAAATTCCATCATTAATTCTTTATTAGGTATTTTTAAATATCCATTATGATACGATAAAAAACCAAGTATTATCATAGCTGAATATATTTCTTCTTTAGTCTTAGGTGCTTTCTGTCCCGCTCTAAATTCTTCATCTATAGTAATATCTATTTCGTTTCCAGCCACCATTTCTATTACATCTTCACGAACTTCTAATGTATTATATTCCAAGAACTGCTTAACTTCATCCATTGCTCCTGTACTAGTCCAGTAACTTTCACAGTAGCCTCTGTTTAATGCAATGCTTACTGAACGCGGATTATATATTTTTATTCCATTTGGTGTAATATATCCATTGTACCAGTTTTGAAGTTCTTTAAAATAAATATTTTTATTCTTTTCACATAATTTTTCAATTTCTTCCTCAGTAAATCCAAAATATTCATCAAATATTCTATCCTTTAAAAATGTATATTCCTCAAACATATTAAGAGCTGAAGTACTTGAATGGTTTTTTATTGGAAGTACTCCTGTCATGTATGCTAAAGCAACATAAGGCTTATCCTTTAATAGATTGCGTAAGAATTCCAAAAATTCATTTTGATTTTCAATAAATAAATTATTATTAAAAATATAATCCCATTCATCAAATATGAATATGAACTTTTCACCAGTATCATATAACATAGAACTTAGATTGAAATATTCCTCTGGATTAATATGAGGATATTTTTCCACTATATCTTTTTTTATTGTATCTCTTATCATCTTAATATAATCATCATAGGTATTTCCAATTTCAGATATTCCATTAAAGGATATATTAATTACATTATATTTGTTTAAATGTTCTTCATAATTATAAGTTTTACTTATCTTAAGATTATCAAAAATATATTTTGAATCTACTGCTTTAAGATAATAAGCTCCAAGCATATCAGCTACTGATGATTTCCCAAATCTTCTTGGTCTTGTTATACATACATATTTCCCTTTAGTTGATATTTTCTCATTTAACACACTTATTAATTCGGATTTATCCACAAAAGAATTATCATCATATAATTCTTTGAAATTTTCTAAAGGTCTTTTAGTATTTAAATATATAGACAATTTAACACCACCCGCTACAAAATTCATATTGATTATATTATATGAAAAAAGTTACATGAATAGTCACTTTACTATATCTATTTATCCTGTTTAAGTAAATTGTTTATTGCCAATCTATTTTCTATTTTAACATTTTCCATGATATTAAGTATTTATATATTTTTTAAAACTCTATATTAATATTATATCCCAATATATTTACATAAAACAAAAAAAGATGAGGCTAAGCCTCATCTTTAATCATTTTTTTATAGTATTACTTAACCCAAGCTCCTGATGCGTTTAATTTGTATCCATCAACAGTTGTATTAGCAGCCATTGAACCTGAAGTATTTAAGTAGTACCAAGTTCCATTGTCATTCAACCAACCAGTTTTCATTGCTCCTGATGATTGTAAGAAGTACCAAGTTGATCCATCTAGAACCCAACCAGTTTTCATTGCTCCTGATGCGTTTAAGAAGTACCAAGTTCCGTTATCATTGTACCAACCAGTAGCCATGATTCCGTCAGCTTTTATCATGTACCAAACTCCGCCATCGTTAACCCATTGTCCTTTTACTTGAGTTCCATCAGCCTTGAAGAATGTCCAACCTGCAGCAGTATTAACCCAGCCAGTAGTAGTTACTGGAGTTGTTACTGGAGTTTCAGTAGTTGTTTTGCCCATTGTTGCATAAACATCTTTTCCTTCTGCCCAAGCGATTAAACTATCTGCATTATATACTTCTAATGAATCTATAGTTCTGTCACAAGTAAACATTTCAGTGAAATCTCCAGCCTTTTCTGACTTGTAGATTTTCCCTTCATTTACTATCCAAAGGTTACCGTCAACATCAATTGATGCTCCAGCTTTTCCTGCATCTCCCTTAAGATCGTGATCAACATCTCCATCTTTCTTTACAACATAAGTATCAACTTTGCTAGATGATCCAGCAGCTTCAACTTTTTCATTCTTTTGTAATTTTAATACATAAGTCTTGATAGTATCAGTATCATCCATTTCAGTATAGTAAATTGCTCCACCTATTACTCTTAATCCAACAATTGAACTATCAGTACCAGTAGCATATTTAACTAATTTATTAGCAGCTGTTGCAGTGTCATCACTTACAGCAGTTGTAATTTCATAAGATTCTACACTCTTTGGTAAGTAAGCATCTTTTTCTGTATCTCCTTGAGCTTTAGAGATCTTTTGAAGATATTTAGCAGTTGTGATTTTTGCTCCACCCTTGCTATCGTAAACTGTACCAGCAGTGAATGTTACATCAATTACTCTATAGATATAGTCTGCATCTTGAGCTATAGTTGTTGAATTTGCTACTGTTGCTGCGATTCCATCATCATTAGCATCTTCATTAAATTTGTCTAATGCAACCATCTTAGTTCCATTATATACACGAATGTTAGCTGTCTTATCAGCATCTATATAAGCTCCTGTGTTATTTGTATATCCTCTGTAAGTATTTCCAGTAGCACTAATTGTTCCTGCATAACCTGAAGTTATAACTTTAGTATCAGCTACAGTTGCTTTTACATTAGCGAAATTTGTGCTTAAATCCGCTGTTAAAGTAGCTTGATTGTAGTCTGCTGCTGTTGTAGCTGTTAGTGTAAGTACACCTGTAGTAGCATCAACTGTAGTAGTATAACCTGGAATTGAATTTGATTTAACAGTAGCTGCAAATTGAGCTGCTGTAGCAAATTGTGCTGCTGCATCATTCTTTGGTGTTACAGTTGCAAAATTTGTATTGTCTACAAATATTTTAGCCACTTTTGTAGCATCCTTAATAGCAACAGCTAATTTAGTTGCTGTAGTTCCATCATTATTATCTGCAGTTATTGTTACATTTTCTGATAATGCTTGAATTGCTGCTAAGTTAACTGCTGCTGGAGTAGTAGTTTGAGTTAATTGAATTGTTCCAGCATCAGTACTTTTTATATCTGCTGCAAAACCAGTATATGATTTAGTTATTGCTTTTATAGCAAAATCAGCTTTACTTCCTGATGTAAAATCACCAGTTACAGTATCTCCTGATGCTTTAAATATATGTCCAGCCACCATTATATCTGTAGATCCATTAAATACGTCTGGAGTAACTTGAATAACAGCTTGTCTTCCATTAGTTACATTAGCTGCATTTGATATGTATGAATACCATACATCACCAAATTGATTTGGTGTTATTTTTTGAAGATCTACACTAACATTGCTTCCATATCTGCTAGTTTTCTTTAATTTAGCTACTAACTTATTTTCTGAAGTATTTTGTAAATCGCTAGCAACATCTTGATCTGTTACTTTACCATCTGATAAATTAACTAAGTATTCATCGCTACCGTCAAAAGCTATAACGCTATCATTGTTATATTTGTCTTGTAATGTAGCATCAGTTAAGTTGTTTATTTCAGTGTCCTTTTGTCCATCATTGTAATAAACTGATTTATTATCTCCGTCTGTTTTGTATCCTTCATATACATATTTACCATCTTTGAATGCAACTACCTCTTGGATAGTTCCTTCTTTAGTTGCTAACCTTGTTGAATCTGCAGCCATCGCTGGTACTAGTGACATGATTGATGTAGCAGCTATTAATAAAGCTGTAATCTTATTTGTTCTTTTTATCATTTGTATATTCCTCCTAAAGTTTTATCTTTTACTTTATCTTTTGTTTTTGTTCCATCTACAAATATTATTATATCAGCACATTTCGACCTTGTCCACTTTATTTGTATATTTTTTGTAGTTTTTATACGTATTTTTTGAATAAAATACTGTTATTGTGTGAAATTAATTCTTTTGATGTTAAATAGTATTCAAATTTGTAAAATATAGTATATAGTCTGAAGATTACTTGATTCGTATTTACTCGTTGATTAAGTTCAAGCAACCAAACTTTCAATACAAAATGTAGAAAACTCCAATATCTTTGATAACTAAGTCATTGCTGCTGTTAATTTCCTATCTGACAGTTTATATTTAATTCTTACACTTAATACAATATACATACAGTTTATATATTATACATACAATTTATGGTGGTGTAATATATATCTGTATACATTGATATATAAAGACTAAAGCATAATTTATATTTTAAAGAAAAGAACATAAAATTTCATAGTATTATAAGTTAATTAAATAGTTAGGAAATATATTTTAATAACTATAAAAAATTATTTAATAACTTTACATTTTTTCTAGCTACTCTGGAAAAGTGAGCGTCCAAAAAGTGATGCTCCAAAAGTGAGACTCCAAATTTAATATTTGGCAAGTCGAACTTTCACACAGTGCATCTTGTATTTGGATATAAGGGAAAAGTTCTTATTTGCAGCATAGCTACTTCTTTTATATGTGCAGAACTTTCTCCTTGGAGCTTTTATATTTGAGTTCTCGAACTTTCTCTGTGAGATTTGTTCTTCAATACTCTTACTAAAGCCAATCTTTTTATCAAATTCTCTGTATAATCATCAACTTCTCTGTGTAATACAAGTTCAGGATTATACATTACATTTTATTTCCATAGTGACTGTTTTAAAAAAATGTTGTTGTTAATAATAACAACATTTTTTTAAAACAGACTGTATGGAATTTAAACAGTATATATGTTATCCATACTTCGCTACTCAAGCTATTTCCTACACACTAAAAAAAGACAAGAAATTACTTTCTCATCTAAGTCATATTGCTAATTATAATTATCAAGTTCTAAAACACCAAGGGTACTTAGTCTAGGGTCGTGCCACTGTTATCTCCAAATCAAATAATAGGGAGTGTTACAGTGGCTAGACATCAGATAAACATTCAATAGCTTTTACATTTACGCGGATTAAGTTCAAGTCATCCATTGTCAATTACAATATAGCTAACACTTGCTTAATTTCATCTCCAAGATTAAGCATATTAAAGAAAATAACAAGCATTCTAACTTGTTATTTATCTTAATATGCCTTATAAGCCTCCTTCTCACTTGCATACTCCATAAAATACTCTCCAACTTCATAATTACTTACATTATGTAAGATAATATTAGTTTTAAATCTTTTATATTCGTTTACAACACTTCTAACTACAGCTGCTGCATATGCAGGTAAGGATTTTATATTCTCACGGCTTTTATGAATTTGAATAGCTCTATATTTATTTACTATAAGCTGAGTAATTCTTTCTTTTAAAAACCATTCTTTAAGATTAGCGATAGCGCGCACTAAATGCATCACTAACTTTTTAGTCAATGTTATTTCAGCAAATTTAATTTTTTCCATAACAAGATTGTATTCCTTGGGATTATTTAGCTTAACAAGTTCAATATAATCATCTTCTTGAGTCTTAGTATTAATTGCAGCACATTCAAAGTAAAATTTAAAATTTGTATTTTTTTTAGGTGATAAGTCCTTTAAACGCTCAGTCTCACTATTATCTTTAAATATTTCTGAATACTTAATAAGCATTTTATCTATAGTGTATTTTGCATAATACTTGCACTTAGTCTTTAAAACTTTCATCCAACCGCTGTTAAGTTTTAATAAGTTCATAGAAAAACCATCATGAAACTTTGAAGCTTTAGAATCACTAAGCTCTGACATGTATATCATAAGTCTCTTTTCACGTGCTTTCATATTTCTAAATTCAGGAGTAAAAAAGAAACTTCTTATATGAGTATAGCCAGTTAAACCAATCGCCTCATAACGTGTAGCAGCAGTTAAACTAAACTCTTTATCACCTGTACCCTCAGTTAATCCTAGATAATCTTCACTATTTAAATCAGACTTTAAATTATCTTTTGCTTTTGTCATATTCTCCATATTAACTAAGATCCAGCTATCTAATATATTATCAAAAGCTAAAATTGACTTCTCAATTAATTTGTTTACGCAATTAAATACAGTCTTATAAGAAACATTTAAATTTCGGCGAACTAAAGCTATAAGATCAGCTTTAGAGCTCGTAAATGTTTGAATAAGATATTTTGAATTAACTTCACTAGATATGGCTACTAAAGATATATAAGTATCAAGAATGTAGTATTCATTGCACTCGAATATTATTTTAGATAAATGAGAATTATATAGTTTTGTAGCCATCCCTTGTGTACCTCCTCTTTTTTAGCTGTTTTTATGACTTGTTATTTTCTTTCATATGATTTAGGTGGAACTCTATTCAAAATATTAGTAAACCAAAAGTCTTTTTCTATTTGAATAATCATATTAATTACATTATCATCTCTTAAAATTTCTTTATATACAAATTTTTTGCCCCCAAGTAATGATGCTATATAACATTTTTCAGCTTTAGAAACTCTCATGCAATGTTGCGCTTCAAGGACATAACCTGCTGGAAGCTCTTCTCCATTCCAATTCATAGATAAAAATATATTTTCACATTTACAAATTAAAATGGAATTTTCTCCAACCACCTTTCTATTAATATTTGCTACCATAAACTCATATTCATCATCTATTAATTGCTTATTCCCTTTTCTAACCTTCTTATTACTTCTAAGAGAATATTCCTTTGCAATGGTTTCATCAAAAGTTAAATCCCAATAATTAGCTTCACTTGTTCTTTCTAAAATCCCGCCATATTTTATAATTTCATCCGTTAAATTTATTTTCTCTAAGTACACATCAGTTGCACTTCTATTTTTATCACTGCTCATAATTGCAGCGATATCTAAACCATCAATCCCATTTTTAAATTCTTTTAAAATATTCCTTTCCCCCACTTCAATTTCTCCTATCTATTTAATTTTGAATACGTTGTCATTTTGATACTATTCATTTTTTACCCAATCAATTTAAATTCCTTTATTTAGAAAGCATATACCTTTGGAGTTCCAAATATTATTTCTTCACTAACATTAAGTACTGATGCTATTATTCTTCTATTTCTTTTTCGAGGAATTGCTTTCCCATTTTCCCAATCTGACCAGCATTTTTCAGTTGTGATACACTTATCTGCTGCTTGTTTTATTGTTAGATTTCTGAATTTTCTTAGATACCTTATTCTTTCACAAAATTTGCTATTCATAAACATTTCTTGCAAGTCACATAAAAATTTCTCCATAATATTTTGCCTCCTTAATTTATGTTTTAATTTTTTAATGTTTGATGTAAATATTTACCTTATGTGTATTTTATAATATACTTTTTCTATTTTCCAATCCGTTATTTGCTTAAAATACCTTGATTTAGCTATTTATATTCATTTTTATCACTTTTAATAACTCTTATATATAAAACGACATGAAACATATAGTTCGAGTTAACTTTTCCTAATTTTTTACAATTTTATATGTTAAACTTTTCTTAAGTCCATATATTTATAAGAACAAAACTGGCTACGCCACGCTTTAGTTCTTGATTAATGATGAATGATGAATGATTAATAATGGTTGGTGAAATTCCTCTGGAATTTCTTCCTTCATCATTCATCCTTTATCATTCATCATTCATTTTTACTAAAAAATACATGGAGGTGCTCTAATAATGGATTTCAAAGAAATTGAAAAATTAGTTGTTGCTGCGAAAGCTCAAAATGACCCATCAAAGGAAAAATTAGCAAAAGAATTTACACCATTTATAATAAATCTTTCAAATAAGACCTTTATCAATGGTTATGATACTAAAGATATTCAAAATGAATGTTATAGAATACTTTTTAAATGTGTTTCAGTATATAAGTTGGAAAAACATAGATTTGTTGCTTATGCTACTAATGGAATTAAAAATAGCATCAATGATTTAATAAGAAAAAGCAAAAATAGAAGTTCCTCAGAAGGTTTTGAAGCGTTAACACTTTCTGATAATTTAGAGCATATCTTTCCCTCTACAGATTGTGGCCTAGATGAAATGTTGTGCAATAAAGCAGATTTTGAATTATTAAAAGAAGTTTTTAGTAACTTAAGCAACGAAGAAAAAGAACTGATAGTTTTTGTCTACTTTAAAAATAACTCTTTGCAAACATATGCCTATTGGAAGAACATGTGCTATTCCACAGCTAATCGAAAGAAAAGAACCATCTTAAACAAGATGAAACAACTTTTGAGTTAAAGTCTTCCCAAATCTTCTTAGCCTCCGAGGTTCTATAGGAGAAGGTCGCGATCTTGTTACTAAAGTTTGCCTATTAAAAGTAATATACTAATGTTATAATTTAACTACAAAATGTGAATCCTTAAGACATAAAGGCTATGATTGATATAAAGACTTATGGATACATATATAATTAATATTTTTTAGAATATGCTCAAAAATACTAATATAATTATCAGCTGAAATACGAAATTATATAAAAGCTAATAATGGTTCATGTGAAGTATACCCTGCTCCCTTTGATGTAATATTAAAAAATGATGATGAAAATATTGAAGATAGTAAAAATATTGTTCAGCCAGATATTTCAGTCATTTGTGACGAAAGCAAATTAACTGATAGCGGTTGTACGGGGTCACCTGATATGATAATTGAAGTAGTTTCTCCTTATAATCCAAACAATGACTTTATAAGAAAGTTAAGCCTTTATGATAAATACAAAGTTAAAGAATATTGGATTGTTAATCCTATGAAAAAAAATATATTAGTCTACAAATTAGATGATAAAGGTAGCTACGGCATGCCAGATATATATATACGTTTCAAGATACAGTAAAAGTAGGTATTTATGATGAGCTTCAAATAGATTTTAATTTATTGAATCTATAATTAATATTATATCCTTGTATAATAAATTTACTTAATACAAAAAAACAATGTAAAAAGCAGATGAATTAGTTATTCATCAAATATTCTATCCTTTAAAAATGTATATTCCTCAAACATATTAAGAGCTGAAGTACTTGAATGTTTTTTTATTGGAAGTACACCAGTCATATATGCTAATGCAACATAAGGCTGATCCTTTAAGAGATTTCTTAAAAACTCTAAAAAATCATTTTGATTTTCAACAAATAAATTATTATTAAAAATATATTTTGAATCTACTGCTTTAAGATAATAAGTTCCAAGCATATCAGCTACTGATGATTTCCCAAATCTTCTTGGTCTTGTTATACATACATATTTCCCTTTGGTTGATATTTTCTCATTTAACGCACTTATTAATTCAGATTTATCCACAAAATAATTATCATCATATAATTCTTTGAAATTTTCTAAAGGCCTTTTAGTATTTAAATATATAGACAATTTAACACACCCACTACAAAATTCATATTGATTATATTATATCAGAAAAGTTACATGAATAGTCACTTTACTATATCTATTTATCCATAGCTAGAAACCATCATATAGCACCTAAGTACAACAAGTCCACGATGCAACAACTTTGTCGCCTTCAACAAAAGGTATGGCATTAAAGCCATCATATATGGTAATTAGAGATTCTTCTTCTAACATTTCAATATCATTTACACCTTTTCTATTTTTTGTGCTAGTTTTATTTCTTTTTTTCTTATTTAAAAGTGGTGAAATATTAGCGGGTGACGGCTCAGCCTTTATTTTTTCTGAATCATGATTTTTAATAATCATTACTTCTTCTTTAGTTATTTGATTTTTAGCTTTAATTGATATATCTTGAATTTGTGGAATATCTATATGGGCAGATTCAGTAGTAATTATTTCATTCTCTAAATTTTCAATTACTTTTTCTTCTACCTTAATGTTTTGATGTTTTGCAAAGTTTTTAATTTTATAAACATTATCTGCTGTAAATTCCACCATTTCTAAATCTTGGAATGTCCTTAAAGCTAATTCTACTTCAATAGCACTTCTATTAAATTCTATTGCCAAGGTTTCTACTGTATATGGAATATTTTTTGACAAATATAATTCACCAGCTAAATTAACTTTTCCAGCTAAAGTTAAAAGTCTAGTCCAAATATAATTAATAAGATCTCTTTTTGGCATTGTATCTATTATTTTGAATTTAGTATCCTCGTACATATCTACTTTTAATTTAACAAATTTTCTTTCTTTCATTTTTAACACGCTCCTTTAAATATCTTATATAGGATATATGTTAAAAATAACATTATACTAATATAAATTAAAATAATATTTATATATAATATACTCTTGTTAAACAAAAAACTACGCTTTCACGTAGTTTAATGGCACTGCTTGTATATGAAAATTTTCAGAACAGGGGGACATCTTAGGACCAAAGGGGCTGCTTGCTAGTTTATGAGTGACTTGCTAATAAGTGGAACTTAACTTATAAATTGAATTTCTATACCTGTTTTTAATATTTCTTCCACTAATCCAATTGGTTCTTCATAATCTGCTACTGTAAATGCAATAGGCTCCAGATCTACCCTATACTCAAGAGTTTGCATGAATAGAAATTTAAATGCATCAACACCATCCATTCCTACAAAGTAGTCAGAGAAAATAGCTAAGTCTATATCACTGTCTTTGTCATAAGTACCTTTTGCATAAGAGCCAAATAATATTGCTTTCTTAATTGGAATTTGTGTACTTATCTTTTGAACATAATTTTCTGCTAATTCTTGTACTGATTTAGTGATTTTATCCATACAAATACCTCCTCCGCTCTATCTAATACACCTTTTGCCTTATCTTTATAAATAGATACTGATAGTTTTTCTTTATATGATGGATATCTTTCGGATATATAGTAATACAGTAATTCTGCAAAAAAATCCATATATTTTTCCTTCTTATTATCAAACTCATCATCATTTATAAGTTGTATTTTCTTTTTCATCAAATATCTTATTAAATATCCTAGCAATATTATGTGTTCTATCCGCTTCTTTTTCTGTATATAATACAGAAATTCCTTTGATTAATTTTTCTATTGATTGCTGACACATAAATACTACATATAAGTATCTACCCGAATTATAATTTGACCTAGCTGTTTCAATATCATATTCGGCAATATCCAACCAATACTCATATTTTTCTCTACTGTTCATTAATAATCATATCCTATTACCTATATTATATCCAATTTTTATAAAAACTTCACCTTATATTTTTTAATTTATCTCATCTGTCTATCTATTAATTTAAAACTTATACCTGTAAAATTTTAGACTTCACAGGTGCTATTCGTGAGTTACGAGCGACTTGATATTAATTCATCTTACCTGTTATCTTTATTTATATATTATTTTGGACTTGTACATGGTAATTTTTCACAATGGTCTGACCCCTTTGTGAGAGAAACATGACCGACCTTGATAATCCCGGTTGTATTTTGTTGTAATTTACTAGATTTCTATATAACCAATTTAGACTCTAATAAAATAGCATCTTTACATATATCAATTCTATTATTCCAATGTATGTTTGAATCAATACTATTATCCCTATCCCATGCAATATTACCATGTTCATTTATAAAGACTTCCTTAAATTTATTTACATCTTTCAAAATTTCAAATACACCAAATAGACTATCCTTCATATCGTAAGTTCTCACTTCACCATTACTAAACTTTAACAATAAAGTATAATCATCATTAGGATCTACATGTTTCTTAATGATAAAGAATTTTTGACTGTCCAGAACTATAGATACTAATAAAAATTTCAAAGCTAATCAATGCGACGCAAAGCATGTCTCATATCGCTAGATATATTTACAATGGACCGATGAAATGATTTTGGGGAACTCCCAAATGTGAAAAGTACTATTTACAAAAATTTCATACATACGAAGAATTGAGAGAAGCAATTGATAAATACATAGTTTTTTATAATACAAAAAGATTACAGAAAAATTTAAAAGATCTGACTCCAATTGAATATCGAAATCAGATCTTAGTTTCATAATTTTTATTTTTTCACCGGTCTACTTGACAGAATGCAGTTCATCGTTTGTTAGATCCAATTTACTACACAGAATACTGTTGTGATAAGTAAAAATTGATGTTGAAATTTTCGATAAAAATTTCAACATTAATTCTTTTATAAAAAAATTTGCCTTCTTGTTTTCAAATTCATAAGTTTCATACGAAGGATTAGTAACTAACTCGTTGTAAATATTCAGATTACATGACTGAATTAATTTTCTTATAGTTTTTTTTGAATAAAAATTTATATGCCCAGTTTTATCAAATATAAAGTTATTGGAACCTCTTATGTTATCTTCCAAAGGCACTTCAACAAATACATACTTTGCAACTCTACTAGCTTCATATAAAAGCTTTCTTGGGTACTCAACGTGTTCAATAACATGAGTCAAAATAACTAAATCAAAATAATCAGATTCATATGGCACGTTATAACCATCATAGACTTGGCATTCAGCTAAATTAGGTATATTTCTTTTTGATGCAACCTGTACGCCACTAGCTGAAATATCAATTCCATATAGGTTTTTACCAAAAGACTTTTTAGAAAGTACCTCCAATATAGACCCTTCACCACACCCTATCTCTAAAATCTTATTATGAGGGTAGTCAATACATAATTTAATAATATTTTCAGTTTTATCCTTAGCACCAATATATCTCCACTCAGACATGCCATCATCATAATAATTATTATAGTGCTCCTTAAGTTGTTTATTTATTTTATCCAATATATTCTATCTCCTCTTCTTTTTTTATATTATCTTATTTCTATAACTGTTAATTGATATCCTTCTATTTTGTATTTAAAAATATCAAAGATTTTTTTCTTTTCATAAGAAAAGGCTTTATGCTTTTTCAGCACGAATATTGTTTATTTCACATCTAAAAGATAATCATCTAAATACTTTCACTAATCCCAAGTATAGTGAATGGCCTTTCCTAATGCTAATTTAGGAAGAGTTTACATACACGTATCCTCTAATTTCTTTATATATTTAGTTTCATTTTATTTCACCTTTATTTTTTATTTATAAATATAACATATTTAGATCTAAATATATAGAAAAAATTGGATTTTTAATTTCATTTAAAAATTGCAATATAAAATGTCCAAGTTTTTGAGAAAAATATAAGGTTAAGCATATATGCTTCTTTCTTCTATCATATTTGCAGAAAGACCACAGAGAATCCTTCTTGGATAGTTGCTGATCCAATATTGTATTTGCTTAATTTGTTTACATGTGAATATTGAATTATCTATTCCTTTGGGAATAAATCTACGTATAATCTTATTTGTATTTTCATTTGTGCCCCGCTCCCATGAACTATATGGATGGGCATAATACACTTTAGTTCTCTTTTTTTATTTCTGACAGAGTTCTCAATCCATTCAAAGTCAAGGTCTTCACAGCAGCCTGCGATTTAGATGGTATTTTAAAAATCAATTCTTTACGAGCTACCCTTTCACTTAGCACCATTAAGACAGTCTTTGTCCCCTGTTTTCCAACGACGATATCCATCCCAGTGACCTATCTCATCACGTGCATCTACCGTTTCTGGCCTTTCAGATATGCTTGTTCCTTTGGTATTGTTGTATGCCTGTCTTATTTTTCTATGGTTTCGCTTTTTACCATGGTTTTTAACGGGTAAATCTTTGTTACTGATATGCAAAAATAGATTATTATTCAAATAGTTATATAGAGTTTTAAAGCATATACTTGTATCAAATTGTAGTTTCTTATTTGTAATATTTTGAATAGCTGCATACGGTGATTCACCACATGTACCAATGGCTTTTTCTAGATACTCAACCAATTTATGATCTTTCCCCATCTTCAATTCAGGTCCTTTTGCTGTACCTCTTCTGTCGTGTTCTAACTGTCCAACCTCGGCGCTATATTCTATTCGAGTTGTCAAGTCACTATTCAACAGTTCTACCATTACTTTATCAATTTCAAGCCTTACAGTGCGTTCAGAACGCTCTCCTATTTGCTCTGCGATACAAACTGGACTCAATCCTGCCTTGTATAATGCTTCTAATTTTATACGTTCCTCGTAGGTTAGAAAATTCGACGAGTAGCAATTATAATTGTATAATGTAAATGTCAACCACTTTCATATTAACATGTACAATAATAATTATAAGAAATCACAAAACCACTTAATACTATAAAAAAGATTGTCCCTACATATACCCATCTCCAAAAAATCTTTGATAAAGAGATGAATTTTTATTACTTACTAAAATAGAAGAATGATATAAAAAAATAGCCTAAATAGAACAAAACGTATTGACTTCAATATTTTAATCATTTAATAGCCCCAATATTACAATAATTTTCATACATTATTATAATATCACAGATTAATCTACAAGTCCTAATTGAATCATATTGTGTATACTCTTAAATATAAAAAACACTCATTTAGTTTTCCTATTGCATAAAGATAAAACATTTATCGTATAATATTTTATCTGATTAGATTTTTATTAATTGTTTATAAATGTTTTAAGAATACTATGCATACCATACATTTTAGAGATACGCTTTGGCTTTTTTATAAAATTCTAATTTCAATAATCATTTATAGTAACAAAACATTCTTTAGAGCATACATTTCTAATATATTATCCTTGAACTTTCGGAGCACATAAAAAGCGCTTAAATTACTTTTAAATTTATATTTTATCAAAAGCCCTTGCTGGTAAGAAAATATAAATTTAAATGGCACATTTTTTTTGGGATTTTGTGTTAATGGTTCTTCTTACCCATTTTTTAATGGTCAAATGTTGTTTTCTTAATTTTAAGAATAACTCAATATCCAATGCTTTTTAATTCAACTTATTTATACATAATCTTTTTCAATTATCATTTAATATGCCCTGATAACATGATTCATTTCTTCATCACTATCTCCATTGAATACTGTAATATCTAATGTTCCAGATTCATCATACTGAAAAACAACCATAGTATTTATATTTTTTCTTGCAAAGGAGTCTTATTTCCCTTAGCATCAATTTTTCAAACTGTATAAACTAAATTCATTTTCGAACTTTTTACCGGCTCAAGTTTATAAGTATTTCCTTTATCTAATTTTGTTACTATAAGTCCAAATACCTTGCTTGGTTCATTATCTATTTTTTCCTGATAAGAATTCCAAAACAACTGATTTCTCGATATATCTCCAGTAAAAAATTTTGAAAATACCGTACTAAATTTTTCTGCACCATTTCCATTTAAATGGTTATAATCCTTAAAATCTTCTTCAGATAAATCTAACATTGATTCTTTGCATAAATTGGAGTCATAATAAGTTGCATTTGTATTTGCAATAAGTTCATTAATTATCTTAACATATTTATCATAATTACCAATACTAGCTATTAAACTACTCACCTACTAAATTAGGTGGATTTAAGGTATAAATACCTTAGACTGAAAGTCATAGCCATTTAAGGATTAATCCTTCTAAAAGTCCATTAGCTGAAGCAACCTAAAGAGCATGACTGAAACTCATTGTTCTATTTTGAATATCTTCTTTATCACTAAGTTCCTGACTTTCTATATACCTTTTAATAGTTTCTTCTGTAACACTGCCAACTGTTGAACAAAAATATCCCCTTGCCCACAAATGTTGTCCCCAGTACTTTTTTCTTTAATTCTTGGAACTCATCTTGTATCAATCTTGATGATCTACCCTTAAGATACTGCACAACCTTACTGAGTGCAATGTTCGGAGAACATCCTATTAACATATGAACGTGGTCTTTTCCAATACTTCCTTTAACACTTGTGATGCCTCTTGCTTCGCAACCTTGCCGGATTAATTCTCGTAATCTTGAAGCTATTGGTTTGCTCAATACTTTATATCTATATTTTGTTACCCATATGACATGATATTTTATGTCATATACAGTGTGACTTCCTTTATTGTATTCATTCATACTAATTCACCATCCTTGGTAATTAATATGGTCATATTTACAGTTTCTTAAAGGCTAAAAGCGTATACCGTCTAAAGACAGTGGATTTAAACCACGCCCATAGAAATGAAAAAATCAGGCATAGGTGCCGATACAAAAGCTAATTCTATGCTATTTTCTTGGCAATATTCAATAATTTCTTGTATATATTTTTTATCATCTGATGATAAAATATTATCTGATATTTCTTTAAAGTCACTCGTTTCTAACAAATTGCCTTTTCCTATCTTTTGTGAACTATATACATAACCTTTTCCCGCGTATCTCTCAATTCCATTATCAACATAATCATAATTTTTATAAGCATCTGTCATCTTCTTCTTTATCGTATTTCCAATGTGGGTAAAATTAGAAATATATAGTCGCTCCTTAAGAAAGCCATTATAATAATACTTCTTGTCACTTGCTTGTAAAATATATAATAATTTATCTACTGATTGATTCATATAATCAGAAATAAGATATGTTGCTGTCAAGTTTGATTTGTTGATCCCATAATTGTATAAACAATCTCAACATAAATTTTTTTCAATTTATTTTCCTTACCTGCCTCTTTTAACAATTCCAATGTAGATATTAACCATTGACATTGAGCCCCTACATATATAGTTTTATAGCCTTGTAATGAGCCACATTAAATGAGCCTACGCCCAAGAAATACTATATATATGCCCCTCAATGTAAATGGTGCACTTCGGTGAAAAATTTGAATTGCACTAATAGCATATCTATAAAGATATCCTATTGCACTGTTGATAATTTATAAATCCTATAACTGTCCTCTCCAGCTTCTAAATATATCTCAAACAAATCTGATTCATCATATTTCTCATACTGTCGTGAATCAATTAAAATATATCTTATTCCTTCTTCATTCATTAAATTAAATACTTTATGTACATCAAAATTTGAAATACCCTTTACTTTTAAATATCTCTCATACCACTCTTCTATACTTCCTTTTGATGCAGGCGTTGTTTTCCATAGAACGTAACAACTTCTTCGAGAAATTACTTGTAACCAGCCGACAGCATCGGACTCAGAACCAGGATCTGCCAAAAAGACATCATCTTTTTTTGTATTTTCACTAAAGAGTTCAGCTAGATCATATACATCTTGTGTTGAGCTTGCAATTAAGTAATCTTTGGGATTTAAAACTGATATACTGCTGTTATTAATTATATATAATTTCCCATAAAGAGATAATGCAAGTATGCCAATTACCCAACCAATAGCCAATATGTATTTTTTAGTGTTGTTCAATTTCTTGATAACATTTAATTGAAATATAGCTAATAACATGATTATACCCAGTACAACAGCTACTAATTGAATTCCCAAATTATTAAACCAATTAATCTCCACAATTATAAACAGCATTCCAATACATTCAGACAGTTTTGTATCATATTTTATCATATAATAAATAAGGGACAACAATACCACAAATAAAATAGGAGCCATGATACCCGCGTTGACTGCTACCATTGCAAATGCAGAAACCATTAATGCCATCACTGTTTTGTTGTCTTCAATAAATGTATATAAGATTTTTATATACCATATCATAGCAAGCAAAGATATATATTTAAAAAACTTAGTTACATACATAGTAACTATAAGTGAAGTAGGAAAGATTTCTGTAAATACATATGTTATAACTAGTGCTCCACACCACGCTACAAGACATAACGATGCTTTGATTATGAAATTCTTAATTGCCTTACGATTTTTAAAATATAAGCATTGAACATATAACACAACTGGATATACAAGAATAAGAAAATATTGAATAATACTTTTCTTCCCCCAATACGAAGGTAATAAATGATGTGGAGTTCTCTGATTAGCGTAAATATACACAAATTTAGCATCAGTTAATGCACTGGTATCTGTCCTCATACTCGGTATAATACAAATTGCTGCAACAATTACAAATATCCAAATAGTTTTCAAATCTTTAATTTGTATTTTTCGATTTATTATACACTCAATAATCCACAGTAAAAACAGAGCGCAAAATCCCCATATACCCTCGTGAACATGCATTAACATAGAAATTGCTATAATAATCCATGCAATATTCCATCTCTTATTCTCCCCCAGGACATATGATATGGCTAATATTGAGAATGCAAAGCCTGTACCCAGTCCAATAGTTCCAGGCACGAAAGTAGACCAGCCGGATAATCCAGACGTTATCCCCTTTGCAACAAATATTGTAAGTATCACTGCATAAAATATTCTTTTATTGTCAATCAACCGAAATACAGTATTTACAATACCAATTGCTGTTATAACAACACCTAAATATATAAAAAAAACTGCCACATTTTCCCACTTCAAATGCAAAGCTTTCATAAATATAGTGAAAATAAAATTCATAAAAAATCGTGGTGAAAATTCGCCTGTTGAAAATGATGGATTATTTACAAACAAAAAATTGTCATATTCATGTAGCTGCTCTATTGCATAATTTGTATTATCCGAACTTATTGATGCGGATACGAAGCAAATCAAAATGCACAAAGATGTCACAAATGTCATAAGCACCTCAATGAAAATATTTTTGTCAATATATCTGTTTCTTTTCATTTCTTTTCTCCCATTTCTTTTGATTAATATTTCTTAATATACAACAAATAATATGTAGTATAGTTCCGCTTACTAAGCTTAAAAATATCGCCATAAAAACATTTAACCCAAAACTCTTTGTTATACCAATTACACTTAATACACCTTTTACATATATCATATGAGTTAAATATATATCATAAGAGTACTTGTCTGTAAATTCTAAAACATTCATTACACCCCTGTGTTTTTTCCACTCTACATGCCTCAACGCAAAATACACAATAACGATAATAGAAATCCCTAAAAATGCTTGCGCGTAGTTGTATAATAATGTAAATAAAGTTAATCTTACTCCGATAACATTGATTTGGAGATAATATTTAAAATAATATTTTAAAATATTTGCTAAAATAGTTGTCAAAAAAAATATAATCGTGACAACATTAACGATATTATTTGATTTTAATTTTTCTAAAATACTGTTAAAATAGTATCCAGCAACATAGCAAAAAATCCAAGCTGCAATAAAATATGAGTTAAAGGCATACATCAATATTTGTACTAATAATGCCATTAACAACAATACCGTAAAGTACCCTTTTCTACTTTTCTCCCCCCATAACTTGACTTCAAGCCCTATTCCAACATCATACAATGCAGGCGTAATCAAATAACAGAAAAGAAGATATGGTATATACCATAAATGATGAATTCCACCAATCGTTCCCGAACATGTTAGAACTCGTAATATACTACCTACTGTTATGGTCTCTGGTTTTAATATGTAATAAATTGGTAATGCAAACAGCGAGCAATATACATAGTAATCCAATAGTATTTTGCAATAATTCTTCACAACAAATTTTATCTTTATGTCAGCTGATTCAAACTTTTTAGTACTATATAACCATCCAGAAATAAATAAAAATATCTGGACGCCAACGCTAAAATAATTACCCATTGTTATATATCCGCATTGTTCCATAATATGACAATTTATAACAAACAAGAGCGCCATACACCTTATTGAACTTATAGCATAATCTTTCACTATATATATATTCATTAGTTGTACCCATATACTTTTATGTAATACGCGCCACTATTTTGCGCAGCCTCAAGCCCTACATCAGAATCTTCAAAAATAATAGTATTCACAGGACTTATTTTAAAATGATTCATTGCCTGCAAAAAGCCTTCGGGATCTGGCTTTACAAATTTAGTATCTTCTGCTGTAAAAATCGCGTCAAAAAACGTTCCCAAGAAAAATTTATCAAGAATTTCTTCAGTATTCTTTCGTGATGCTGTAGTTACTAATGATAAATAGTATTCTTCCTTAATGCCTCTAGCAATATTCAGTAAATGCTCATTTAGTATTGCATTATCTAAATACTTACTATACAGTTCCTTCTTTCTTTTATGTATATTTTCAATTTCATCTTTAGATTTAATTATGTTATGTAGGAAATCGGTATAATGCCTTCCATTACAATATTGGCAATAATAATCATACTCAATTGTATAGCCATACTCCTCTAATGCAGTTTTATATGCCATGTAATTTACTTCCTTAGTATCAAATAATGTACCGTCTAAATCTAAGATAGCCAACTTTCCTTTCACATTTTTCACCCACTTAATCATTTAATAAGAACATATTACATACATCATCCAAAACCATAATTAAACCTGCATAAAATATAATTGCTTTTTTAGGATCCTTTCTAATTTTATATGGCATGAGTCTTAAATAATGTACAATTTCATGAAAATATATACTCTTTATTGATTCTTCATCAAAATTTTTATATAGATAATCATTGTATCGTTCATACAACCTCTTATACGCGTGAGAAACCGCATATAAAAAATTAATACTATTTCCTTCAATTTCAACATTGGTTGTTGCCATAAGGAACTCATATCCACCGTGAAGTGATTGTAATAGCTTTGAATAATCTAAATATGATGTTTCATGTACATTTCCAGTATTGGGATCAATTAAATAAAACTCTCTGTCCCCACTTTGTAAAAGGCAAATTATATTTTCAATTGTCATATCACCATGAATATCAGAGCATGGATCATTCATAAATATCTTATAAATGAATTCATGATTCAGTATATGATTATAATGTTTAAGATTCTTATATCTAGTACCATTTATAATCAAGTAATCATATTCATATAATGCTTTAAGAAATTTACCGCCAAAATTTTTAATTAAGTCAATGTTTTTTTCAACTTTCTCATTAATGTATTTGTGAATATCAATATTTGAAGCATTTCTAAGATTATTTGTATGAAGATTGCTATGCAACACTTTAAGTACATTGCTCAATTTATTCCAACTCTCTTCCACCGAAATTGAGTGAATATAAGTAAAAAATCCAACAGCACTGCTATCATACTCCATATCATAACTGCAATAACTATCATCAAAATGGTTTCTCATTATTTTAGGAAGCGGTAGGAATTTTTCATGATTCTGCAACCAGCAAATTTGTTCCTTTAGTTTATATGCATCTTCGCCAAATGCATATTTTCTATAAAAGGTTTCATCATTTGCCATGCATAAAATTGTTATGGCATTAGAGCCTGCAGAACAGTCCTGAATCACATTCACATCTTGGTTGATTTTTACATAAAGATATATTCTATCACGGTTTTCTCCTGAAAAGTATTCTTCTAAAAAAGCTAATTTTTCATTCGGATTAAGTTGTGGCAAAAGATAACGATATTTTTGCTTGGTTTCCACTTCTGTCATACTATTAGCAGAAAAGAGCATTCCTACTATTGAGAAAGCTAATACAGGCAAAAGTGAAACTGTAGTAAATACGAGCATTAACATTGAGAATCCATATATTCCCGACATTGCATTATAATTTCTAAATAACGACCAACAATTTGAAGTAAATACAGTTAGAAACACATCTACAGTAGTCATTTCTATCCCCATCTTTGTGACCGCCGTTGCAAATAAATAATAAGATATAATATACGCTCCCCAGATTCCTAAAGTATAAAGTAAGAATTTTGACTTATTAAGCTTTCTTAATATATCTTTTAGTGAATTAATCAATGACCAAGTCAAATATAAAATTCGCAATTCTATTTTTTGATTAAATATACTGCTAACATAACGAATAATTTTTTTAACCGGCTTGCTAAATCTAAAAAAAAGCAACAAAAGTAATGTTGAAGCAATTGCTAATATCACAAAAATACGCGCATAAAACGCAAATGTATCACTTAAACCAGGAAATATAAGTAAAAGTGCAAATATCACACCCACAACAACAACGTCTAAATAGATATCAATTAAAACAGTTGATATCGCTAAAAAATACCTATTCTTCATATTTTTACCAGATATATACATTCTAACAAAGTCTCCCAAACGTATAGGTAATAATGCATTCATCATATGTCCGGTAGAAAGAGCAAGCAATAAAGAATTAATATTAGGTTTTTCATATACGTCAATAAAAAGACTCCATCGAAGGACTTTAAAAACATGTCCTATCAATAATGTGATAATGGCGACAAGCATAAATAATATCATACAAGTAATTCTCCAAATCTATCAGTACGTTTTGCAATCTCATATTCATCTGGTACCCCAAAAGGAATATGATAGTCAGTAGCAAAACCTTTGATACATTGCCCTTCGTCAGCCATAATATTATATACACCACTTACAAAATATTCATCATATTTACAATTATTTAAATATTTCTCAACAGCATTTATAAAGATTGATTTCTTTTTAAAATAATAAGCCCCACAAATGGCATCTTTACTGATTGCGACTTTTTCAACTGTTTGTGTTACATTTTCATTTTCACCATATTTTAAAAAGCTATATTTTGGTTCATCCGATTTAAATGTTAACAACGCACCATCTGCATAATCAAATTGCCCTTTTAGGCAAAAATCATTAAAAGCTATGCTTCTAAACAAATGATCGCAATCATTAAACAGTATTGGCATATCGTCAGAGATGTCAAAAATCCCCTCCATACAAGTTAAAACTGCGCCATCCAATACTTCAGGAATTATATGTATATTAGCTTCCGGAAAATAACTTATTATTTTTTTATCAATTTCATATTTTTCTACGTGTTCTTTGAGTACAACAAAATCTAGACTTGCTAACTCGACAAATTTTCTAATCGATTGTGTGGCCCAAAAAAAGAACGGAAATTCATTTAGTTCTATAAGAGGCTTAGGGAATGCATAACCGTATTCCACAAATCGAGAACCGCGTCCACCCATTGGCATTATAAGGTGAATTTTTCCCATTGTTTTCACTTCCTTATACTTTATTGCAAAGACTCTAACAGTTCACATTCGTTTTCAATAACGCGTTTCAATCCTTCTTCCATAGAAACTTTTGGTTGCCACCCATACTTTTCTTCAGCCAACATATTATCACATAATGAATATTTATTTATTTCGTGATTCAATATTTCGTCTCTAATAGGATATGTACCTTTATAAAGTTGTGGATAATTCCCCCAGTAATGTGCATCAGAAGCATATACAGATTTAATATCTTTTCCCATAATTTCAGAAACAATTGCATACATTTCATTTACTGAATAATTGCAATTTGAGGAAACATTGACACACTCAAATCCCTCAGTATTTTGTACACATATCGCCAATTCAATTAAGTCATCAACATATATATAATCGCGTCTTTGATTCCCATCAGAATGAAACACTGGTATTCTGTCATAAAACAATTCACGAATCATATATGCGACCAAAGGTGGTTGTTTTCTGATGCAATCAATATGTGGTCCATAAACATTTGCAAATCGTAAGCAAGTCACATTCATACCATATGTGTCACAAAATGACTGTGCAAAGCGTTCCGCAACGTATTTAGTATTTGGGTAAATCAAAGTAGGCAATTTGAAATTAGTTTCTATAGTTGGGAACTCAGTCTCATTTTCATATATTGCGTTTGTACTAGCTTGAATTACTTTCTTTACACCATATCTTCTAGCATTTTCAAGTATATTAACCAACCCAATAACATTCACATCTATTGATTCTTGCGGATTCATTTGGCAATCTGGAAGGGGTGCAATTCCCGCAATATTGTATATATAATCAACATCCCCATTTTTTAGCAAATTAGCTATCCCATCCGAATTTCTGACATCCATATTAATAACTTCATTTCTGAAATCATGTTTTGAGAATATTAGATTATCTTCTCTTCCATAAGAGTAATTATCAATCAATAATAATTCATTTTTATCTTTCCATAATCGATATGCTAATTGTGACCCAATAAATCCTGCTGCACCCGTAATTAATACCTTCATACAAATCCTCCTATCTAACTGGTATTCCCAACCTTATTTTTATACTGTCAACAAAGATAACCCTACTTTGCATGAACTTTGACTTTATACCTTTATTCCATGAGGATGCGCCATTTTCTCTATCAATAAGAGTTACTCTCTCCCTTTTTATTACAAATCTATTTTTTATTGCTTTATTGTAAAAGAACAATTCTATCGAAAAGTCATATGGTGCTATATCAATACCATGCAACAACGTTCTTTCAAAAATTACTGGTATAGCACCGACATCATATAAGGGAACCATAAAGAGTATTGAATTGAAGATAGATTGCCCTGCTGTAAAAAGCCTGTCAACTAAACTTCTATTCTCTCTTTTTCCCTTTAAAAAAAATCTCGTATCATTGCCGAATTTTTCAGCATAACTTAAGAACTTACATAATTCTTTAGGTGCTATCTGCATATCTGCATGTATCCATCCAACATAATTGCCACTTGCACTTTTCAATCCTTGTAGTAAGCCATAGCCATAACCACGATTTTTATCTACATAGATTACTTCTATACTCTTATGGTCAATAGCTTCTAAAGATTTAAAAACATCCCTACTATTATCAGTCGAGCCATTCTCCACCAAAATAAATTCAATATTATATTTCAATGTTAATGGCAATATACGTTCAATAAGCGTTTCCAAGCTTTTTTCTTCGTTATAGCATGCAATTACAATTGAAAACTTCATTTTTTTACCCCTCTAAACACAAATACCTTTTGTAATAAATAATTAACTATCATTGCCGTTCCTGTGGCAACAATAAAAGCGATGATTTTAATTCCAACCGTCTTTAGTACAAAAGCATTTACCAAAACATTTACAGTAATGTTAATAACTTGTGCGACTACATATTTGATAAGTTGATCAATATTATTCTTACTTTGGTCTTTAAAAGAAAATTCCTTATTTAAAAAAAATGAATAAGTACATGCACAACACATCGAAAT
The DNA here is from genome assembly GCF_019977655.1 of Clostridium gelidum. Taxonomy (NCBI): domain Bacteria; kingdom Bacillati; phylum Bacillota; class Clostridia; order Eubacteriales; family Clostridiaceae; genus Clostridium; species Clostridium gelidum. The sequence continues at coordinate 5,517,398 of NZ_AP024849.1, forward strand.
GACTTTTGCCAATGAATAATCAATATACCTACTTAAAATTATGTAGATAACATAATCCAAAATCGTAGATGTACCACCGACCAGCAAAAAGCGCGAAAAGCTATTATTCATGCTTTTTATCATTGATAACACACCTGCTTATAATCCTTAATTTGTGCTTTTTACAATATTGTTTTCCATCATTGTTAATTATTTTATATATAAAATATATATTATTATACCATACATTTTGGAACTTCATCAATTTTTTCAACTTTTACTCAGCCTATGATTATATTTTTTTAATTTGAAACAAAGCTCTAAAACTAAAATCAATACTTTATAGTTTTTGTAGTTTAATCATTATGTATTTCTTTAATATATCTAATATAATTTTAAATTCTTCTACTTTTAAAATAAATAACATAATAAAATAAATAATAATTCCTATAATTATAGAAATAATTAATGTAATTATTTCACCCTTAAAACCCTCAATATAACTTGGAATAAATCTGTTAACATTATATACAACAATCCCCATTATTATAGAGGCAAGGAACATCTTCAAACTACTTATTATGATATTGGTTCCATTAATGCTACCAATTTTCCTTCTTAAATTTATTATTAAAAGAGATGCACTCACTATGGCAGAAGTTGTATTTGCAAGTGCCAATCCGCCAAGTCCTAGTATAGGAACCATAATTATATTCATAGTTATACAAGCACCAACTGCTATAATACCATTAATCATTGGAGTTTTTGTATCTTGCAACGCATAAAAAGCACGATTACATATATCCCTGATGCCATAAAAAATCATTCCAATAGCAAGAAATAATACTGCATTAGAAGTCATAGTAACTGCATTTATATTAAATGCTCCATGTTTAAATAATACACTAACTACTGTAACTCTTAAAATCATAAGTCCAATTGCAGAAGGTATCATAACGATATTTATATTATTTATTGCTTTTGATATAGATCCCTTAAATTTTACCAAGTCATTTCCTGAGCTCTCCATAGATAACTTAGGATAAATAACTGTAACAATTGCCATAGCAAAAATAGTATAAACTATTTCATTAATTTTTAAAGCAAAGTCAAAAGATGCAATACTTCCATCAGGAAGTCCAGAAGCCATTATTCTATCTATAAGTATATTTATTTGATTAACCCCTGTTCCTATTAATATCGGTAGAATTAATCTAAACATTTTTATTATCCTTGCATCATGAAAATCTATCTTAAATCTATACTTATAACCATTTTTAATTAACCACGGTATCTGAATAAGTATTTGTAAACCAAAACCCAATAGGGTCACAATATTCAGACCATAAATTCCAAGCTTTGATCCAATAAAATTGTACATAATTATAGGAATACTATAAACTATTCCTATAAGTGTTGGAGCAATAAAGTCATTCATAGTTTGAAGTAACGCAACAAATCCACAAGTCATACTCATAAACAATAAATTTAGAACACTAATACGAGTAAGATTAACTGTAAGACTATATTTTTCCCCTCCAAAATTAGGTGCAATAAATTTCACAATTGAAGGTGTAAAAATCCATCCAAAAACAGATAAGAATATGGATATAATAAGAATTATATTTATTATAGAATTAGCAAATTTATACATATCCTCTTTCCCATTATTTTTATAACTCTCACTAAGTATAGGAATAAAAGTTGTTGAAACTGCAGCACCAATTATACCATATAGAATATTAGGTATAGTTAGTGACATAGCATATGCATCTGTTGCTATACTAGCTCCAAAAGAAGATGCTATAGTAGAATCCCTTAATAATCCTAATATTTTACTTAAAATATTGATAAAAATAATTATTCCAGCTGATTTGATTATGTTTTTCTTAGTCATGTTTACTTCCTTCCAAATAAATTAAAAATCGCAGTAAAACTGATATATTAGGTTGTCAGTACTCGCCTATAACCCTTTTATGTACTTATATTATATAATTTTGCACCTAAATAATATATGTTAATTTTAATCGAATTGGTAACTATATTGTTTTTGTTTTGTATTTCCTAGAGAAAAATATTAATAGTATTCCTAAAAAAACTACTTCCAAAACAAAATCCATTGAAGCCGCACCAAAATCTCCTCGATGACTTTCCGTAATTAATAAAGCTCCGATATATAAATACATATATTCAAATATAGTAAATCCCTTATTATTAACCCCCGCTCTCATATCATTTACTCTTTTAGTTACTATATATTGATATTTTTTATCTAAATAACCACAAGCTGTTCCCCATACTGCTGAAACTAAAACAACTCCTAATACTCCCATTGTAGCTAAAGCTTCTCCAATATACCCCGTTGCTGCTGAAAAGCCTTGGCTAACTTTTAAAGGTTCAATAATAGATAAAATAGAAACAGAAGTATACTGAGGCTTACTTTCCCAAATTAATCTAGGTATTGCCGCAAATAATACTTTTAAATATCCTAGTGGACTTGTTGCAATTTCACCATAACTAATTTGTTTACTTAAATAGTAGTATGAAGCTGAAAAATCAGTATTAGACATAAATATATCCAAAAAGTTACCATCCTTAAAATAGCTTATTATGTTTTCTATATTTAAATTTCCAATTCCGAAAGTTCTAATATAACCCATTAAAAACATAATAATAAACAAAACCGGAATAATTAATAATGGTGCTAGTAAAATTTTAGTTTTGTTTCTAATTCTTGATAAATAATAAAACATTACCACAAATATAGGATAAATAATCACTCTACGAGCATATCCTACTATTGCTATAATAATTATAATCAATACAAATAGAATTACTGATTTCTTTTTTTCTTTAATATTTCTGGCTGTTAGAACTAACACCGATCCTAATATGGTCAAATAAAATAATGTTACATTTCTAAAAGTATCAAAAATACTCTTATCTTCAACTAATAAATTAACTGAACCAGTTGAAAAAATTTTTGTTAATCCTTCCGCACCAGTTGTTACCATTAATATCAATATAAAAATTAAAACAAAAAAATAAACTAGATTCTTAGTTGCTTTATTTGATATCTCTATTCGAGATACAGCCCCCATTTTATTCCATTTAAATAAAAAAATTTGATTTGTAGCTATGAATGATATTAACCCTACCAATGAATATAAAGCGATTTCTTCAACTAATTGATTGGGTATATCTTTAATATATGTTATATGATTTCTAACTGTTGGAACAAATATATAGACTGCATAGAAAACCACTACCCAATACATTGATAAAGATACAGGATATTTTCTTTTAAATAAAAAAATTATATATATAATAGCAATAAAATTTGTAAATAATAACATATAGTTTTCCCCTTATTCCTAAAATCACATAGCTTTTTTTATTATTTTAGTAATTTCATCTTAATTATTCTAGTCTATAAAAGTATAATTATATACAGAATAGAGTACTTAAGATATATTAAAATAATACCATGCATGACATTAATTGAAATACTCATTTCAGTTTAAAACATTACTTAAAATTTCATATTATTTTAAACCGGGCGATAATTTATGATTATTATGTTCTTACATTAAACATAAATCATGCTTACTTAAATAATCTTGATGCTAACACCCTATAATCCAATATTTCATGAGCTAATTTATTGGATTGAATTTGTTTTTTTTCGAGTATCTCGGGATTTCTTGAAATATCATCAAAAAGATTCATCATATCATTTATAGTCTCAATATAAAACACACTATCCTTTAGTAAATACTTATGACTTGAATATGGATAAAGCGCGGCTGCACTTCCACAGCAAAGTGCATTTTGCATTGTAGCTGATTGAGTGCCAGGTTGTACATATAAATCACAAGCACATAAATAATTTAATAATTCATCTCCATTTTTCCATCCTAAAAACTTAATTCTATTATCAGATTCTATTAACGGAAATATATCTTTTTTTACATCATCTTGCATTGTTCCTATAAGTAAAAGTCTAAACTTATCTGATTTTACTTGCATAAATGCTTTTATTATTTCATCAGTTCTCTTGAGTTTATCCATTTTTCCTGAATGCACCATTAAAATATTAGCATTTTTCAACATTAACTTTTTGCGAATTTTAATTCTTTTTTCCTCACGTATAGATTCATCTAATATAATTCCCCCTAGTGGGTAGAATTCCATTAAATTATCTGGAACACCATACAACTGTCGTAAAAAATCGAAACTCTCATATGCAACACAGAATACTTTATCAATATATGGTAATACTCTTCTGATAATATATTTGTAATACATTTTATGTAATATGTATTTTGATAAAAAATTAGTAGCAGAATTATTAAAATCTTCATGGCTATCTAAAAAAATTTTTATATCAGTATGCTTTTTTTTGTACTTAACTATGGTCAAAAGTTCATATGATTGCAATCCATGGTGAAAAATTATGTCTGGACACTCTTGCTCTAAAATATTATATAATCCTTTTACCGCTCTAATTTTACCTGATATAAAGTCTCCTAATATATTTCTATATTTTATTCTCACTAAATGTATTCCGTTAGGTAAAACCTTATCTTCCTCATGTGTTTTTACTATTACACCATCTTGATATTTATAACATTCTGATATAATTGTTATTTCATGGCCATCATATCTTAACTGATTCGCTAATAAATTATCTTGATAAGTCATTCCTTCTGTAAAAACTGAAGCTAATCCTATTAAAACAATTTTCATATTATTTTCACCTACACTTATAATTTAAACTTTAAATACTAATATATTTAAGTATATTTTTTCTATTATACTTTGTTATAATATTTTCTTTCTATACCCGATCATCGTTATATATTCCACATAAACATACAAGAAGAACTCTAACAAAATTTAATCATCCAAATTATAATTAAATCAACAAATAAAAGTATAATTATGAGCTAATTAATATGTTAAATCTCACTTTTTATCATACTGAAAAAATTGATAATTCAAAAGATTTTTTTAAAGTTGCTTTTGTATTAATTGATGATATTTGCATTGAAATAATACCTAATTCTAAAAAAAGTAGAAGAAATATTTCAGAATGTAAGCTTTCGCACTCAAAAATAATAACACTTAGTATCGTAACCAATACCTTACAATAGATTTTCAAAAAGCTTGGTTTTATTTTTTTAAATGACTTTAGATATCTATTTCATAATATCGGTGCAATTCATACAAAGTAATCTTAGAAATTCAAAAACATTTTTCTAACTTGCCAATATTTAAAGATGATGATACTAGTATTATTAATAATCTGCCTATACCCGTATACAAATTTGAAAGATCGTATTTTAGCAAATTATTTAAACACATGTCAATATATAGTTATTGTACTTCAAAAAAAGAAACTTATTTTTGATTAAAACCTCATGTTTTAGTTACTACACAAACTTTATTTTAACAGCTGCTAATATTGCTTATAGAGCTCCTGTTTTCAACTTGTTGAACCGGATCATTCAATAAAAATAATAGCTCATAACTTATCATTCATCTTAAATATAATCATAAGGAATATTATTAATATAGGACAAATTAAACATATTGTATTTATTTTAAAATTTATTAATTTTTTTATTCAAGGATATTTTATGTATATTACTAAAATAATAATTTACATAGCAATATATTAATTCTATGTAATTAACATTTGTCATGTATAAATGAATATTCCTCTTTAGATTCAGATACATTAAACAGTTTATAACCACTTTCATTCAATTTTTGGTAAATTCTCTTTGTTTTATCTAATCCATTTTTACATAGTCTATGATGGAATTCTATCAGTATTTGTTGAATATGTATACCAGAATCTAGTATCCCTTCAACAACATCATATTCTGATCCCTCAATATCCAATTTAAGAATATCTATTTTTTTATGTCCTAATTGTTTTATAATAGTATCTAGCTTTTTGACTTTAACTTCTATTGTTTGATCAGATGTACTAGTATTTTTAATACTGCTACAAGATACATATTCGTTATTTTTTGGCATGAAAAATTTAGTATATCCATCAAAACTTGAAATTCCATAATCATAATATGTAAAATTAGTTGGCAATTGTTGATTACTTAACCACTTTAGTGATTTTGGTGTTGGGTCAAAAGCAAAAACTTTGCAATTAAATTTTTTTATAATTTCTAAATCAAAAGAAATATCTTCACCTATACCAAAAGAATATACTATGCTTTCATTTGAAATATTATCTGGATAAATTGTCCACCCTCCATAATCATTTCCCAGTCGTATTTTATTACAAGACTTTTGTGGATGTAATTCAATTTCTTTACCAATTAAAACCTTTAATTTAAATTTCATCATACTTTTTATACTCACATTATCACAACCTTCTGAATAATTTTTAATTTTTTTATCTATAAATTTTGAGGTAATTCTTATACATTGTTTCCTTAGTATATGTCTCTTTACCATACTGTTCATATAATTTATAATTTCCACCTTGTTCTAATTCTAACAATATTTTTTCTTTCAACTGTTCAACCTCTCCATAATCAACAAATGAACCGGTCTTACCTGGTGCTGTCTCAGATGTTCCACCTTCATCAAATCCGCAAACAGGTTTCCCACATGATATCGCTTCTATACACGTAGTTGGAAAATTTTCCTTTTTACTACATATAATAAAAACATCCGCCAAAGAATAATATTCAGCAAGTTCTATCTGATTTTCAGTTCTACCTAATGCTATAACATTATCATCAAACTTTTCATTTAAGTCTGTCACGCCTATTAAAATAAATTTAACATTTTCATCTTTCATCCTTTTTGCAAGTTCTAAAACATACCTACCACCTTTACGTTCACACATTATATCAGGTGCAACTGCAAGTACAATTTTTTCATTTGTGATATTATGCTTTTTCTTAAGATGCTCAAATTTTCGAGGATAAAAAACATTTTTTGTATCTATACCATTATGTATGACAACTATTTCTTTATCTTTTAAAAATGATTGCTTAACTCTATCAGCTAACCATTTTGATGGTGTTACAATTGTTAAATTATTAAAATCCTTAAATATCTCTTTTTTATCATTAAACATTTTCTTAGTAAAGTCAAAAAACATAGTTGTTGGATAATCTTTTAAATTAGGGCAATATCCACATTCACTTTTCCATTTTTCACAGTCATATGAATAACCACATTTACCTGTATACATAAATTCACAGTGAAATGTCCAAATAGTTTTGATATTATTCTTCTTAAGATATTTCATTAATGTCATTATATTTACAAAATAACCATGCATATCATTTAAATGAACAACATCAGGCTTAAATTTATCAATAAATTTTATTAGCCTTCTTGTAGCAAAATATGAAAAGCATCCTGTAAATCCTGTAATTCTAGTAAGTAATGCATGAATATACACTTCTATATTACTGCTGAATTTAATAATATTAGATTCATCAACCAATGGACCTCTACCATAACCTATTGCCGCTGTATGATCATTTTCATTAAGTTGTGTATATAAATCATAAATAATTTTACCTGTACTACCTGATTTACAATTTACGTCTAAAAGTAAAACTTTCATATACCAATCTCCATTATTTAAATTTTAACTGTTATCACCCTTAAAAGCTATAGATAACTCATCTTGTGTAGGATAATTTATAAGTACTGCTTTAAGTACACCATAATATACAAATAAACTTCCAGCCCCTGCTGCAGAAGCACCAATATTTACTGCTTTAACGCAATCTGATAAATTTCCTGCACCACCAATAGCTACAACTGGTATATTAACTGCTGAACTTACGTTTTCAATAAGATCATAATCATAGCCATTCATCATTCCATCTTTATCTATAGAATTAATAAATATTTCTCCTGCACCTAGCTCTTCTGCTCTCTTTGCATATGTAACTGGATTACATTTAGTATCCTTTGTTCCTGACATAACATATACTGAATATGATCCAAATAAACTTTTTTTCACATCAATCGACGCAACTACACTTTGTGAACCAAAATTCTTAGCTACATCTGTAATCAGTTTTGGATTTGTAAATAAAGAAGTATTAAAAGCCACTTTTTCTACTCCAAGTTTGTAAAGAGCCTCAACTTGTTCAATAGTAGTTACTCCACCACCATAACACATTGGCATAAAACATTCTCTAGTTAATCTCTTTATATAATCAAAATTTGGCCCTTTTCCATTAATTGATGATGATATATCTAAAACAACAATTTCATCAGCTTCTTTATCATTAAAAAGCTTTAGTGTATTTATTGGATCACCTAAATATCTTGGTTTCTTAAATTTTATTGTTTTATATAATCCTTCATCTTTTAATAATAAACAGGGAATCACTCTACTTCTATACATTATACCATCTCCACAAAGTTCTTTAATAAATTCATACCATATTTATGACTTTTTTCAGGATGGAACTGTACCCCTAAAATATTATCTTTTCCAATAATGCTTGCAAATTTATTACCATATTCTGTAGTAGCTAAAACGTCTTTTTCATTTTCACATTCCACATAATATGAATGTACAAAATAAAAGCGCATATTATCTAGTGAATTTTTAAAAATTCCTGCATTAGATTTTGGATATATATAATTCCATCCCATATGCGGTACTCTTAATTTTTCTCCATTATATTCAGATTCAAATTTTTTCGTATGTGCTTTTATAAAACCTAACCCTTGAAGTGTTCCTTCTTCACTTCCTTCAGTTAATAACTGCATCCCTAAACATATTCCAAGTAGCGGTGTATTGGATTCTATAGCCTTTTCTTTAAGAACCTCTATAAGTCCAAGGTCATTAAGATTCTTCATTCCATAATCAAAAGAACCAACACCAGGTAATATTATTTTATCTGCTTGTCTTATAACAGATGGATCTGATGTAATTATTGCTTCTATTCCAATTTTTCTTAAAATATTTTCAATCGAAGCGACATTCCCCATATTGTAGTCTATTATTGCTATCATTTATGCACCTCTAATCCAATATTCTTTAATTATGTGAAACATAATTTTTATCTGAAATTGCGCTTTTCCATTCCTACAGATTGTGCTATCTTAATTGCAGAATTTATTAAGGTTAAACTTGATTTATAATCTTGATATGTTTTATTTTCACCCGCCATCATTTTTTCAAATTCAACTTTTGTTATTCCAAGTTTACTTGCAACAAATTCCATATCCTGAATTGCCTCGTTTTCTGGATATGGTGGTTGTTTTAATATTTCTACAGCTTCATCTCTTTTAAGCTGACCTGTTAATATGAGGCTTGAAAAATGAGCTTTTCTCTTGTCATATCCAAATTTCTTTAATAACCAATAACCTTCATAGAATCTTGTAAATGTGTTTTCAAAATGCTTATTTTTGTATCTTTCCCAACCAAATCTATCATGTAATTCTTTAATAGCATCTTCTTTATAATAAGGTATTAAATCCAAAGGTTTAACTATATTCATGCCTTTTATATACTTATAATACAATCTATATTTAAACATTCCGCATAAAGGAAATCCTTTTAAAGAAACTTTGCCAAATTTTTTATGTATATCTTTAATTTGTCTTATATCATTAACGTGAACCCATTCATTTGGCTCTCTAACGCATTCTGTAGAAAAATTTCCTCCAGTAATTACATACTTAAACCCATTTTTAGCTGCATAATTATATACAGATGCAAATATTGCATGATCTTGAGGCGTGTCTTGATATGGTACTTGAGATTTAAAATAAGAAAGCTGTAAATCTTTCATCTGTTCCCAATTTATAATATCAGTGTACAAATCAATATCAAGTCCTTTTACTATTCTCGCTATATTCTCATTTGCTACATTTAAATTCCAACCTGTATCAGCACAGAAAGCAAGGGGTCTAAGTCCCCATTTTTCTTTTGCCATATAAATTAAATAAGAGCTATCCACTCCACCACTTAACCCGATTATGCAATCATATTTTTTGCCTTTTCCATCTTTTTTAATTTTATCAACAATTTCTTTTAATTGTTTTTCTCCAATCTCATCTGGATTCCAATTAGGTTTAATTTTTGTATAAAAATTATTACAATGGTCACACATTCCTTTTTCATCAAAAACAATCTTAGAATCTGTTGTATCCATAACACAATTTGTACAAACCTGATATTCTCTGTCTTTCATAGCACTACTACTCCTCTTTTTGTTTTAGCTAAGCTTTCCCCACACTACTCTATTCACATAATCCGTATAAGACAATATTATCCTAAGCACCTTATCAGATACATTAGGCATGCTATAATCCGCTACTCTTCTTAATATATTCTTTTCTTGTGTCTCCAATATATGTAATCCTTGTAATATCCTCTCTTCTGCAAGTCCCACCATCATAACCACTGCTTCTTCCATAGCTTCTGGTCTTTCGTGAGCTTCTCTTAAATTAAGAGCTTTAAAGCCAAGAATTGAGGATTCTTCATTTATTGTACCACTATCACTTAGTACTGTCTTTGCTTTTATTTGAAGTTTTACATAATCATTAAATCCAAGTGGCTTCATAAGTGATATTAACGGATTAAATTCTATATGTTTTGACTGTATCATTTTTCTTGTTCGAGGATGTGTACTAACTATTATTGGTAGTTTGTATTTCTCTGCAATTGCATTTAAACTATCAACCAAGTTTAAAAAGTTCTTTTCTGAATTTATGTTTTCTTCCCTATGAGCTGATACTACAAAGTATTGACCTTCTTTTAATTCCAGTCTTTCTAATACATCTGATGCATCTATATCTTCTTTTCTTGAATTAATTACTTCAAACATAGGACTTCCTGTTTTTATTATTCTATCTGCTGGTAATCCTTCTCTTAGTAAATACTCTCTAGCTATATCGCTATATGTTAGATTTATATCTGATGTATGATCTACAATTTTTCTATTAGTTTCTTCTGGTACCCTTTGATCAAAACATCTATTTCCTGCTTCCATATGAAATATTGGAATATGTCTTCTTTTTGCTGCTATAGCTGTAAGACAACTGTTTGTATCTCCAAGCACTAAAAAAGCATCTGGTTTCACTTCTTCCATAATAGGGTCTATCTTAACAAGTATATTTCCTATTGTTTCAACTGCTGTTCCAGTTGCTGCATTAAGGAAATAATCTGGTTTTTTCAAATTAAAATCCTTAAAAAATACTTCATTTAATTCATAATCATAATTTTGACCAGTATGTACTAAAATATGTTCTATTGCTTCAGATTCTTCTAATTTGTTTATAACAGCAGATAATCTTATTATTTCTGGTCTTGTTCCAACAACTGTCATTACTTTTAGTTTTTTCATCTATTAAACCTCCAAAAAATAAGTATCTGGCTTTTCAGGATTAAAGGCTTCATTAGCCCACATTACTGTAACCATATCCGTATCACCTATATTTACAATGGAGTGAGTATAGCCTGTTGGTATATCAACTACTTGAAGCTTTTCTCCATTAACGGAGTATTCTATAATTTCATCTGAATCTATTTTTCTAAAACGAATTAATCCAGTACCACTTACCACTAAGAATTTTTCATTTTTAGTATGATGCCAATGATTTCCCTTCGTAATTCCTGGTTTTGCTACATTTACTGATACCTGCCCTCTATCAAGAGTTCTAATAAATTCAGTAAAGGAACCTCTATTATCACAATTCATCTTTAAATCATAGGAAAACTCATTCTCCGGTAGAAAGCTTAAATATGTACTGTAAAGCTTTTTAGTAAGCTCATCTTCCATATTAGGAATACTTAAATCTGTTCTGCTTTTTTTAAAGAGTCTTATCTTTTCTGCTAAATACCCTAATTTAATCTGATGACTCACTGTAACACAACAGTATTCACCATTTTGAGTAGGCCTACCTTCTAAGGCTCTTATAAATTCATCTAAGACGTCATCTATATAACATAATTTCAGTTCTGCTTCAGTATTATTTATCTGTATATCCAAATCCCTAGCTATGTTATAACAATATGTAGCTACAACTGTGTTATAATTAGGCTTACTCCACTTTCCAAAAAGATTATGTAATCTGTACACTAAAGCTGTTGCTCCTGTTTCATTACTATAGTCGAATAGCAACTCTTCACCTGCTCTTTTGCTTTTCCCATAAGGATTATCTCTTTCAGCTTGAATAGAAGAAGTAATTAAAATTGGCGACTTATTATTATGCTCTTTTAAAAGATCTAAAAGTTCAGATGTGAAGCCAAAATTACCTTTCATATATTCTTTTTCATCCTTAGGTCTATTAACTCCTGCAAGATGAAAAATAAATTCGCAGTTTTTAGCATACTTACTTAATAACGATTTATCTGTATCTATGTCAAATTTAAATATATCTTTATATCCTCTATTATTAAGCTCTGCAATAAGATTTTTACCTACAAATCCATTTGCTCCTGTAACCAATATTTTCATAATTAGTCCTACCCTTCATTTACGAATAACTTATCTACTTTGTAAAAGCAACTTCATCTACTAATTTTAGCATTTCTAGTTCTTGTTTTATATAATCAAGCTTTAATAGTTTTTCCTTAATTTGTTCTATATTTAAAATTTCTGTGTTATGTGAATTATATTCGTCTTCTGTAGAGAGCTGTTCATCGCCGTCTACAAAATATCTATCGTAGTTAAGATCTCTTTTGTCTGCTGGAACTCTAAAGAAACCTTCCATGTCTTCTGAATGAATATATTCTTCTTTGGTTAATAATGTTTCATATAATTTTTCTCCATGACGAGTTCCTATTATTTTAATCTCATTATCAACATGGAATAATTCTTTTATTGCTTGTGCTAAATCACCTATTGTAGATGCAGGTGATTTTTGTACCATTATGTCTCCCGCCTCTGCATTTTGAAATGCAAATACTACAAGTTCTACCGCTTCTTCAAGACTCATAAGAAACCTTGTCATATCAGGATTAGTTACCGTTAATGGTTGCCCACTTTTTATTTGATCAACAAATAAAGGAATTACAGAGCCACGCGATGCCATAACATTACCGTATCTTGTACCACAAATTACAGTTTTATCTGGTGATACAGTCCTTGACTTAGCGACAAAGACCTTTTCCATCATAGCCTTAGAAATTCCCATAGCATTTATTGGATAAGCTGCCTTATCAGTTGAAAGACATATTACCTTTTTCACTTCATATTCTATAGCAGCTGTAAGAACATTATCAGTTCCAATAATATTAGTTTTTACAGCTTCCATTGGAAAGAATTCACAAGAAGGAACTTGTTTTAATGCCGCTGCATGAAATATATAATCAACACTATACATTGCATTTTTTATACTAGCTAAATCCCTAACATCTCCTATGTAAAACTTTATTTTATCGTTTTTATATAATCTTCGCATATCATCCTGCTTTTTCTCATCCCTAGAAAATATACGAATTTCCTTTATATCTGTATTTAAAAATCTTTTAAGCACTGCATTTCCAAAAGAACCAGTACCACCTGTTATTAGTAATGTTTTATCTTTGAACATGTTGTTTTTCCTCCAAATTAATTAGTGCTTCTTCCAACACTGTCATAAATCTTTCTTTGCTATAGTTTTCAAGATAGAATCTCTGAGAGTTTGCTACCATTTGTTCTTTTTTATCACTATTACAAAACTCTAATATTAAATCTGCTAAGCCTTTATAATCTTCTGCAATGCAACATAATCCACAATCAGCTTCTTCTATAACACGTCTAGCTTCACCATTAATAGCACCTATAATCGGTTTTCCAGCTGCCATATAGGATTGTACTTTACCAGGCAATGTATATGATAAAGTTTTGTTATCTTTTAAAGTAATTAGCATTGCATCAGCCATTCCATAAAAGTATGGCATTTCTTCAAGGGATCGTCTTCCATGAAACAATACATTAGATGCTCTCAAGTCATGAGCAATTCGCTTGCATTCATCTGATTTCGAGCCATCCCCTACGATATGAAAAATAATATTAGTGAACTCCCTTAGTTCATTAGCTGCTTTGACTATAGTATCCACGCTCTGCATATCACCAATATTACCAGCAAAAACAAAATTATATATTTTACTTTCACTTATAGCTACACTTTGAACAACAGTATTATTTTCACTTTGCACAAACAAATCCTCTGCATATTGTGGCAAGTGTTTTATATTAATATTATTTATTTTAAGAGTATTCTCAAAATAATCCTTAAACATACTTGATGTAACTAATATAATGTCTGCCGAACTATAAATCCACCTAGATATTTTATAAAATAACTTATAAATACTTGAATCTTCTTTAATTCCACCAGCAGCCAAACTATCTGGCCATAAGTCTAAGCAATAAAATAATATTTTCTTATGATGCTTCTTCTTATAAGCCATTGCTGGAATTCCCATCATTACAGGTGATAGCTGATTTACTAATACAACATCAAATTCTTCCTTCATAAATAATGCTTTTAATGTTGCTGATACTGCATAACTAAAATAATTTAAAAATAATTTTAAATGGCTTTTTCCCCTACCTATTTCAAAACATCTAATAATTTTAACGCCATTAATTGTTTCTTTTCTTTTCTTTCCATGACGGTAATCATCAAGAATACGTCCCTCTGGATAATTAGGGAGACCAGTTAAAACAGTTACCTCATGTCCATTTTTTACAAGGGTTTCACATATATCTGAAATTCTAAAAGGCTCTGGATAGTAATACTGACAAACAACTAGTATCTTCATTATAATATAAACTCCCACATTTTATTTAACCGTATTTAAATATTCTTCAATTTCTATTTTCAATTCGTCATTAAAAGGCATAGGCTTATATCCAAAGTCTCTTTTTGCTTGGTCATGTGGAAAATTTCTATCTTCTCCCATTCGCTGAACTTTTTCTATATAATCAACCTTTCCAAAAGTACATACCTTAAGGCATCTTGCCATGAATACTCCTAATCCTAAAGGCACACTAATAAAGGTAGTTTTCTTATTTAAGTTATAACTTATTGATTTAAACATTTCTAACATGGAGATTGGTTTTTCTCCTGATAGGACATAATCTCCACTAATAATTTCAGATTTTATTAATAATTGATAGTATGCCTTTCCAAGGTCTCTACCACTGACAGGTTGTAACAAGTTCTTACCATAATCAATAATAGGAAATAATCTGAGTTTATCTACCATTTTTATAAATACAATCATATTTCTGTCATTTATGTACCCATAAATCATAGTAGGCCTTAAGTATATAAGACCTATTGTTGAATTACTCTGTTTAATAATTTTTTCCATAGTTAATTCTATACTCTTATACTCTTCTGATGCACTCTTATATCTCGAATAAATACCAGTTGTGTGAATAATTATTGCTCTCTTAACATTATTTTTCACAGCTGCTCTAGTCAAAGTAACTGAATAAAAAATTGAACCTATATGCACTACCGTATCAATACCAACCATGGCTTTATTCATAAACTCTTGGTCACTTAAATCACCGATAACCTTGTCTATATTTAATCCACAACTATCTAATAATAATGAGTCCGATGTTTCTCTAATAATACAACGGATACATCCATCATATTTATTTTTAATAAGCTCTTGAAGAAAATATCTTCCACTGTGCCCTGTGATTCCTGTAACTAATAACATATCTTCACCGCCTCTAATCGTACCATTTCTTCACTATTCTCAAATCAATTAATCCATAATAATTATCAAAAGTGACTAGTTCCCAATACTATCATTATGCTCAACTTCTTCTATATGTTTATTTTTACCCTCAAGTACGCCTTCAGCCCTTAGCACCTTAAATACTGTCATAAACAATATCTTTATATCTAATTTAACTGATTTATTCTCCAAATAATATCTATCAAGTTCTGTCTTTTGAAAATCATCATTATGATCTCTTCCATTTATTTGTGCCCAGCCTGTAACCCCTGGCACTAATACATGGACACCTGCCTGAGTTCTTAATTCTTTTAACTTATATTGATTATATAAAGCTGGCCTTGGTCCAACAAATGTCATGTCCCCCTTAAATATGTTAATTAATTGTGGAATTTCATCTAAACTTGTTTTTCTTACGAGCCTTCCAACAGATGTCATATAGCTTTTTGCATCTTCAAGTCTATCAGTTGCTACATTTGGTGTTCCAACCCTCATTGTTCTAAATTTATAAAATTTAAATAAGTGATTGTTCTCCCCTATTCTCATTTGTGTAAAAAATACTGGTCCTTTGGAATTTAACTTTATTAATATTGATATTATTAAAAATAAAGGTGACAATATTATTAATAATATTAAACTAACCAATATCTCCAAAAACCTCTTCATAATTATATTTTCCTCCGCTTCTAACTCATTCGTTAATTAAAAATTACCTTCTCTCCAAACTATTCCTATAACATTTATGCCCGAAATATCTATAAGTTCCTTCATTCTAACAGTTTCATTCTTATCCGTTTTTCCCTCAGTTGATACTATTAAAGTTCCATCTGACACCTTAGAAAAAATTTGAGCATCACAATAGTTAACCATTGATGTTGTATCAATAACTATATAATCAAATTTATTTTTTAATTCCTTTAATAATTCTTCTAGATTACTTTTACTAAGTAAATCTGCTGGATTTAGCTTTTCATTTCCCCAAGATAAAATATTTAAATTTTTAACATCAGTATTTAATAAAACTGAATTACTCTCATTTATTAAAGAAGTATTTTCTTCATACAATATTTCACTTATTCCCTTAGTAATTTGTAAATTAAAAGCTTCATTTATCCTGGGATTTCTACCATTTCCATCTATAATTAAAGTTTTAAAACCAGCCTCAGCAAAAGTTTTAGCTAAATTTACACTAACCATAGTTTTTCCATCCTCTTTAGATGTACTTGTAACAGTAAATATCTTATCTTCCTTCAACTGTAAATTTGTTCTCAAAGTTCTAAAAGCTTCATTTATATTTTCTTTTTCCTTTGGTTTGTCCTTAGGAATGATAGTTAAAGTAGTTGACTTTAATATTTCCTCTGCTTCTTCTTTCTTTTTTAAACTATTATCAATATATTCTACTACAAAAGCTACTCCAAATCCAACCATAAGTCCTAATATAAGTGATATAGCAAGTATTAATTTCTTATTTTTAGATTTTTCTTGTGTATTAGTTTGCACATTAGTTTGTGCTTGAGTTGGTGTGCCTATTAGCTTTAAATAATCATCTTCAGCAATTTTTTCTACCTCTGAAGGCTCGTCTAATATTTTAAGCTTACCTGTAGGATATATATTTTGTGCTTCTTTTATAAAATTCTTTATATATGAATTCAAAATTGTCTGTTGATTACCATCTTCTTTATCTGCATAGTGTATTGTTATTACCTGAGCCCCTGGATTAGAAATAACTTTTATTTTACGCATGAATTCATCAGTCTTCATGTCTAAATTTAATTCTTCTACAGTTTTCTCCGCAACAGTTCTTGATGATGCAACAGTTCCATATGTTTGTACTATTTGTTGATTTAAAATAGTTATGTCTTTTATATTATCACTTTCTAAATCCGGAAATGTTCCTATAACTATACTAGCTGTAGATTTATAAAGCTCTTTTTTCTTTTCTACAGGAACAATATTTTGTGGTATAAAACTTATAATCAATCCACAGAAAATACTCAATAGAGTTATACATATAACAATCCATTTTCTCCTTTTTATAATTTTAAATAAATCCCTTAAATCTAGTGTTGTTTCTTCCATAAGTTTCTCCTTATATTTAAATTGTTTTTACCTAGTTGTTATTATATAGACTTATGCTCTAATTTCAAAATTATAATAGAATGTAATTTTGAAAATATAACAACTTATATTTTACATTTTCTATTAATCTGTATATCATATAAGATTATATCATAAATTTATATATTTATAATATTAATTATTAACATTTCAGTGAAAATGTATAAAATTTGCTTTTTATTGATCTATTTTGCACTGTATATATTTGTACATGATAATTTAAAATGATATAATATTGTATATTTATATTTCTAAATAACAAAAATAACTATATTAGGATGTGTAAAAAATGGATAATTACAGAAACTCTTCTAAAGAAAAATCTTTTAATTTTTTCTTACCTATTGCACTTATATTATCAATGATACCTTTAATTGTTCGTATGGCAATTGTTAAGATCGATGTTTCTACTGCTAATATATGGGAATCTTCAACTCAAACTGATTTGTTTTCACAAAAGAAAGCATTTTATTTAATGATTTTTTCTATTTTTCTGATTATTATTAGCGTCATCTTTTTCAAGAAAATATTCAGTAAAAAAGATAAGATTGTAAATTACATATTAATATCATGCGGTGTATTCTTTCTTTTCACTTTACTTTCTGCAATCTTTTCAAAATATAAAGAAGTCTCTTTTTATGGGATTTTTGACAGAGCTGAAGGTTTAATTACTATAGCTTGCTATATGGTTCTTTTTGTATATTCAATTTATACCTTTAAAAATACTAAGGACTATAAATACATTATTACTCCGCTTTTAATTTTAGTAGCTATCAATGCCTTTTTAGGTCTTTTTCAATTCATAGGGCAAGATCTAATTAAAACCAGCTTAGGTACTTCTATAGTTTTCCCTAGCGAATATAAAATTGATGGTTCCAAAATAAATTTAAGCAACGGGAATTCAATTTATGGCACTTTATTCAACAGTAACTATGTTGGTAGTTTTGCTTCTATTGTTTTGCCAATATTATTTTGTTTAACAATTTTTGAAGATGAGGTTATGAAAAAAATAATGTTATTTATCGGGACTCTACTTTCAGTATGGTTACTGATTGGTAGTGATGCTCGTTCAGGAGTTATTGGTGTTTTTTGTGCAACTATATTTGGTGTTGTTGTATTTTGGAGATTACTTATTAAGAAGTGGAAAAGTTTTTTAATAGCTTTTATATCTATATTAGTATTACTCCTAGGTGCTAGTTTTGCATCTAAAGGAGTACTTAATAGATTTACCGCTCTGACGCAAGATGTTAGTAGTCTTTTTACTAGCACTAGTGATTTTGATTATAAAGAGCATACTCCTGTTAAGGATATAAAACATGTAGATAAAGGTGTGCAAGTTATATTACCTAATGAGACTTTAAATATAACTTATGGAAATGATGGGTTTGTATTTAAAAATTCTAAAGACGAAGTTATACCATTTTTAAAAGGTGATAAAATATATTCGCCCACCGTTCAGGCTTTTAGTAATATTTCATTTTTGTTTGGTAAAGTAGATAACAAATCTGTTACTTCAGATATTCTTCTTTTACAAGTCGATGGACACCCAACATTTACATTCAAATTAAAAACTGATAATAGCATTCATTTAATAAATGCTAATAGTAAGCAATTTGCAGATATAGAATTTCCAAAGACATTCGGATTTAACGGTAAAGAAAAACTTGGTTCTGCTAGAGGATATATTTGGTCAAGATCACTACCTTTACTTAAAGATAATTTTATTCTTGGAGGAGGTCCTGATACCTTTGCTTTTAGATTCCCTCAAAATGATTTAATAGGTAAATACTATGCTTTGGGTACACCTAATCAAATTGTAGATAAAGCACATAATCTTTATTTACAAATAGCTCTAAATTACGGTGTAGTTGCCTTAATAGGATTTATGGCTATCATGCTCATTTATCTTGTTGACAGCTTTAAGTTATATGCTTTTAAAGAAAAATATGAAAAATCTCAAATATTAGGTGCAGTAAATTCTTTCGGTGTTATTGGATATCTATTTGCTGGAATGTTTAATGATTCAGTTGTTAGTGTTTCTCCTGTATTTTGGATAATCTTAGGCGTTGGGGTTTCACTTAACTATATGAACAGAAAAGCTTGCAATTAACAATTGACAATGTACAATTTACAATGAAAGATAAAAAATCCCTACGGGGATTTTTTTATACATTTTTCTATAATCCTCCGAAAAGGTTAGACTCAAAAGTACGAGAAATTAAATTTTATATTTGGTTTTTCGCACTTTACCCTTGTGGACATTTTATATTTTGCAAATCGAATTTTCTCTGTGAGTTTTGTCCTTAATCGTACAAAATGTGCATTGTTAATTATAAGTAGCTATAGTATAATAAATCTACTTACTAAATAAAAATGTGAGGTGAAATAAATGGATAAAGAAATATTAGAAATTTTAAAAAGACTTGAAACTAAAATGGATAAAGGTCTAGATAGACTTGAAACTAAAATAGACAAAGGCCTAGGTAGACTTGAAACTAAAATCAATGTGCTTGGAACTAAACTAGATGAGCACACTCTAATTTTAAGAGCCTTAGAACATTCTTCAGAAGTAAATAAAGCTGAGCATGATAAGATGTCAAATGATATAGCAAAGATCCAAGGTGATGTTACTGGAATAAGAAAAGATTTATCACAAGTTGAATTAGTTACAGCAAATAATTGGGCTGATATAGTAAAATTAAAAGCTGTTGAATAATATAAAAATCTATCTACAATTTACTATTTACAATTGCAAATTAATGCCCTAGAAATCTCAAAAAGAGATCTCTAGGGCATTAATTTAATATTTAAAAATCCAACGGATTTTTTCCTTAATTGTCCATTGTAAACTGTCAATTGTAAATTTTTCCTACTTACTCCACGCACCATTAGAACCTAGTTTATAACCATCAATGGTTGTATTACTAGCCATTGCTCCATTTGGATATAGATAATAATAATTCCCACTTCCATCTTGAATCCAGCCAGTTTTCATATCACCATTTGCATCTAAATAATACCAATATGAAGTACTCTTATCTAAGAACCACATATTTTTCAAAGAATTACCAAGTGCATCATTATATTGCCACTTACCATTATTACTTACCCATTGACTAACTTTAATATTAGCATTTACATTAGTATTATTATTTGCAGTATTAGTAGAAGTAATCCCTGTTGCTGTTCCTTGGCTTGTACCTCTATATACTGTTAAAGTATAGGTTCTTTGCTTATACTTTACAGCATCAGAACTATCATCTTTTGAGTCATACTCATCTTCATTAGTAACCTTTACTTCAAATACATTTTTCCCCTCTTTTAATGCCAATTGAGTTCTAAACTTTCCATCATAACTTAGCTTACTACCATTAACTCTAACTATACGATCATCATCTTGTGGCACAGCTTTAATTATTACATTTTCCCAGTCTTTTTTTACATCTACAGCATAAGAAGTAACCCTAGGTCTAAAACTGATTGGAACTGTTCCATCTTCTATAACTATGTCATCTAAATATATAGAATCTTGGTTATCATCAATTTCACCTGTAGTTGTTGTTGTAGCCACACTACCTCCCCTATAAATATTCAAGGTATATGTTTCTTTGTTTCCATTTTCCCCATCATGGTCTTCAACTACTATAGTAACTACATTCTTACCACTACTTAAAGCTACTGTTTTTCTATATTTATCTTCTCCATCCACAGTAACACCATTGATAGTAACAACATCATCATCTTCATTTTCTGGATCTGCTTTTATTCTTATTTCGCTAACTGATTGTGCAACATTTATATCATATGATTTTTTAGTTCTTGAAAATGATATATCTCCATCACTTAAAGTAATATTATCTATATAAACTTCATCATCATCACTTGAACTTGTTGATGTACTTCCTCCTCTATACACATTAACATAGTATGTTATCGGACCGTTTTCACCTGAATCCTCAGACCTTATTGCAATTTTATTTCTACCTTTATCTAGTTTAATAGTTTTTGTCCATTGACCTGTCTTTTTTTCTCCATCAATTGTAACATCATAAGTACTTTTATCTGGATTAGCTGTGATATCTATCGTTTCAACATCACTATTAAGTTTTATATCATAAGAAGTTCTTGTTTTTGAAAAATTAAGGCTTCCATGATTTACATCAATATCCTTTAAAAAGGCAACATCATCACTTGTATTATAAGCATAAGCCTTTGTAGCAAATAAATCTAAGTTACTTGCAGGTGCAATTACTGAAAAAGTACCAATAGCAAGTGTAAGTGAAATTATACGTTTAATTTTTTTATTCATATTATTCCCTCCAATTCTCTATACTATACATTTTACCTTATTAATGTACAATTTTCAATTGTCAATTATTAATTGAAAAAAGAGACGAGGCATAGCCTCGTCCCTCTTAAATTGTCAATTGTACATCGTACATTGTCAATTATTTAAATTATTTAACCCATGCTCCTGAACCATTTAATACATAACCGTCAACAGTTGTATTAGCAAGCATAGCTCCTGATGCATTTAAGTAGTACCAAGTACCATTATCATTGTACCAACCAGTAACCATAGCTCCTGATGGTTTTAAGAAGTACCAAGTTCCATTATCAAGGTACCAACCAGTAGCCATGATTCCGTCAGCTTTCATCATGTACCAAGTTCCACCTACAGTGATCCATTTGTTAGTAACTTTAGCTCCTGTAACATCGTTGAATGTCCAAGTTCCATCAGTTCCTTGAACCCATCCAGTTACAATAACTGGTTTAACTGCTGTAGATTCACCTTCTGTTACTTTAGTTCCTTCTTGTTGTGTAGTGTAAACATTTCCGTTACCATCCCAAGCGATTAAGCTTCCAGCATCATATACATCTAATGAATCTATAGATCTATCACAAGTAAACATTTCTTTGAAATCTCCAGCCTTTTCTGACTTGTAGATTTTTCCTTCATTTATTATCCAAAGGTTACCATTAATATCGAATGATGCTCCAGCTTTTCCGGCATCTCCCTTAAGATCGTGATCTTTATCTCCATCTTTCTTAACAACATAAGCATCAACTTTAGTAGATGTTCCAACAGCTTCAACTTTTTCATTCTTTTGTAATTTTAATACATAAGTCTTAATAGTATCAGCATCATCCATTTCAGTATAGTAAAGTGTTCCATCTACTACTCTTACTCCAACAACCTTAGAATCACCAGAAACTAAAGTAGCTAATTTAGTAGCAGCTGTTTCAGCATCACCACTTATAGTAGCATCAAGTTCATAAGATTCTACAGTCTTTGGTAAGTAAGCATCCTTTTCTGTTTCTCCTTGAGCTTTAGATATCTTTTGAAGATATTTAGCAGATAGAATTGGAGTTGTACCCTTACTGTTATAAACTGCAACAGTTGACTTACTAAAATCTACATCAATTATTCTATAGATATAGTCTTTATCTTGAGCTATTGTTACAACTGAACCATCTTTAATAGTAGCTGCCACTTTGTCATCATTAACATTTTCATCAAATTCGTCTAATTTAACCATCTTAGATCCATTATATACACGAATGTTAGCTGTTTTATCAGCATCTATATATGCTGCTGATTTATTTGTGTAACCATGATAAACATCGTATCCAGTTCCATTTCCTGTTCCTGCATAACCTGAAGTTTTAAGTGCTGCTGTAGCATTAACAAAAGTTCCAGCAGGTTCACCAGCTAATTGAAGTGCAGTATAATCTTTTATTGTTGCTGCAGTATTAGCTGTTAGTGTAAGTTTACCTGTAGTAGCATCTACTGTTGTACTGTAACCTGGAATTGAATCTGATTTAACAGTAGCTGCAAATGTTGCTGCTGAACTAAATGATGTTGTTCCTGCACCTACTAAAGATACAGTTACATTATGTCCACTTGTAAGATCAGTAGCTATTGTAGCTGGTTTTGTAGCATCCACAATACCTACAGTTAATTTAACTGGAACGCTTCCGTCTACTACTGTATCTGCTGTTATTGTTACATTTGTTGATAATGCTTGAATTGCAGATACGTTAACTGCTGCTGCTGCACCAGTAGTAGTTCCAGTTAATTGAATTGTTCCTGCACTTTCAGATTTAATATTTGCAGTGTATCCAGAAAATGACATTGTAGCTGCTTTAATAGCAAATCCTGCTTTACTTCCGCTTGAAAAATCTCCTGTAGCTCCAGTACCAGCAGCTATGAATGTTTTTCCGTATACTGTTATATTTGAAGCAAAGTTAGTTGGAGTAACTTCTATTACAGCTCCTCTTCCATCAGTAGCTCCTGCAATTCCGTTAGTTGCAGTATATGAATACCATACATCACCGAATTGATCTGGTGTGATTCTTTGTGTAGATACACTAACATTACTTCCGTATCTGTCAGCTTTCTTTAATTTAGCTAATAACTTGTCTGTTGCAGTGCTTTGTAAATCACTAGCAACATCTTCGTCTGTTACTTTACCGTTTGATAAGTCAAGTAAGTATTCGTCATTACCATCCATAGCAATAGTGCTACTAGTATCATATTTGCTGTATTGGTTGATTCTAGCATCTGTTAAATCATTTACTTCTTTATCTTTGCTTCCATCGTTGAAATAAACTGATTTATTGTTATCGTCTGTTTTGTATCCTTCAAATGCATATTTACCATCTTTGTATGCGATAGCATCTTCGATAGTACCGTCCTTAGTTCCTAATCTTGTAGAATCTGCAGCCATAGCTGGTACCAATGACATCACTGATGCAGCAGCTACTAATAAAGCTGTAATTTTGTTTGCTCTTTTAAACATAATTTTTTTTCCTCCTAAAATTTTAAATTCAGATAAATTATAGCATTATTGTCCAACCCTGTAAAGGAATATAATTCTTGTGAATGTATAATTTTGTATAATATTAATATTTTACAATTTGCATAATATTTAATTCATACTAAATCTACACTATTCACAAAAGTATTACATTACTTTAAGCCTGTACATAAATTACTACTATTTTTATCTATTTAATATATAATCTAGCATTTCCTTGTTGTCCTTATAAAATACAAGACCTTAATTTCTTTTTGGTACCTTTTTGAGATATTTTAGAAATTTATTTAATATATATTTCCTACATATCCTTCTTTTATTTAAGTACACCATATAATACAATGGTTTGATTTCTTTTCGGTACCTTTTTTTAGATATTTTAGGAATTTATTTTTTATATTCCTAAATTACCTTTAATGTCCTGCATTGTCACTATATAATACAACCATCCAAATTATTTTGGGGACCTTTTTTTTCAATTAACAATTTACAATGTACAATTAACAATTAATAAACAAAAAAATCCCCCTAAGGGGATTTTTTATCCATCATTGTCAATTGTTAATTACTCCAAACTCCATCTGATCCTAAGTTATATCCACTAACTGTTGTACTATATGCCATAGCTCCATCGCTATATAAGTAATAATATTTACTTCCATCAAGTATCCAGCCTGTTTTCATTCCTCCATCGTTTCCTAAGTAATACCACTTGCCATTATTACTTAGCCAACCAGTAGCCATGCTTCCATCAACTTGTAAATAATAGGTTTTACCATAACTTCTATCATAAAACCAAGAATTTTTTATTGTATTTCCTGTTTCATCATTATATTGCCACTTGTTATTTACTTGTACCCATTGATTTACTTTGAGTCCTGCACTATTATTAGTTGCTGTACTTGTAGTAGTATTATTTGTTATTGCTGCTGTTGCTGGTATCTTACCTTTATATATATTTAAAGTGTAAATTCTTTTTTTATTATTTGAATCCTCAATTTTCACTTTAACTTCAGTCTTATAATTATTTAAAACAACGTTTTTTTCATAGTTTTTTGATTCCTCTACTGCATCTCCATTAATTTCAACCATATATTTAGTACTTTCTGGTTCAGCTTGTATTGTAGTTCCATCAATATTTTCCTTAACTGCGACATCATAAGTTGTTTTATCTTTTGATACATTTATTTGTGTATCACTTACTTTAATAAGATCCAAATAAATGTTATCTTGAGCTACACCACCAGAATTATCTTTCCTAGTTATATTTAATATATAACTTCTCTTCTTTCCTTTTTTATTTTCCACCTCTACAATTACTTGATTTTTACCTTTTTCTAAATTTATTGTTTCTTCATATCCACCATCTTCAGTAACACTTGTACCATTAATTCTAATTATGTCATTATTATCTTCTGGCTTAGCTTTTATTTTTATTTTATCACTTTCAGATTTAACATCAATATCATAAGTTTTTGCTTCTTTTTGAAAATTAATTGTTCCTTCGCTTAAGCTTATAATATTTAAATAAATATCGTCTGAATTACTTACTCCCTTTGTTACAATTAAAGTATAAGTCTTTGACATACTATCATTGTTTGCAACTTTTATTTTTATAACATTTTCACCTTGATCTAAATGTATTGTTTTCTTATACTTTTCACTAGCATCTACTACATCCCCATTAATTACAACCTCTGAATCCTCACTTTTAGGGTTAGCTGTAATTTTTATTTCAGTTTCATCCCCACCTACATTTGCGCTGTAATTTGTCTTATTCGAATCAAAATTAATATCTGCCTTATTAACAGAAAGACTTTCTAAATAAATACTTGCAGTATCCGCTTGGACTTGTGTGCTTGTTAAGTTTATATATTTTGTAGGTTCCACTGCTGAGTAAATACCCATAATAAGTGTTAATGCAATTATACGTTTAATATTTTTGTTCATTTTTATACCATCCCTCTCTTAATTGATCCAAGCTCCATCGTTTCCTACTTTAAATCCATCAATCACTGTATTATATGCCATAGTTCCATCATTATATAAGTAATAATATTTGCTTCCATCAAGTATCCAACCTGTTTTCATTACTCCATCACTTCCTAAATAGTACCACTTCCTATTATTTTTCAACCATCCAGTAGCCATAGCTCCATCAGCTTGTAAATAATAATTTTTCCCACTATTTTTATCATAAAGCCAAACATTTTTTAATGGATTCCCTGATGCATCATTATATTGCCACTTGTTTACCCATTGATTAGTAATAGCATCCTTATTAAAATCAACAGAAATACTTCCTGTGTTTGTATTTAGTTCGTTTGTATTCACTTCATTTGTATTAGTGTCCTTTATTTCTGCCTTATTTACATTTATTTTATAAGTCTTTACACAATTAGATATATCTTCTTTGTCTTTTGCTCTTTCAAAAGCTTCTTTACTTATATAAGTTCTTATATAAATAGCACTCATACCTTTTAAAAAAGACATTTCTTCTCCAACCTCATGAGCTATGGCAGTTTTCTTATCCGATTCAAAGACCTTAACTACATAATCATCACCTTCACATTCTGCCAATACCTTAAGTCCATTACTCTTTTCATCAAGAGTTATATAATACTCTTTTTCATCTGTTAAATTCTTTTTCTGCCCGTTATAATAATCATATAAATCAAGGCTCTTATTCTCTGTAGATTTTATTTCTAAAGATTTTAACTCCCCATTATTTGCAAGTGAATATGTAGCTGCTGCTGCATATGCTTTTGTAGTTATATTAAAAAAATCTTCTGGGCAAATTGATGAAAAAGTACCTATTAATAGTAAACATGCTATTGTTAATTTAATTCTTTTATTCATACGCTACTTCCCCTTTTACAATTGTTAATTAATCCAATCTCCGCTTGAATTTAATTTATATCCACCAATTGTTGTACTCTTAGCCATTATTCCTGAATCGTATAAATAGTACCACTTACCATTTGAATCTTTTAACCACCCTGTTTTCATTATTCCATTTGTGTCTAAATAATACCAACTTCCATTTACTAATTTCCAGCCTATTTGTTTAGTTCCATCTTCATTTAAATAATACCATTGTCCATTATTTAATGACCATCCTTTAACTGTTGTTACTGGTGCGGTGCTTGTTGCTACATTATTATTAGTATTAGTAGTAGTTGTTGTATTATTAGAAGCTGTTGTTTGTTCCTTAGTTGCGGTACTTGTACCACCTCTATTTACGTTTAAAGTATAAGTTTTTTCATAATCATCATCATCTGTTACTTTTATTTTTATCTCATTTTTACCATTATTTAAAGACACTGTTCTTTTGTGATTATCATCTTCATATGCAGTTAATCCATTTATTTCAACTTCATTATCATCAACCTCTGGTTTTGCCTTAATAGTTATATCCTTTATATCTGAGCTAACATTTACATCATATGAAGTTACTTCCTTAGAAAAATTAATTTCACCATCACTTAAATTTATACTATTTAAATAAACTTGTTTTGCCTCTTCTATATCTCCTCTTATTATAGTTACAGTATATGTCTTCTTTTTTGAGCCATTTGTAACTTTAATATCGATTTTGTTTTCACCTTTATCTAATTTTACAATTCTCATATAGTCACTGCCTGAAGTAACTTTTTCTCCATCAATCTCAACTGTTGCACTAGATTCCCTAGGTTTAGCTTTAATCTCTAATTTCTCTACAGTTGACTTTAAAGTTACAGAATACGCTGTTCTATTAGCATTAAATTTCATTTGCCCTTTTTCTAAAGAAATATCATCTAAATCTGCACCTACAATATCTGCATGAGCTTTTACTGTATTAGTTAAATTCATATACTTTGTAGGTTCAATAATTGAAAAAGCACTTATAGTAAGAACAACTGCTATTATACGTTTAATCTTTTTATTCATTTTTATACCTTCCTTTTTTTCAATGTACAATTGACAATTAGCAATGTACAATTAAGGTTAAAGCTCACATAGAAAATTAACGGAACCAAATATAAAATTTAGTAGGTCGAACTTTCTCTGTGAGTTTTGTTCCTTAATTGCTAATCGTCAATCGTCAATTGTCAATTATTAATCGTCAATTTCCAATATATCCATTATAACTCATAATGCTTGTACATAAAACAGGATTATGATATACAAATTTCTTATTTTTCCTATTTTTTCATTTATAATAAAATTAATCTTGAAGTTTCAATATTTATTGTTATTATTATTTTTTTCTATATAAAATTAAATATACCTCAGAGAAACCTCCAAGGTATATTTTCTAAAAATATGTTTACTAAAAATCTATGAACTGTGCCTTATTTAACTGCAGTATTAATATTTGTATTAACTGCACTACCTGTGGTAGTTGTTGTACTTACTTTATTGCCTAAATCGTTAGATATTATAAATGTTGGTGTACTCAAATCATATTCTCTATTTCCAACAGTAGCTGAATCTGTTAACATCTTTCCTGTTGAATCAAAATAATACCAAAATGCACCATTACTAAACCAAGTATCATGAGCCATAGTTCCATTAGACCATAAATAATACCAGCTTTCACCATACTTAATCCAACCTGTTTGCATTATTCCATCGTTCCTAAAATTATACCAGTCATGATCAATAACTTTCCATCCTTGAGCCTTTACACCATTTTCAACCCAAGTATAGCTTTGCTTTGAATCTTTTATCCACTCTGCTGAAGCTCCTATTGGCATAATTCCTATTATTGAAACAGCAAGTAATGAAGTTATTATTAACTTTCTAGCTATTTTTTTCATTTTAATCTCCCCTTATCTATATTATTATTATATGACCTTTATTATACTACAATTTACCTGTACAATGTAGAATTTTTAAATAATAAATTACAATTCAAGCAAATTAAACAAAAAATTCCTAATAATTAAGCTTCTTCACTTTGAATACACAACTGATAATTATTGTACATTCTTAATTGTTATCTAATCCAAGCTCCATCAGATCCTAATTTATACAAACCAATTTTAGTATTAGCCGCCATCGATCCATCATCATTTAAATAATAATATTTGCCTTGATCAATTATCCACCCTGTGTTCATTGCTCCATTTGTTCCTAAATAGTACCACTTTCCATTGTTAAATAACCATCCAGTAGCCATGCTTCCATCAGCTTGTAAAAAGTATCTTTTTCCCATAGTTCTATCAAAAAACCAGCTGTTTTTTACTGCAATCCCCAAATCATCATTGTATTGCCATCTTCCATTTACTTGCACCCATTGACTAACTTTAGAAGTTGTAGTAGTTCCAGCCGTTACACTAGCTTCATTGCTTGTACCAGTATTTCCTCTAGTTATGTTTAAAGTATATACTCTTTCATCATTTTTATCATCATCTTCAATTTTTATTTTAAATTCATTTAAACCTGTTTTTAAAGATACTGTTGTTTTCCATTTATCATCTTCATCTACTTCCTTGCCACCAATTTTGACTGTATAATAATCATAATCTGGTTCTGCTTTAACTGTTACTTCATCAATATTACTAGCAACATTATAAGCATATACAATTTTTGAATCTGATAAAGGTATGCTTTCAGATTCTACACTAAGTTTTCTTAAATAAATATCATCATAACTATCTGCCTTATCAGTACTTGTACTTGTGCTTGAATCTGAATCACTTCCAGTATATTTTACTTTAAGTGTATATTCACTGGCAACATCACCATCATCATATCTTACATTTGAATCCGGCTTATTATAATATACTCTTACAATAAAAGTGTTTGTTCCTGAAGATAAGCTAATATCTTCAGTTATACTTCTACCCTTAGTAGAACTAGAAGTTCCTTTAAATACTTTAACATATTTTGTACTAGGTCCATCTATATCTATACTAATCTTACTAGATGAAGTTTTAGCATAATATTTTCCATCATCTTTCACTTCATCATCATCTATTTTATTATCACTATCATAATCAGAATCATCATAAAGCCTTATAGTACTATTACTTGAAGTCTTTAATTCTAAACTCTTTAATGTTGTTTCATCATTTTCATCATCTGATGCATAAGCTTTTGTAGTTAATATATTAAAATTTGTTGCTGGTGCTACTGCTGAAACAGTCCCTAAAACTAGCACTAACGCCATTATTCTTTTTAAATTTTTATTCATTTTTACCCCTCCATTTTAATTAACATTTTACTTCCATATACTTATTATATTTTACCATTTTAATTATAATTTTACACCAACATTATTCTTAAATTCATCTTAATTTTATTGTGAAACCTTAAATAAAGTTCAATTCAAGTAAGTTTTAATCTCATTTTGATTTAATTTGAACTTATATACTCAAAGGGAAACTTTTTTCCATAAGCTTACTGCCACTAATACAATAATCTAAAGATGGAGATGTATTAGTGGCAGTTATTTACTTTATAAATTTTCTTAGCTAATTAAAACTCCATCGTTATCCAATTTATATCCACTAACTGTTGAATCTTTAATCATTTTTCCTGTTGTATCTAGGTAATACCACTTTCCATCTGAATTTTCAACCCATCCAGTTTTCATAGCTCCGCTACTATCAAGGTAATACCAATTTCCAGTAGCATCTTCTAGCCATCCCATTTTCATTACTCCACTTTTATTTAAGTAATACCAATTTTTATCTATACCTACCCAGCCTGTCTTCATTTCTCCGTTTTCATTGAAATAATACCAATTGTTGTTATTACTAAACCATCCTGTAGTTCTAAACCCATCTGCATTTAAGTAATAATTCATTCCAGAATTTTTATCAAACCACCATTGGCTCTTTAAAACTTGTCCAGTACCATCAATATACTTCCATTTTCCATCAACTCTTTGCCATGCATTGTACTTATTAACGTCACTTTGGATTGTGAAAGTTTGAGCACCTGTAGTTGAATTTGTAGCTGTAGCTGTTCCTGTTGCAGCGGTAGTTGTAGATGCTATCTTTCCTCTATATACATTTAATGTATATGTAATATCATCATCATTATTTTTAACATATATCTTTATAGTATTGTTTCCTTTATTTAGGCTTACTGTTTTTTCATAATTATCATCTTCTTCTACAGAGCTATCATTTATTTCAACTGAATCATCCTTATCATCTGGAGTTGCCCTAATAACTAATTCTGCAACATTTTCATTTACATTAACATCATACGAAGTTTTCTTCTTTGAAAAATCAATATTTCCATCACTTAAATAAATACTTCTTAAATATGCATGGTCTGTATTCTCTTCTTCTTCAGAATCACTTGCAGCTGGCTTTTTAACATGAATTACATAAGTTTCTTTGCAATTAGTTACATCTCCACCATCATAAGCATCTTTGTAATCACCTTCACTTTTATAAGTTCTTAAATAAATATTAGTGTATGTTGAATTAATACTAATATAATCTCCAACATCTTTGCCCTTTTCAGTTTTACTAGCTGAAGTAAATGTTTTTATTACATACCCGCTTCCTTGTACATCTGCTGATAAATCAATTCCATCAGCACCTTTAAGCTCTATATAATAATCATTTTGCCCTGTTAATGATATCGCATCACCAGTATAACTATCTCGTAGTTCAAGGTCATTTCCATTTCCTCTAGTTATAGTTAATGAACTTAACTCCCCAGTGCTTGCACCGCTATAAGATGCTGCATAAGCTTTAGTAGTTCCTAATATAAAATTATTTGCTGGTAAAACCCCTGAAACTGCTCCTATTACAAGACTTGCAGCAATTATATGTTTAACTTTATTATGCATTGTTCTCCTCCTTATACACTTTTAACTTTATTACATTTATTATCTTTATAAGTTTAATTAATTAACTATATGGTAATATAACCTCTATATAGTTATAATACCACAAAATAATTTAATTATAAATATAGAACTATAATTCTATATATTTCTAAGTATATCCTATAGTTCTAAACATTTTGTTATGTAATTATTAATTTTTTATAAATATTTTACTAAAAACAAAAAAGAGAGTGTCGCAAAATGATTGATTTTCGATCAGGAGCGATGCTCCTTTTCGATTCAAAGAAAGAAATCTCCCCAAAATTGAAATATCAAATCAATTTTGGGGAGATTTCTGAATTTCAAGCGCACTCAAATAAACCTACTTATTTTATTCCATAATTAGGCAGTATATTTTAATTCATGAAGATGATTTTGGGTTCTTTCATTTTGTATTTTTGAATGCAATTTGTTAATGTTGTAGCCAAAACAAAGCAAAATAAATTCAGTTTTAACACTATTTTTTCCACGTGTTAAAAATCTATTGAATTCATAATCACTTTTTAGAACTCCAAATGCTCCTTCGACCTGAATAGATCTGTTCATTCTTAATTTAGTTCCAAATTCAGTTGTGATATTTCTATAAGATATTTCACGCTTTTCCATAAAAGTTTTTGAAACTTGCATCTTTCTATTTCCTTTTGCTTTAGTGCACTTCGATTTATGAGCACAGTTATCACAACTTTCACACTCATAGATAGTAGCCTCTGATTTGTATCCACTGGCGGATTTTCTATTAATAATAGAGGTCGGAATCAGCTTTCTCTATTTTTCTACTAGAATAAACATTTTGAGAATAAGCATACGATACTATTTTGAACATGATTTTTGGTTCCACTGCCGGTTTTCTTCCAACGGAAGAGTACGCCTGATACAACTTTGTATAATTTAATCCCTCCAATATATGGCTTAGCAAGCGGACTGAATCATCTTCTGGTATTAAGTTTTCTAAATTTAATGGTAATATAAGTTGATAATTATCATTAAATTGATTATAATTTTTATTGTATAATTTGGTTTTTAACATAATTTAATTATACTAAAAATGTGAATTCTTTTGAATTCACATTTTTTATTTTTTTATAAAAAAATGAGCTGCCACAAAACTAACTACGTTAGTTTTGCAACAGCCCCTTTAAAAATAAAAAATTTATTTGAGTACTATAAAAACTAAATTATTAACGTTCCACCTACAGTGAATTTATACACTTTACCATCAATTGTTTTAGTACCTGTTACCATTGTTCCATCTTCATTTAGATAGTATTTTGAATTAGAACTGATTAACCATCCCTTTTGCATTATTCCATTTGTATTTAGGTAATACCACTTCCCGCTGTCAAGTAACCAACCAGTTTTCATTGTTCCATCAGTATTTAAATAATACCAATTTTTAGTTTTTGCAGTATTTACAGCTACGCTTGTGTCACTTGAAGTATTTGTAGCTGCAGCTTCTTCTTCATACCAGCCTGTCTTCATAGCTCCACTTGCATCTAGCAAATATTTTTTTCCATCTGTAGTATCTTGCCAGCCTTTTAACATAGCACCTTTTGTATCTAATAAATACCATTTGTCATTGTCTTTAAGCCATCCTGTTTTTCTAATTCCATTTTCATTTAAATAACAATATACGCCTTGCTCTTTATCAAATAGCCATGAATTCTTTAATTGCTTTCCAGTTGCATCATTGTATATCCAGCCAGCCTCTGTTTGTACCCAGCCTTCTTTTTTAGTAGTTGTATCAGTAGTAGCAACAGTATCTGCTGTGCCTCTAGTTATTGTTAATGTATATGTTCTTTTTTTATCATTTACTTCATCTTCAATTACTACCTTAACAGTATTTTCGCCTTTAGATAAAGAAACTTTCTTCTCATAATCATCCCCAGAATTTACTGCTTCTCCATTGATTGTAACTAAGTATTCTGTATCTTCTGGTTTTGCACCTATTGTTACTTTACTAACTGAATCATCAAGTTTCACATTATAGGTCGCGTCTTCTTTTGAAAAATCAAGCTTACCATCACTTACAGTAAGATCATCCAAGTATATTGAATCCTTATTATCACTTGATGACGTCCCTCTTGTTACGTTTAAAGTATATGTTCTTTGGTTATCCTTATCATCTGTTACTTTTATTTTAATTTCATTTTTACCATTATCTAAAGAAACAGTTTTCCTATAGTTGTCGTTGCTATCTACTAATGTTCCATCTATTCTAACTCTATCACCACTATCTTCTGGTGGTGCTGTAATTTTTATTTCACTAACGTTTGCATCTACTTTTACATCATAACTAGTTCTTTGCTTCACGAAAGTTATTTCTCCTTTATTAAGGCTAATCTTTTCTAAATATACAGAATCTTGTGTAGTGTCTTCATAAGCACTACCTGTTGTTTTCTTCACATTTATTTCATATGTTTCTTTACATATTCTTACGTCCTTACTGGTATCTTTAGCTTTTCTATATGCTGATAAAGATTCATATGTTCTCACATAAAGAGTTGTATTACCTTTTCCAAGTGAAATTTTTTCCCCTGGGTCAATTCCTGTTGCATCAGCTTTATCAGATGTGAAAATTCTAACTACGTAATCTGAACCCTTTGCAGTTGCATTTATTTTTATTCCATCACTATCATCTGTAAGTTTTACATAATACTCTTTATCATCATTTAATTTCACAGTACTTCCATTATAGTCATCACGTAAATCAAGAGTATCTCCATTTGTTGATTTTACAGTTAATGATTTTAACTCCTCAGAACTTGGAGAATATGAAGCTGCATAAACTGGCTTAGTTATAAAATTTAAAGCTACTCCTGGTGTTATAGCTGAAATTGCTGAAAAAGCATTAATAGTAAGTGTAAGTGCAATTATACGTTTGATATTTTTATTCATAATCTTTTTCCCCCTCATGTCATTATAAAATTAACCTTTTCAGGTAAAGTCCTTATTCTATACGTGAATTTAGTTGAATATTAAACTAACATAACTCACATACAATAATTTTACCATTATTCTTATGTAAAATCCAATTATTTCTGATTTCTCCCCACAATTTTCTATGTATTCTACATATTTCATGTATTAATGAACTTACTTTTTCAAATAATAATAATGTATTACAATTAATAATTTACAATGTACAGTTTATGCCTTTTATGGGTAGTCTGCGACCAATTGAGAATGAAATTACTTTATAATTTCTTAAATATAATTCTTGAAAAGCCATAGGCTTTTCTTCCTCAATTGTCAATTGTCAATTGTTAATTGTTCATTGATAGGAGTGATTATTATGAGTAAAGAAAAGATTACATCTAACCCAACTCAACAAGATTATGCTGTTTCAAAATTAACGGATATCTACTCAACAGCGTTAGAAGATTCTGATTCTGAAAATTTAAGACATACTAATAATTCAAGTGAAAGAAACATTAAGAATAAAAATAACTCAAATATTTCCAGAACAAACCTAGATACACAGCTTATTGATTTGAATGCTGATGGCGATTCTGATGAATCTAATTATAACGATGAAATATGAAAATATATTAAAATTAGAAAGAATTATTAATTAAGATTGGAGAGATTATTATGGATAAAGAAAAAGTACCTAATAATTTAAATTTAGAAAGCAGTTCTAGTAAAAAGTCAAGTAATACTAATTCACCAAAACTAATGAGCAATTCCTCTGAAAACATAGAACAATCATATTTGCCAAAAATGAGAACTGATTACACTCCAAGTAATGAAAGCGTTGAAAGTGCTACAGGTGTTGATTTTTCAATAAATATGCCAAATCCAGCAGCAGATCCCATTGTTTCAAATAATATATCTAATGCAGAATTTGATTATACAGAAGAGTAATGTACAATTTATACCCTTTATGGGTAGCCTGTGACCAATTAAGGATGAAATTACTTCGTAATTTCTTAAATATAATTATTAAAAAGCCATAGGCTTTTCTTCCTTCATTGTTAATTGTTAATTTCTAAAATTATTTGAATATTTTTTTTAATGTTGGTAAAAATAATAATTGTACCCCATAATACTTAAACACTAGAGTTTATCATTTTAATTTAGTGTTTATTTCCAAAAAAAGTTTCCCATAAATTCAATACTTATGGGAAACTTTTTTAATTAAATTATATAGATACGCATCTTCTAAATTATACTTATATTGTGAATATATACGCATAACTAGAAATCAATGATACTCTTTTGTGCAGTGTTTCATTAGGAATTTTGATGGTTGTGCTTCTTAGATTGTAAGTTGTTCCAAATATGCTTGTTCAAAGTTTACCTTTGAAGCAAGCATTTTGGTATAACTTGCGATCTTAGAAGCACCCATCAAAATTCCTTAGAAACCGAAACAACAGAGTATTATTGATTTCGGCGAGATACCGCCTAAGTGTAGTATCTATTGGGAAACTGTCCAATTTTCTGGTGTTGCATATATTGAAATTCCATCTTTTGAACTTGTTTCATATATACTAACTCCATTTGAAGTTAAATTGCTATAAGCAACATTTTTTTGAACATTTTCTTCTGCTCTGCTTATTATTCCTATATCTGGTTTTAAATATCTAATAAAGTCTACAGTTGATGATGTATCATTCCCATGATGTGGTACCTTTAATACATCAACATCTCTTCCATTTAATAAATCATTTACCCAGAAATCTTTTTCCGAATTCCATTCCATATCAGCAGCAAAGAAAGCTTGTAAATCTCCATAATTTAAATATACTAATGCTGAGCTTTCATTAATACTCCAATAATCTGCTGTAACTGCATCAGAACCTATTGGCCCAAAACCTTTGTCTGCTTGTACAAATTGTAATATTTTACCTTTATCTATAAATTCACCTTTCTTTGTATTAGTGAATTTTATATCTTTATCTTCCATTGCTTGTACTGCATCTTGGTATATTTTATAGTCCAATTTCAGCATCTCAACACTTGCCTCATTTTTGCTTGTTACCTTTACATCTGAATACCAATCTTTCATTATTGCAATATCAGGCATATAAACTTTCTTAACTTTAAATTTATCCAAAATAGAAGCTAGTCCACCAATATGGTCAGAATGTCCATGAGTAATTACAATATAGTCAATTACTCCTTTCCCATCTTCCTGTTTAAGGTCTTGCCCCTTTAAAAAATCAGCTACTTCTTGTGAAGTTTTTGCTTCTCCAGTATCAATGAGTACAGTTTCTCCACTTGGAAGCTTTATGAATTCACAATCTGCATTTCCAACCTTTAAATATTTTATAAATAAATAATCTTTAATTTGTGTAGGCCCTATGTATCTTCCACTAGAATCAAATTTATCCATTACATTATCTATAATTGCATCTCCAGTTGCAAGAGTACTATCTGCTTTAACATAATACTTATCAGATTTAGTATTTATCCATTCATTTGCTCCCATTACTCCCTCTTTAGTGGAATAATAATATTTCCCTTTGTAACTGTATATTCCAGTTTGAAGAATTCCAGTATCTCCAAAAAAATACCATTTATCTTCTATGTATTTCTTTTCTAGAGCCTTTACACCGTCATCATTTAAGTAATATTTTTTTCCTTCATCTTCAATCCAACCAGTTTCCATTATTCCATCTTTATTTAAATGATACCAATTATAATTAATTAGCTTCCAACCAGTTTGCTCAATTCCAGCTTCATTGAAATAATACCATGAACCTTCAATTTTATTCCAGCCAATTGTTGCTGCATGATTTTTATCTAAATAATACTCATAATCATTGTTAACACCAGGATTCTCATCTTTTTCCTTGAACCATCCCGTTTTTTCTAGTATTCCATCTTTAGTAACATAATACAACTTTCCATCCATAGTTTTCCATAATGGAAAAGTTTCTATAACTGTTGTTCCCTCATTTTTAACTATTGATGAATCTTGATTTTGTCCAACCTTCCCCGCGCTTGGACTGTTTGCTCCTGTGTCTTTTTTACTAGATGATTTATTACTTTCATTATTTTGGGTACCTGTTGTGTTTTCACTTGTTGTAGTTATAGTATTTTGCTTGTCCACTTTATTCTCTGCTTTTGCATTGGTTCCCATAAACGACATACTTAATACGAAAATCATTGAAACTATGACTAACACCTTTTTTATATTTTGCATAACCTATGTTGCCTCCTTAATATTCATAAGGAACATTATACTGCAAGATTTCAATTGTTTCAAATTTTAAATGCAAAAAACTTCCCATAAATTTTGTATTTATGGGAAATGCTCTATATTTATATGATTTAAATATGTTAATATATATTACTTTAGATATACTTCAATATTAAGTTTTCCTGCATCTCTTGGAATTATTTTGTCTTTAATATTCACTCCATTTATAACTACTTGCATTTCATTTCCATGTATGTTCTGCTGCTCTGATTTTGATGTCAAAGTTTTAGAGTTATCCATAGAGTCATTGTATATATTTATATCTTCTTTATTAAACTTCAGTTTAATGTCTTCTTTTTCTAATCTAGATACCCTTATATCATAATCTTCTTTTTCATTTGTGATCTTTATTTCAAATTCGTTCCAATCTTTTGGCACGCAAGGATTTATAATATATCCTTTGTTTTTGACTTTTTTAAGACCTAAAATATCTTCAATTCCAACTCTATACATCCATCCCGATGCTCCAGTATACCAGCTCCAGCCTCCACGTCCAGAATGTGGTTCTTTTATGTACACATCCGCTGCCATTACATAAGGTTCTACTTTATAAGTCATACATTCTAATTCTGTTTTTGCATGATTTATTGGATTTATCATATTGAAATATTTGGTTGCTTTATCACCAAGTCCAAGCTTTGTTAAAGCCAATATAACCCAAACTGCTGCATGAGTATATTGTCCTCCATTTTCTCTTACTCCTGGTACATATCCTTTTATATATCCTGGCTCTAATGCAGAATTACTAAATGGGGGTGAAAGTAACAATATCATCCCCTTATCTTTTTTAACAAGATTTCTATCTACAGCTTCCATAGCTTCAATTGCCCTTGCTCTTGCATCTATGTATGTTGTCATTTCATAAGCATCTACTGCTCTTTCTTCTCCATACACATTCATTGCACTTCCATCTGTTTTAGCTTCAATTTTAGTGTTTTTTTCAAATGCGCCTGAAATTATGGACCAGCTTTGAGCTAGTGAATCAATTTGACATTCTGGATCTTCTCTCGAGCCAAGTGGTGTACCATCGTCAAAATATGCTCTTCTATACCAGCCACCATCCCATGCATTTTTCTCTAAATTCTCTCTTATGAATTCTTTTCTTTCTTCATAATGATTTTTTGTTTCTTCATCATTTTGCACTTCAGCAATTTCAATAAAGCTATTTAAAATTGAATATAAGAACCATCCAAGCCATACACTTTCTCCTTTTCCTTCATTTCCAACAGTACTCATTCCATCGTTCCAATCTCCACTACCCATTAAAGGAATATTATGAGCACCAAATTTCAAGGATTTTTCTATAGCTTTCAAGCAATGTTCATATATAGTACCTTCCTTTGAAGATTGATTTACTATAGTATATCTTTCATCTTCCCCTTCTCTTAAAGGCTCATCTTCTAAATAAGGTTCACTTTTATTTAAAATTTCATAATCTCCTGTAGAATTAATATATTCTGCTGTTACATAAGGTAACCATAATAGATCATCACTAAACCTAGTCCTTATACCAGAATTTACAACTGGGTGCCACCAATGCTGTACATCACCTTCTACATATTGTCTTGAAGCACTTCTTAAGATTTGTGCCTTTGTCATTTCAGGTTTCACTACTCCAAGTGCTAAAGAATCTTGAAGTTGATCTCTAAATCCGTAAGCTCCACCACTTTGATAAAATGCACTTCGACTTAAATATCTACAACTCAAGGTTTGATACAAAAGCCATCCATTTAAAAGATAATCTAAAGATTTGTCAGGTGTCTTAACTTGTATATTTCCTAGGAAATGACTCCAATATTGTTTTACCTTATCTAACTCCACTTCTACATTCTTATAAGTCTTGTATTTATTTATTGTTTTCTCTATATTTTCCCTTTCTTCTTGCCCAAATAAAATAACTAATTCCTTCGATTCTCCTTTTCTTAATTTAACACTTGTTGTAGCTGCTAAACAAGGATCATAAATTGCACCTGAACAGTTACTTAAATTATTGTGTTTCACACCTTCTGGCTTAGAAATCTCACCACCAATACCTAAAAATTCTTTATTATCTCCAGTAAAACTTAAATTTTCTCCGCCTAAAATAGTTAAATAAGCATTTAATTTACCAAAGTACTCACTATAAGGATTACTTCCTCCTATAAACCCACTATTATATGAAGTCTTTTTTTCATTTTGAGATAATTCACCACTTATATATGTAGAAATATATCTTGAACTATCGTATTCATAAACACCCAAGACAAGCTTTGCATAATAAAACAATGAAATATTTCTATCTTCATCACTTAAGTTTACTAAAGTAACTCTTTGAATTTTTAATTTTTCACCAATAGGTGCAAAAATCTCAAGTTTTCCTTTTAAATCATACGCAGTATGCTTGAATTCTGAATATCCAAAACTATGTTTTATTAAATAATCTCCATCATCTCTAACTGGTTTTGGTGATATTGAAAAATAGTTTCCTGAAATATTATCTTTAATATAAAGAGCTTCACCTAAAGGATCTCTAA
The DNA here is from genome assembly GCF_019977655.1 of Clostridium gelidum. Classification (NCBI taxonomy): domain Bacteria; kingdom Bacillati; phylum Bacillota; class Clostridia; order Eubacteriales; family Clostridiaceae; genus Clostridium; species Clostridium gelidum. Next base: position 5,558,580 of record NZ_AP024849.1, read on the forward strand.
TATAATCGTTACTCCAAGGTGTTATTTTATTTTCTCTAGAATTTCCACACCAAGTATATCCTGCACCTGACTCAGATATATGAAATCCAAAATCTTCATTAGAAATAACATTAATCCAAGGAGCTGGAGTATTCTTATAATTAGATAATTTAATTATATAGCTCTTATCTTCTTTGCTAAAACCACCATAGCCATTAAAGAAATCTAGATTTTCTGCATTAAAATCCTCATAAACATTTTCTGCATTGAAGTCTTCAAAAGCATTTTCTACATTGTAATCATCTTCTTTATTAACACTTTTCTCTAAATGTTCTTTTATTCCATTATACTTAAGTTGATCGTCTATTTCTTTTGTTTCCCCCGTTCCTAGACGTAAATCATCACTATTTAATACATCAATATCCTGATCATATTCTTCATATTTTATTTCATTATTGTTTTCCATGGTTATATTTGAGGCTAAACTATTCTTTAAATCCACAGGCGAGTTTGAATCTATATAGGAATTTAGATTGTTCTGACCATCTACATAAACCCTTGAAATACCTATTAATAAGTCTTTAACTTCAAGGTCCATAGTTGCTTTATTGTGAATAAATATTCCGCCTGCTTGGTTTAAGGTTTCTCCTCCACTTTCGAATTTTATGGCTTCCATTATTTTCTTTTGGATCGGTTCATCATAAGAAATCTCTTCATTATTATATATAATCAAATCTAATTTAACGCCTTTGAGCTTTAGATAATAATGGAATTTTATCATAGAGAATACTAATTTTATGTCTTTTTCTTTTTCAATCACTGCCATTATAATAGGGATATCTCCTGAAATTCCATAAGCCCACAAATCCTTTTGGTGTTTTGATATATTTTTAATATATTCTTCTCTGTTTTTTCTGTTGTTACTTAAAAAGAATATTTCACTAGCAATACTTTGAAATATATTTGCCTCTTTACTCGTTATTTGAAATTTTCTAAGTTCAAGCTGCACTATTATGCTATAATCTTTGAATATTTTGTTTAGCTTACTTTGGGCACTATTTTCTCTACATAATTCTAAAATTTCTTCCTTAGAATCACATATTCCTGTTATATAGAAAACTTCCGTTTGTGAATGGGGCTCTAATCTAATTCTAGCTCTTAAACTCATTATAGGATCTAAAACTGTCCCTACTGTATTATCCAAAGCTTTATCATTATCCATAGCTAGTGGATATTTTAACTCTCTATTTCTGCCTATAAAGTTTATTCTAGAAGTTTCATATGTAATACTACCCGCAATCTTTCCATCTGCTATTATCTTATGAAATATATATGGGACTTTTGCATCTTTAACTCTTCCTCGTCTACTTCCTATAAGAATGTTTTCTTTTTCATCATATTCGGTTTCAACAAATAAATTAGAAAAAGCAGGATGTACTGCATCCGCTCCAAAAGTAGCTAATGTTATTTCCATATAACTTGTTATTTCAATACTTCGGCCTTTGTCTCCTAAATTATTTAAAATTAACTTTCTAATTTCAAAACTGTCTTCTGAAGAAACTACAATTTCTGTTACAGTTTCAATATTTCCATCCTTTCTACTAAACTTACCTTTATCCAAATTAAATTCTGCTACATATTTATCACCATAATTTTTGCAAGGTTCAAAGGTTGAACTCCAAAAATCATTAGAATTTAAATTCTTTATATAAAAGAACATTCCACTATCATCACTTGTAGAATTCCCCTTCCATCTATAAAGCATAATATCATTTTTCTTAGAATATCCACTTCCACTGGCTGTAATCATAGATGAATATTCACCATTACTTAATAATAAAAGCTGTGGACTATCTGCATTTGCGTTTTTAAATATTCTTGGAATTAAGGTTTCTCCCTCAAAATACCTATTCTTTAAAGAAAAATCTTCATTTCTTTCAAAGGTTACATTTTGTGGAATTCTCTCCTTAAGCAGAAGCTCTGTTGCTTTAACTTCTGGCAAATTATGAAATCTATTAATCAAAATATTGTCATTCAAGACATTATCTAAAGACATAAGAGACATGCCTAGATGATGAACCATATAAGTCATGATTTTATTAATTTTTTGTGTATTATTCAAAATTTCAGCATTTTCCTCAGATGTTTCAACATCTTTTTCTAATACTTCAGACTCTTTTCCTAAGACTTCATAATCCCTATCCTGTAAATTATTTTCATATATATTTTCATTATCCTTAAAGTTATCCACAGTATCCACATTATTATCTCTATTTTTATTCCATATATTATCCACGTTTTTATCATAACTATCCACGATTTTATCGTGCTTATCCACATTATCTTCGTTTTTATCCACATTTTGTGGATAATTATTTTCAATTGATAAAAAATTATCCTTACTTTTTCCTTTTATAGGTGTTTTCTCCACATACTTATCCACAGGTGATTTTTTTAACATTTCATTTTGTGTTGCGCCTTTAGGAAGTGTCATTATATATTTATCTTCTCTAGCTTTAGTATAATCTATAGCTTCAATAAATCCATATCTCCCGCATGCACCTATTTTTTCAAGTCTTTTTAGATTTTTAATTCCAGCATTCTTTGCAAAATTAAGTGTCATTAAAGTTGAATAAGGTGATATTACTATTTCATCTTCAAGACCGCTCTTTAATCCAAGACCAGGTATACCAAATGCTTTATATTGATAATTTTGTGCTGCATCAAATTTATAAAATGCAGATTCTGATATTCCCCAGGTTGTTTTCTTTTGTTTTGCAAAATTTATTTGAGCTTTTATTACGGATCTATAAGTTTGACTAAGTAAGGTTCTAGGATAATTTTTCATTATTAATGAAGGCATAAAATACTCAAACATAGTTCCACTCCAAGATACAAGAGAATGAGTATGAAAAGCATTAGTCATTGCCCTGCTTAATTTAAACCAATGGGCAGAAGATACATCATTCTTAGCTATAGCAACAAATGATGCTGTTCTAGATTCCGATGCCAATAAATCATAATATGAATTTCCAAGAGAATCTTCTTCTACATTGTATCCAATAGAAAATAACTCTCTAGTTTTATCATAAAGAAAACTAAAATTCATTTCTTCTGAAATTATATTAATATCTTCAATTATTTTATCTATTTTATCCACATATTTTTTTAAAGTATAAATTCTTTCTCCTAATGTGCAATCAAAGTTATCCCCATTTTTTCTTTTGTAATCTTCGCACCTGTGGATTAATTCTATAATGTTTGGAACTCCCTCAAAAAATTCTTTACTGTATAACTTCTCTAAACCGCCTAAAATACAATTATAAGATTTAATTTTTTTCTGAACTTCATATGTAAGCTTATAAATCCAATAATTTGCCTCTTCGTTTAATTTATTTTTATCTTGATTTACCTTGCTTTCATTTTTATTGACTTTGTTTTCTTCTTTCTTAAAATCATTATCTTTGACCTCATCTAACTGCTTTGATTTACTTATTTTTTTATTATTTTTAAATGCCTCAACTTTCAGTGAAATTTCATTTAAAACTTTAAGATATTCTCCTATTTTAAAAGTTGAGGTAAATCTAAGTTTAGCAGATGAATCTTCATCTTCAATTATCTTATAAATGTCATTTAATGCTTTAATTTCTTTTATCCTTATTACTTTATTATATTTAAGTTCCTCCATAGCTTCTTTTAATACCCACAAGTCGCTTAAAAGATTTCCACTATCAACTGTTGACACATATCTTGGCCATAGTGGTTCTTTTGTTTTTGTGTTATACCAATTTAAATAATGACCATTTACTTTTTTTAAGTCTTTCATACTGTTTAATATAAGCTCCACCTTATCAACAAATTCAAGTATAGTTATATATCCTAAATCATATGCAACAATATTTGAAGCAAGTCCCATGCCTATATTAGTTGGAGAAGTTCTATGCGCAACGCCTTTAAATGGTTTTTCTTGATAATTATCTGGAGCTAAATAATTATTTTCTTCATTAACAAAGTCTTCATAATAACCATATATTCGTCTAGCTATCTTTCTTAAATAAGTTTTTTCTTCATTTTTTAAAATATTCTTATTATCTGGAAGCTTAATACTTATACTATAAGCTATATATGGGCTAGCTATCCAAAGTGCTCCAATAATTAAATTATAAGTAATAACTACAAAAGAACTGTAAAAGGATAAATAAAGTATCAATAATCCCATTACTGACCCAATCCACATTCTTTTTAAATAACCAATAAAAGTATTGCTATGATTCTTTTCTACAATATCTGAAGACTGCCATTCTAAAAGATTCCTCTTAGAAATACACACTCGAAATAACGTTATAGTTATAGCATCAATCATTAAAAAGGCTTGATAAGGAATAAAACTTATTATTAATAATATTTGTTCAAAACTTTTGAAGGTCCCCATTAATTTATTTTTAGGTGTTACAACAAAATCTGTTATTGTAAATACTAATGAAATAATAAGCCCTAAAAAGCAAAGTACTGCAATTTGACTTCTTCCATTTAAAATAGTCAATGACAGAATAAGAGTAGCAAGTAAGTTAGGAGCTAATAAACTTCTTTTTAAATTATCAACTATCTTCCATTTATATAAGAAACTTAATTTTTTAGAAAATAGCCACCCTATTAACTGCCAATCTCCTCTAACCCATCTATGTAAGCGTCGTGAACTAGATTCATAAGATCCTGGATAACCATCAATAAATTCTACATCACTTACCAAGGCACATCTTGCAATTCCGCCTTCTAGAAGATCATGGCTAAGTATTTTATCATCCTTTATAGAATTATGTAATAAGGAATAAAACTCATCTATGTTAATTATTCCTTTCCCAGTAAAAGATCCTTCGCCAAATAAATCTTGATAAGTATCAGAATAAGCTACTGAATATCCATCAACACCTTCTTCTCCCCCAAAAACCTTAGAAAAATAAGTCTGATTTTTACTTTCTAAACTTATACTTACTTTAGGTTGCATTACTCCATAACCTCTAACAACTTTATTTTCTTTCACATATGGAATATTAAGAACATGACTCATAGCACCTACAAGTTTAAAAGCACTATCCCTCACCATAAAAGTATCTTCATCTAATGTAATGAGATATTTAATATTTTTAAGTTCATGAATTTCTGAACTAAAAACATCATAAGTATGATCATCACTATTTCTAAGTAAAGCCATAAACTCCATAAGCTTTCCACGTTTTCTTTCCTTGGCCATATAAACATTATGTTTTTTATTATAAAGTCTTTTCCTGCTTAAAAAGAAAAACTTATCACTACAATATTTCTCATTTAAACTTCTGGCACATTCAATTCCACATTTAATTATTTCAGCATCCTTTTCTTCAAGCTCATGATCAGAATCACAAAAATCACTAAGTAGCGCAAAATATAAGTTTTTATCTTTATTTCCACAATAAGCAACTTCTAATCTATCCATAAGTTCTTTAACTTTTTCTTTAGAATTCACGATAGCCGGAATTACAACTACTGTTTTATTTTCATCTGGAATTCCCATACTAAAATTTAATTTTGGAATTAATCTAATTTCCGAAATTTTACTTACCGTCCAATTAATAAGACCCATTATTATTTCATTTATGGGAATTAAAATAATTAATAATGAAATTATATATTCAGTTTTAGTATATGTTATTCCCATTAAGATACTTATAAATAAAAGAAGTATGCTTATTATAATTGTTCCTAGAATATTAAGACTTAAATATGTTTCTTCTGAAATCACACCTCTCATACTATGATTATATCCTTTTATTTCACTTATTCCATCATCAATTAAATAATAACCCACATGGCACTTATAACTTTCTTCCTTATTATCTTTGCTATTTTTAGCAAGTTCTAAAACATAATTTGCTAAACTAATTTCATTTATTTGAATAATTCTAGCTATTTTTTCAAGCTTATGCCTATAATAATCTTTAGATGCAAAATCCATTAAGTTATAAATATTTTCAGGATCATTTTTCAAAACCTTTTCAACTAAAGAAGTATTTTCAAAAAATCTACGCCAACTTATCCCTTCAATTTTTCTAATTGAATTTATATATTCACCAAGATGTTTTTCTAAAAGCTCTTCTCTTAAGTTATATTTTTTGGTGCCGCCATTAAAATCATAATCTATTTCTAATTCATTTTTTATATTCTTTAAATTTAAAACTTCTTTTTGAATATTAACAAGTTCCTGTGTGTATTTTGATAAATTTATAATAATAGCTATTTTAAGCATAAGTGGAAAAGCCCAAAGCTCCCCCATAGTAAAAACAGTTTTATTATTTTCTGAGTTTATATTTGAATTCTCTTCTACAGTATCCTGTTTTTTAATGCTGCTGTCTTTAATACCATATTTTTGAATACCTTGTTCTTGAATTTTATTTATGTACATAATAAAGTTATCACAACTAATTTCATCTTCATTATTTATATAATTCTTAGCAATTGTAAAAATACGTGGAATTAATTCTTTATCTTCTTTATTATTTTCTCCTATAGAAGAAGGTAACCCCTTAAAATAATCTATGGGCATTTCTGTTTTTATTCCTTTATACTCTTTTTCAATCAAATATATATTATCAAGAAGCCATTCGCATGCTCCAAGTACTTTATAACCACTTTTAGACAGCTTACTAAAATACTTGTAGTTTTCACGGATGCAAGAAAATCCATCTGCAAGCTCTCTTAAAACATTTTTCCTTACTCCATAAAAGTTATTGTTTTTCAAGTAAAAAACCCCCTTTTCAATTAACAATTGAAAATGTACAATTTACAATTATTAATTGTTAATGGAATTATTTTTACCAAAATTACAAAATATATTCTTACTAATCTAATTCTCCAAAAAAAAATAACTATCCAATGTTGCAAAATGCAACATACTGGACAGTTATTTTTTCAGAACCAAAAAAGTTTTATTCTTAATGAACAAAAGTGACTGCGTCACGCTCCTTAGGTATATTTTCTGCTATTCCACATTTTAAGCATTAATATGCATAATATATCTTCCTTCTTTTCATTTGACATTTAGCAGTAATCTTACATAATTACAATTGTAAATCATACTTAAATACAAAAAATTCACAATATAAAAGTATTGCTGGAAACGAATGTTTCCAGCAACATACTGAATTTAAAATTTAGGAAATTATTTTCAAATATTTTGTTTGAATTTCTGCTAAGAGCAAGCAGAAATTCACAAAATCACAACTTTTATTATAAATATATACTTTATTAGTGTTTAAATGAATTTCTAAATGTATATGACTATTTGAAATATTAAATCAAAGCTCCATCGCTTCCTAATACATACCCGTTGACAGTTGTGTTAGCAAGCATAACACCTCTAGTACCATTTGATACTGGATTAAAGTAATACCAAGTACCATTGACATTTACCCAACCTGTCTTCATAACACCTCTAGTACCATCTGATATTGGATTTGTGTAGTACCAAGCACCGTTAACATTTACCCACCCAGCTTGCATAGCTCCAGATGAATTAGTATAGTACCAAGTACCGTTATCATTTATCCAACCTGTCTTCATAGCACCTCTAGTACCATCTGATATTGGATTTGTGTAGTACCAAGTACCGTTATCATTTACCCAACCAGTAGCCATGCTACCATCAGTATTTAAGAAGTACCAATTTCCACCTACAGTAATCCATTTGTTAGTAACTTTAGCTCCTGTAACATCATTGAATGTCCAAGTTCCATCAGTTCCTTGAACCCATCCAGTTACAATAACTGGTGTTTCACCTTCTGTTACTTTAGTTCCTTCTTGTTGTGTAGTGTAAACATTTCCGTTACCATCCCAAGCGATTAAGCTTCCAGCATCATATACATCTAATGAATCTATAGATCTATCACAAGTAAACATTTCTTTGAAATCTCCAGCCTTTTCTGACTTGTAGATTTTTCCTTCATTTATTATCCAAAGGTTACCATTAATATCGAATGATGCTCCTTCTTTTCCTGCATCTCCCTTAAGATCGTGATCTTTATCTCCATCTTTCTTAACAACATAAGCATCAACTTTTGTAGATGATCCAGTAGCTTCAACTTTTTCATTCTTTTGTAATTTTAATACATAAGTCTTGATAGTATCAGCATCGTCCATTTCAGTATAGTAAAGTGTTCCATCTACTACTCTTACTCCAACAACCTTAGAATCACCAGAAACTAAAGTAGCTAATTTAGTAGCAGCTGTTTCAGCATCACCACTTATAGTAGCATCAAGTTCATAAGATTCTACAGTCTTTGGTAAGTAAGCATCCTTTTCTGTTTCTCCTTGAGCTTTAGATATCTTTTGAAGATATTTAGCAGATAGAATTGGAGTTGTACCCTTACTGTTATAAACTGCAACAGTTGACTTACTAAAATCTACATCAATTATTCTATAGATATAGTCTTTATCTTGAGCTATTGTTACAACTGAACCATCTTTAATAGTAGCTGCCACTTTGTCATCATTAACATTTTCATCAAATTCGTCTAATTTAACCATCTTAGATCCATTATATACACGAATGTTAGCTGTCTTATCAGCATCTATATATGCTGCTGATTTATTTGTGTAACCATGATAAACATCGTATCCAGTTCCATTTCCTGTTCCTGCATAACCAGAAGTTTTAAGTGCTGCTGTAGCATTAACAAAAGTTCCTACTGGTTCACCAGCTAATTGAAGTGCAGTATAATCTTTTGTTGTTGCTGCAGTATTAGCTGTTAGCGTAAGTTTGCCTGTAGTAGCATCTACTGTTGTACTGTAACCTGGAATTGAATCTGATTTAACAGTAGCTGCAAATGTTGCTGCTGAACTAAATGATGTTGTTCCTGCGCCTACTAAAGATACAGTTACATTATGTGCAGCTGTAAGATCAGTAGCTATTGTAGCTGGTTTTGTAGCATCTACAATACCTACAGTTAATTTAACTGGAACGCTTCCGTCTACTACTGTATCTGCTGTTATTGTTACATTTGTTGATAATGCTTGAATTGCAGATACGTTAACTGCTGCTGCTGCACCAGTAGTAGTTCCAGTTAATTGAATTGTTCCTGCACTTTCAGATTTAATATTTGCAGTATAATTAGAAAATGACATTGTAGCTGCTTTAATAGCAAATCCTGCTTTACTTCCGCTTGAAAAATCTCCTGTAGCTCCAGTACCAGCAGCTATGAATGTTTTTCCGTATACTGTTATATTTGAAGTAAAGTTAGTTGGAGTAACTTCTATTACAGCTCCTCTTCCATCAGTAGCTCCTGCAATTCCGTTAGTTGCAGTATATGAATACCATACATCACCGAATTGATCTGGTGTGATTCTTTGTGTAGATACACTAACATTACTTCCGTATCTGTCAGCTTTCTTTAATTTAGCTAATAACTTGTCTGTTGCAGTGCTTTGTAAATCACTAGCAACATCTTCGTCTGTTACTTTACCGTTTGATAAGTCAAGTAAGTATTCGTCATTACCATCCCAAGCAATAGTGCTACTAGCATCATATTTGCTTGCATCATTTATTGTAGCATCTGTTAAATCATTTATTTCTTTATCTTTGCTTCCATCGTTGAAATAAACTGATTTATTGTTATCGTCTGTTTTGTATCCTTCAAATGCATATTTACCATCTTTGTATGCGATAGCATCTTCGATAGTACCGTCCTTAGTTCCTAATCTTGTAGAATCTGCAGCCATAGCTGGTACCAATGATATCACTGATGCAGCAGCTACTAATAAAGCTGTAATTTTGTTTGCTCTTTTAAACATAATTTTCTTTCCTCCTAATTTTCTTCATAATTTATTATTAATTGGTATTAGTAAGATATAAATATATAATACTATTTAATTTATTCTTAAATAAGTAGTTATTTAAGAACCTAATACCATTAATTATCTTATATTTCTTTCTGTTTCGTTATATAATACAAAATTTTTTCCTCTTTTAGGTACCTTTTATATAATATTCTATAATTTTATTTTTATTACTAATATGGTTTCTACTTAATTAGTTTCATATTAAAAACAATACATAATAATTTTTGAAACTATTTATATTATATAATTGATATCTTAACTTTTATTTCAGTAAACTAATTAATTTGTTATTGCACCATCAGAACCTACTATATATCCTTCAATTATGGTATTTATAAGCATCACACCTTTAATGTCTATTAGATATTGAATTTAGATAACACCCCTTTCCACTTATTTGCTGCCATCCTTCACTTAATGCTGTTGTAAGATTGCTTGTACTATTGCAATAGTAGTTGTTGTTGAGCTTATACTACTACTCGTAGTGTTGCTTGATCCACTAGTAATATTTAGATTATATTATCTTTCGTTATCATCATCTTTAATCTTAACTGTAACAGTAATTTTACCTTCTGATAATGGTACTTTCTTCATCCAGTCATCATCATCAGTTACTGTGACCCCATTAATTTTAACAATATAATCTTCATCTTCTGCTCTACACACACCTTTATATAACTCACTTTATTTTTAACATTTATATCATATAATGATTCCCCTTTATCAAATTCAATAGCTAAAAATAAATATATACATTTCCACTTTCTTAAATAATAACCACATCTGTTCATTATCCTGATTATTTAATAATATTGATTTAGTTATTTCATATTCATATATCAAAAATATTAGGACTATCTTATAATTAATCTTGATTGCATATAGTTATTTAATGTTTATTTTGTTATGTTTAATAGTATAAACCTTTAAGTAACTTTAAGGTCAATACACATTTAATCAAAATTTTATCTATATAAGTTGCGATAATGACATTATATTAAAATAATTGGCACAAGTTTAAATCCTAAATAGTAATGCTAAATTCTTTACCTCAACCTATATACATGGGAAAATTTAGTGTGAAAAAAAGAAATAAAAAAACTCAAGCACTGTAATTTAATGTTACAATTGCTTGAGTTTTATAATATGCTTTAATTATCTTACCTTGTGATTTTGCATATTAAGTTAACTAACACTTCATATTAATCTTTAAATGTTTAATACTATTTACTAACAAGAAAATTCGCTACGCTCATGACTTTTTAATTGACAATGTATAATGCACAATTGATAATTGTTAATTTTTTCATAATCTTTAATATTTTTAATTTAATGCACATTCTATAACTTCCTATACACTGAAAAATTTAGTAAATGCTTTAATTGTATAGTCATTGTCCCGTGTGGATGCTAATTCTCTTATGGAATGCATACTAAGTACTGGTGCACCCATATCTATGACTGGTATATTTAATTTCGAAGCTGTAATTGGGCCTATTGTAGTTCCCCCTCTTAAGTCTGATCTATTTACAAATACTTGACATGGAACTTTCGCCTTTTCACATATACCTTTAAATACTGCACTTGTATAACTATCGGTTGAATAACTACCACCTGCTGCAATTTTTAGGACAGGTCCTTTCCCAAGCATTGGTTTACTTGTTGGATCACACTTTTCTGCATAGTTTGGATGAAATGCATGAGCTAAATCTGCTGAGATCATAATTGAATTGCTCAATGCTCTCTTGAAGTCTTCTCTGTCTTTCTTAAGTGCTAAGCTTATTCTTTCTAATATATTTTCTAAAATTGAAGAATTAGCACCTTGTGAAGTTAAGCTTCCTATTTCTTCATTGTCTAAAGCTACAAGGACTTTAGTACCCTTGATTTTTTTGCTCTCTATTAATGCTTTCAAACCTGCAAATACCATCCAAAGATCATCTAATCTTCCTACAGAAATAAATTCCTCGTGTAATCCAACTAGTGCACCTTCTGTAAATTCATATAAAAATAAATCAAAATCTAATATATCTTTAGAATCAACGTTTAAAGTATCTGCTATCAATTTAAGTAGATAACCATCCTTTTCTAATTTAGCAGTAGCCATATCTGCTACCTCTTTTTCTAAAGAAGAACTTTCATCATTTGCAATTGTCATTAGTGGTAATGTATCCTTTTGCTTATTATATGAATATCCTTCATTTATATTTCTATTCATATGTATAGCTAAATTAGGAATTATCAAAATTGGTTTATTAACATCAATTAATTTAACTTCAGGCTTAAATGGATTTTCGCTCCTTAACGTAACTCTCCCAGCTACTGATAAAGGTCTATCAAACCAAGTACTGAGTATTGGTCCACCATACACTTCAGTATTTAACTTTAGATAATGTCCTTCCACTAACATTTCAGGATTAGGTTTTATTCTAAAGCCTGGTGAATCAGTATGAGCTCCAATTAATCTAAAGCCATCTTTTTCAATTTCTCCACTGCCAATTTCAAATGCAATTACAGCAGAATCATTTTTTGTAACATAATATTTTTCACCCTTTTTAAAGTCCCATTTATCTTCTTCTTTAACTTCACTATATCCATTCTTATCTAAAATAGACTTAATCTCATAAGCACTTTGAAATGCAGTTTTACTTTTATTTATAAAATCTAATAGTTCTTGTGTGTTGTTCATACCTATTTCATCCCTCTTCTTCATATAAATTGAAACTAATTTTTAATACATATATTACTATTTATAATTGCACCATATATAAGTTAATATGTATACTAAAAATATTTTTTTAAATCTTCAATTGATTCCATATCAAATATTTCAGTACCTATAATTTCTATTGTATCTTGTGATAAAGTCGTAAGTTTCTTTTTATACTCATCAGGTACTATTTTAAATTTTTTTATTAATTGCCTTATTATTAAATCTGTTTTTCCTTTTTCTATTCCTTCTTCCATACCTTCTTCATATATCATTCTTCCAACATCAGTCATGCTCACAACCTCCTTAAATCTTTTTTTCGAAACATCATCACCAAATTTATCAAATAGTGCATAAAGTAGCATTAAGCAATTATTCTTTTCTTTATTGTCATTTATGTTCTTTGCTATCTCAATACTTCCATAGCCTTTTTGAAAACTGCATCCTCAACCTTATTATAATCCATATTAAGACTCCTTCCAAGTAGCATTGTATTTATATATTAACCACTTGAGAAAACCTTATACAAACTTATGTTCTTAATCATCACTATTTCTAATTAAAACCGAAAACAACATTTATTTAAAACACTCCATATGAATTTAAAATAGTTATATGAAGACCTTCAATATATATCGAACTATAAAAAATCAACATATACAAAAAGTAAATTTCACTTTGAGTATCTATATTAAAAGCACTAGTAGTATTGATTGCAAAGCTTAGAATTAATAAATAACCATAGCAAGAAAACTTATGCTAAAAATTTGTTAATAGCATAAGTTTTCTTATTTTTTGATTATGTTTTCATTGCTTACAGCTTATGAAATTATATAAGCTTATTATTTTTAAGTTCTGTACGTAGCATTTCTAGATTCTTGGTTTCCATAGCAAATAATGGCATTCTAAGTGGTCCTACATTATATCCCATAAGTCCGAGTGCCGTTTTTACTGGAATTGGATTTACTTCTATAAATAGCGCATTTATAATATTTAAATATTTTATTTGAAGGTCTAAACTTTCTTTTACTTTACCTTCAAAATATAAACTGCAAATATCGTGTGCTTCTTTTGGCATAATATTTGAGAAAACAGAAATAACCCCTTTCCCTCCAAGAGATAAAATAGGAACTATTTGATCATCATTTCCTGAATAAATATTAAGTTCATCACCACAAAGAGCTTTTATTTTTGCAATAGCTGAAATATCCCCACTAGCTTCTTTTGTAGCTACTATACGTGGATGTTTAGCTAATTCCAAATATGTTTCAGGAGTTATATTAACACCTGTTCTTGATGGTACATTATATAAAATAATAGGAACATTAACTCTATCTGCAATATAATTATAATGTTTAATTAAACCACTTTGAGTAACTTTATTATAATATGGTGTAACTAATAAAAGTCCATTAACTCCAACACTTTCAGCATATTTAGAAAGCTCTAGTGCATACATGGTATCATTAGAACCAGTACCTGCAATAACTGGTACTCTTTTATTCACATACTCAACTGTAAATCTAATAGCCTCTTTGTGTTCTTCATCACTCATAGTAGAAGATTCCCCTGTTGTTCCTGCAATTACAATTGCATCAGTTCCTTTTTCTATATTAAAATCAATTAATTTTTTTAATTCTGAAAAATTCACTCCATCTTCTGTAAAAGGTGTAACAATAGCAACTGCTGCACCAGTAAAAATAACATCCTTCATAAAATTTGCCCCCTTGAATATTTTCTCCGATAGCTAGCATCCGTAACACTCCCACTTTTATAGGAAACTCATCTTCCTAACGTCAGATGAGTAAGCGATTCACACTAAATCATAGATTTAGGTTCTCTGCTTAACTGGGAGTTAACGGCTGCACGCTCCTGGATAAGTTCAACTAAGATTCAGATGGGGATCAAACCCCACCTGAATCAAGTTTCACTTGATATATAAATTATAACACAGTAAAGTTATACTATAAACTCAGAATATATTTTAAATTAATAAAAATTTATTTAATAATTAACTAATTTGGGTATATTATTTATAAAGAACTTGCTTAACTACAAAGATGTATTATAATAAACCTATTACATATTTATAGTTAATTATTTTACAAACGATTGGAGTGTATTTCATGTTTTTTGAACATATGGTTAATATATTTATAAAAAATAATTCTAATGTTAAGGATGATAGAGTTAGAAATTCTTATGGTGTATTTGGTGGAATTGTTGGAATTTTAGTAAATGCACTTTTATTTATTATAAAACTTTCTGTGGGGCTTCTTGTTTCAAGTATAGCTATTATGGCAGATGCCTTTAATAACCTTTCTGATGCAGCATCTTCTTTAATAACTATTTTAGGCTTTAAACTTTCAAGTAAACCAGCAGATAGGGAACATCCCTTTGGTCATGGAAGAATTGAATATCTTTCAGCCTTAATCGTTGCTTTCATGGTAATGTTAGTTGGTGTACAATTTATTAAATCTTCTTTCGAAAGAATAATTAATCCAACTCCTGTTACTTTTGAATTAGTTCCATTTATATTAATTTTCATATCCATATTTCTTAAAGTATGGCTTTCAAGATTTAATAAATTTGTTGGTGAAAAAATTAATTCTACTGCTTTAAAAGCTTCTTCAGTAGATGCTTTAGGTGATGTATTTACTTCAACTTGTGTTGCTATTTCATTTTTAGCTGCAAACTTTACAACCTTCCCTATAGATGGATATATCGGAATGGTTGTTGCATTATTTATAGTTTATTCTGGCTTCAGTTTAGTTAAAGATACTATAAGTCCCCTGCTCGGTGAAGCTCCAGATCCTGAACTTGTTAATTCCATTAAAGAAATGGTTTTATCTTATGAGAATATATCAGGAGCTCATGACTTAATAATTCATAATTATGGTCCAGGTAAATGTATGGCTTCAATTCATGCTGAAATCCCAAGTAATATCAGCGTTGTTGCTATTCATGAAATAATTGATAAAGCTGAGAGAGAGATTTCTGCAGCTCTTAGAATCTACTTAGTAATACATATTGATCCTATTTGTATTATTGAAGGAGAAGTCAAAGATGCTTATGAGGAAATTTTATCTTTAATTTCAGAATATGACTATATTGAATCCATACATGATTTTAGGGTTGTTGGTGAAGGTGACGTTAAAAATTTAATTTTTGACATAGTTGTTGATTCATTAAAACAATCTCCTATAACAGACTCTGAATTGATTGATAAGTTTTGTGAAAGTGTGCGAAAATCTCATTCAAATTACAACTGCATAATTACTGTAGATAAAAACTTTATATAGATACTCCTGAAATATTGATTGCAGCTATAACTTCTTAATTACTTTTATTGTTAACTGAATAAATTTGTGTTATTCTTTTAATAGTAATTACCAATTTTAAGGGGGAACATCTATATGAAATGCCCACATTGTCAAGAAGAATTAGGCCTTAATGATATATGCATAAATCCTGCATGTTCTTATTTTGGTACTAAAATTGAGTTTTCTGAAAAATCTCATTTAAATAGTACTGAAAATAATTTAGATAATAAAAATAGTTACAATACTGAACCTAATTCCTATACTTCCAATACTAATTTAAATAATAATAATAAGTTTAATAATAATCCTAAATTCAATAATAGTAATAATAATCCTAATCAAAATTATGATAATATAAACAATCCTAATAATTTTCAAAGTTTAAACAAAGATAATTATACATCTGATAATATATCCAAAGAAGAATTTGTTGCTTTCATTGGCAGTAATAATGCTAATTATTATCTTGATTATATTGACAAAATGAAGAAAAACACTAATTTTATATCTTGGAACTGGCCTTGCTTTTTTCTGGGTACTTATTGGTTGTTATACAGAAAACTTTATGCTGCCGCAGCTATTTTCTTTGTTGTCACTATTGGTACATCTCTATTAATACCTGGAGTTTTATCATTGTTACTACGCATTTTATTAGCTATGTTTGCAAATGCCATTTATCTCAATCATTCTGTTCGTCAAATCAAGACTGTTAAAACAATTATTGCAAATTTAAGTGCAACTCAATATATTAATAGATTACACAAAAAAGGTGGTGTTAATTTAGCTGCACCATTCATTCTAATAGCTATATATATATTAATATTTATAATTATTTTTGCAGTTTATTTATCTAGAACTGGTATTGTTCCTCATAATTTCTCATCACCATCTTATAGTTATTAGGCACAATCGAAAAAATAACAATTCCATTTGCCCTAAATAAATTAACTACTAATATTTATTTCCATAGTGAGTGTTTTAAATAAATGTTGTTAATATATTTAAAATTCGTATGATATAGCAAGTATTAAAAATAAATCAGTATATATTACAAAGAAAAATGTTGTTATGGGTGTCCAAACTCATAACAACATTTTTTTAACACTATAAATCAGTTAACGGTTAACTCTTATATATATATATACCCACAATGCAAGTTTTAATTATATATGCCATCAAACCCCATATTCACCATACTTAGTCATATAAGCAAACAGAGAAATTGGATACATGTTTGTGCAAGCGGCATTAGAAAATAAGCTGTTGAAGCCACTTAATGGTTGGTTGTTCCATTTTTGCTTGTCCTGAGCTTGCCTCAGGAGCAAGCATAAATGGATGCAACCTGCCATTTAGTGGACTTCCAGCGAAATTTTCTTAGTCCGCTGGAACATTGTGACCCTTGTGGTTATAAACGTGTATTCAATTTCGGCGAGTTATACGCATAAGTATAGTTTTCAAAGTACTTTAGATAAAAAATCTATTGTACGTGGATTTTTAGGATTTTTGAATACTTCTTCTGGAGTTCCTGATTCTACTATTTTCCCGCCATCCATAAATAATATTCTATCTCCAACTTCTCTTGCAAAGCCCATTTCATGTGTAACAACTACCATTGTCATTCCTTCTTTTGCAAGAGCTTTCATAACAGTTAAAACTTCTCCAACCATTTCAGGATCTAAAGCTGATGTTGGCTCATCAAATAGCATAACATCTGGTTGCATAGCTAAAGCTCTAGCTATTGCAATTCTTTGCTTTTGTCCACCTGATAATGAAGCCGGATATGCATCTATTTTCTCAACTAGTCCTACCTTTTCCAATAAGGTAATTGCCCTTTTCTTAGCATCTTCTTTTGAAATTTTCTTCACTTTTATAGGTGCTAAGCATATATTTTCACATACAGTCTTATGAGGGAATAAATTAAATTGTTGAAAAACCATACCCATTTTTTCTCTCATTGTATCTATATTAGTTGATTTTGATGTTATATCCTTATCTTCAAAAGTAATTTGACCGGAGGTAGGAATTTCTAATAAGTTAAGGCATCTTAAAAATGTACTTTTTCCTGAACCAGATGGTCCAATTACAACAACAACTTCACCTTTACTAATATGCTCATCTATACCTTTTAAAACCTGGTTTTTTCCGAAGCTCTTATGTAAATCCTTAACGTATATCACTTGCCTTCATCCTCCTCTCTACATATCCTAATATTCTTGTCATTGTGAAAGTTATTATAAAGTAAATTACCGCTGCTACTATAATTGGTTCTAATCCCAAAGCTGTATTACCTCTTACAACTCCTGCATTGTACATAAGCTCTGCAACTCCAATAACAGAAACTTGTGAAGATTCTTTAATTACTGAAATAAATTCATTTCCAAGAGCCGGTAAAATATTTTTAAAGGCTTGAGGTATCACAATATAAAACATTGCTAATTTCTGATTCATCCCTAAACTTCTTGCTGCTTCCATTTGTCCCTTATCTACAGCATCAATTCCTGCTCTCATTATTTCTGATACATATGCTGCTGAATTCAATGCTAAAGCAATTACACCTACAAGTACGTCTTCCATAGGTATTCCCATAACTTTAGGCAATCCATTTAATTTGGGAAATCCAATATAAATTATATAGATTTGAACTAGAAGTGGTGTACCTCTTACAAATTCTACATAAGCTGTTGCTATAAAACTTATAGGTTTGAAATTTATAGAACTTATAGGTTTAAAATTCGAGCGTCTTAAAAGTGTTAATACAAGTCCCAAAATTGTTCCAAATAGCACTGCAAAAAATGCTAATATAATAGTTATCTCTGTTCCCTTTAAAAAATATCCAGAGTATTTGTCTATAAATGAAAAATTCAATTTTTTCCCTCCCAATTGTTAATTATCAATGTTCAATTGATGGTTATTAAGCTCCAAGTCATACCGACTTGTTAATTTTTTGATTATTATAAGTGTAGTCTACTTATAATAATCAAATCTACATTTAATTATTATAAGTTATTAGTTGTTAATTATCAATTGTAATAATTAACACTTGATAAAATTGCTTTAAATAAACATACAGTATCACAAGCTTAATTTCTTAATAAGGCACATGAAAATAAATAACAAGTCCAAAGTTGCCATGAATATTTTTCATCAGGCAAGGAGGCAAAGTGCCCTCATAGCGGGCCTATTAGGTCAATTTACCGACGCAGTATGATGGAAAATAAGCTGGTAAATGGACTTGTTATTTTTTTGATTGTGCCTAAGTGTTACCTTCTCATCTAATTATATATTTCTAATCATTTAAATAATCTATAGCTGTCTGTAAAAACAAAGTAACTCCTCTATATAATACTGAATCATCCATCATATATTTTGAATTATGTAATGGATATACTATTCCATCTTCAAAAGTAGCAGGATTATATAGCTTAAAATAACAGCCTTTAACCCTTTCAAAGAAAAATCCTACATCCTCTGCTCCCATCATGCACTCTTTTGCAATATGAATTTCATCTTCTTGTACTATTTTTTTTGCTGATTTTATAAACATATCTACCATATCAGTATCATTAACAACGCCAGAACAACCACCATCGAAATTTAATTCAAAATTTGCTCTCATTATTTTAATTAAGCCTGATACAATTTCTTCTATTCTTTTTAATACAAATTTTCTTGTTTCAATATCTGTATTTCTTACAGTTCCTTTTATCTCTACCACATCAGGAATAATATTATTAGAATTTCTTCCACCTTGGATACCACTAAAACTTATTACTGTAGGTACTGTTTGTTTTATTTCCCTAGTTAAAATATACTGAATATTATTAATAACTAGAGTTGCAATGGAAATTGGATCTATACATAAATCTGGGGTAGATGCATGGCCACCCTTTCCAATTATTTTTATATTAATTGGATCTTCAAATGCAGATACACTTCCATACTTAACTATTATATCTCCATTTTTACAATTTTCCGAGTCATTATCAACATGTAATGCTATCATTGCATCTACCTTAGGATTTTCTAACACTCCATCTTCAATCATTGCTAATGCACCACCAGGGGCACATTCTTCTGAAGGTTGGAATATTAATTTAACTTTTCCATTTAATTTTTCTTCGTTTCTTTTAAGAATTTTAGCTACACCAAGTAATATTGCTGTATGTGCATCATGACCACAAGCATGCATATTACCATTTTCAGATTTAAAATCTAAATTTGTTTCTTCTTTAATTTCTAAAGCATCCATATCTGCCCTTATAGCAATTGTTTTTCCTTCTTTCTTTCCTAAAACAGCACATATTCCAGAATGCTTATCATATGTAGTATATTCAAGACCCATTTCATCCAATCTAGCTCTTACATATTCATATGTCTTAGGTAAAATCATTCCTATTTCTGGCATCTTATGAAGCTCTCTTCTCCATTTTATTAATTCATTATTGATATCTAAAACTTCGCTTCTTATATTCATTTTATAATTATGCCTCCAAACTCAAAGGTTGTATGTATTGAAATTCTTCACTTTTGTCCATCTAATAATGACACAGGATATGCATCTATTTTATCTATATTAGTTACTTTTGATGTTATATCCTTACCTTCAAAATGTAATTTAATTATTTGTATATGGTATTGTAATAAGTTAAAGGCATCACAATCTTAATATTTTATAAGAAGTGTTGCCTCAACTTTTAATTATATATATATGTTATACAAATTTTTCATTAAAATCACAATGAATATTCTAATATGACATATATTATTCTGCTAGTGCTAATTTATTTGCCTCTACGAAGAATTGTTGCACTTTGTTTTCATCTTTTAATTTCTTTAATGTCTTATTAATTTCTGTTGTTAACTCATTTGAACCTTTTTTCATTGCTATTGCACATCCACCATCTGGATCTTTAACTTCTAAGCTACTTGCTGCAATACCTGTATTCTTTTGAACAGTTAAATCTGCAACTGTTGATTCAACTAAAACTGCATCTATTTTATTGTTCTTTAGATCTAATACTAAATCAGGAACTTTATCTAAAGACTTAATTTTATCTGCCTCAAAATTACCCTTTGCAATACCTTCTTGAATTGATCCCTTTTGAACTCCAATTTTCTTTCCTTTTAAATCTTCAATTTTAGCAATTCCTGCTTCTTCTCCAGATCTAAGCATAAATCTATGTGTTGCAATGAAGTATATATCTGAGAAATCTGCATTTTGTTTTCTTTCATCAGTTGGAGTCATACCTGCAAATATCATATCAACTTTATCTGCTTGAAGCGCTACAAGCAAACCATCAAAAGCCATATCCTTTACTTCAAGTTCTACCCCTAAGTCTTTTGCAAATTGTTTTGCAATTTCAATGTCAAATCCAACTATTTTATCTTTTCCATCTACTTGTGTGTGGAATTCATATGGTGCATAATCTGCACTTGTTCCAACAACAAGCTTTCCTTTTGATTTTATTGCTTCTATTGCTGTAGCTGTAGTCTTAGCTGTAGTATCTTCCTTTTTTTCAGTATTTCCACTTCCACATCCAACCATGCTTATAGCAATAGTTGCTACTGCTGCTACTGCAACTAATTTTTTTATTATTCCATTTTTCATTATTACTACCTCCTAAAATTTATATCTTCCCTAAATTTTGTTCTAAATCAAAACTCTATAGTTTTTCTTTTCAATAGCATAATTATACACATTTCTTAATATTTATTCAATAGCAATATGCTAAATTTTTAACTTTTATTATGTAGAATTATAATTATAGTAATCTTTCCTAATGATAGTATATATATTTATCTATCTTTTATGTATACTGTCCGATTTTATTTAGATTGATTTACTTATGATTTGAATATATATATCATTAAATATTCTACATTCTAATACATAAATTCCCAAATATAATTTATGACAAATTGAACATTAATACCATTAAGTATGTTTATCTATATACATACTCAAATACTAATTGGAATTTATAGTAGTGAATATTCACTATACTTAGGCGTATAAACAAACAGAGAAATTGGATACATGTTTGTGAAAGCGGCATTAGAAAATAAGCTGATGAAGACATTTAATGGCAGGTTGTTCCATTTTAGTTTGTCCCAATTTTACATTGGGAGCAAACTAAAATGGATGCAACCTGCCATTTAGTGTCTTCCAGCGAAATTTTCTTAGTCCGCTGGAATAAACATGTATTCAATTTCGGTGGTTATCCGCATAAATGTAGTTTTCACCTTAAGGTTATATTAAATCTTTAATTATAGATAATCTATGCAATGCTCTAGTACACATTATATACTTAACTAAAGGCTGAATCTCTCCATTTTCCACTACTATTACACCATCAAATTCTAGACCTTTCGCTAAATAAGCTGGTATAAGTACCTTTCCGCCCTTATAAAGAATATCTTCATTATCTAGATTTTGTATATTAATTCTTTCTTTAATAAGATGGGCAAATTTGTTTAATTCCTTCTTACCTTTAAATATTACTGCAATATTTTCATATCCATCTTCTTCATAATCCTCAATTATTGATATAAGAGTATTTACAAAGTCCTCCTCACTTGAAGTTTCCTCCTGAATAACAGGCTCTCCACTTCTAACTAACGGAATTATTTTTTCTTCATTTAAGAATTGATTTGCATATTCCATTATTTCTTGAGTTGATCTATAGCTCTTATTTAATTCATATTTCTTAATTTCAATATTAGAATCCTTAAAGACTTCATCTAAATGAAGCATTGCAGGTTCTTTACTAGTTGTGATTAATCTTTGATTAGAATCTCCAACTATTGTATAACTTTTGCATCCTGTTATTTCCTTAATGATTTCAAATTGTATAAAACTATAATCTTGTGCTTCATCAATTACAATGTGTTTTATTTCGTCCTTTACCTTTATTCCTTGTAATTTCACCATAAAATAAAGCATTCCTGCTAAATCCATATATCCTAAATTATTTGCTTCTTCTTTTAAAACTTCATTATTGTCATTTAAAATTGTCCTCAAAATGATGTTATCTACATTATCCAACGTATCTTCTTTAATTCCTTTTGAATTAACCATTTTCTTATAAATATCTATCATTGGCTCAATTTTAATCCAAGCATCTAATTCATTACGGCAAATTATAACCTCTCTTATAATTTCTCTTATTTTAATTCTTTTCATGTATTCTATATTACTTTTTTCCATTTCTAATTCATCTTTTGATAAATTATCTGTCTTTTCCTTAATCTCAGCATTTAATTTATAAACTTCTTCATCTCTTTTATCCTTAATCTTAACTATTAGTATTCTTTTTATCTTTTCACTTCTTCTAAACAAAGGCATATCTTTATAATGAACAGTGAATAATTCTTCTATTTCTTTAGTTGAAACAATTTCTGTGTTTTTAAATTTAATTGCTTGTATTTCAAAATATTCTTTATCTAATGCTTGTATGCTTGAATTTAATAACTCCAAAAATTCCTTAGAACTTTTATACTTATATTCTTCTAATGCAGTTTCATTTCCATTCATAGCATCTTCAATATAACTTCCAAAAGTCTTTACTTTTATATTTTCTAAGCCAAGTTCCTTCTTTGCAAAATTCTCAAAAGTACTTTGTTTTATATTACCCTCACCAAGAGTGGGCAGTACTTGAGCTATATAATCCATGAAAATATCATTAGGTCCAAAAATTAATACCTTATCTCCAAATTGTTTTCTAAAGTTATAAAGCAAATAAGAAATTCTATGAAGTGCAATAGTTGTCTTACCTGAACCTGCAACACCATTTACAACAACTACTTTATTTCTATCTTCTCTAATAATTTCATCTTGTTCCCTTTGAATAGTCATCACTATATCTTTTAACTTATCAGATGAATTTTCAGTTAAAACCATTTGAAGTATTTCATCCTTAACATCTAATGCTGAATCAAATACACCTTTCAATTCACCTTTTTTAACTATTAGCTGTTTTCTTGATAATATATCCGCATCTATTTCCCCCATTGGCGGGTTATAACTTGCTTTTCCAAGTGCTCCTTTATAAAAAAGGGCTGCAATTGGAGCTCTCCAATCAACAATCAAAGGTTCATAACTGTCCTCTAAAGTTAATCCGTATCTGCCTACATACATATCTTCTGGAACATCCTCATTTTCCTTAAAAGTAACCTTTCCAAAGTAAGGTGCTTCCTTAAGTTTTGTATATTCCATAAGCCTTTTATCTATTGTCCTATATGATTCTTCTTGAACATAGTTTTCATGATCAAAGTAATCTATAACTTGATCGTCATCATCTTTATATTCTTCAATATATTTCTTTCTAGAGTCAAGAATGTATTTTGTAACACCTTTTCTTTTCTCTACATAATTCAAAATTTCCTTATTTAATATATCTAAAATTTCATTTAATTTATTTTCTTCTCTTAAGAAATCTACTTGTTTATCCAAAATTCCAACCCCTTTATTCAATTTACAATTAACAGTTTACAATTAACAATTGTGGATGAAACTCTTTTGGAGTTTCTAATAAATTATTAAAAGCCAATTGGGCTTTGTTCCTTAACTGTTAATTGTTAACTGTACATTGTCAATTGACAATGCACAATGTATGGCTAAAAACTCTAAATCAGTTTTATGTCCTCCATTGTGCATTAATATTTTTTATTTAAATTTGTAATTACTTATAGTCTCAGTTCTCATCTTAGGTACATGAAAATAAATAACAAATCCAAAACTACAATTTATAATCATCTGTAGTTTCAGCTTCACCATCAAGCCGAGGTTTAGTTTCTCCACTCGTTATGATTTCATTTTCAGCTGCATCTTCATCCGTCTTATTATTTCTAATTCCACCAATAACTCCAATTTCAAACTTTTCTTCATTCTTATTGGCGTCATCATCTATAATTGTATCTATTGAATGCTTTTTAGCTCTTCTTTCTTCTAGATCTTTTACTTGCTTATCATTTTCTAATTTTTCTTTTTCCTTTGTTTCCTTCATTTCCGGATACTTTTCATAGACAATTTCTAAGAATTCTTCGCCAAAAATACTTTCCTTTTCTAGAAGCACAGCAGATATTTTTTCCATTAATTCTCTATTATCACTTATGATTTTTCTTGCTTTTTTATGAGCTTCCCTAATTATATTCATTGCTTCTTTATCCAGAATAGTTGAAGTTTCTTCGCTACAATTCCTTACAGCCCTGCCATCTAAATATCTGTTTTGAATAGACTCTAATGCCATCATATCAAATTGTTCACTCATACCATAAACTGATACCATTTGTCTTGCAATTGCAGTTGCTCTTTCTATATCATTTGATGCTCCGGTTGTAACTATATCAAATACTTCTTCTTCAGCAGCTCTACCACCAACTAACATTGTTATTTGATTTATTAGATCTTCCTTAGAATTTAAATATTTATTTTCTTCTTCTATTTGCATAGTATAACCTAGTGCACCCCCAGTTCTGGGAACAATAGTTATTTTATGTACTGGTTCTGTATTTTTAAGCAATGCTGCAACAAGTGCATGACCAACCTCATGATATGCAACAATTTCTCTTTCTTTTGGAGAAAGAATTCTATCTTTTTTCTCTTTACCTGCAATTATAACTTCCACAGCTTCTCTCAAATCTTCTTGTAGTACTAATTTTCTTCTTTTTCTTACTGCTCTTAAAGCACCTTCATTTACAATATTAGCAAGATCAGCTCCTACAGCTCCTGGAGTACTTTTTGCTATTTCATGTAAATCAACATCATCACCTAAATGTACATTTTTTGCATGAACTTTAAGTATAGCTTCTCTACCTTTAAATTCTGGTCTATCAACAATAACTCTTCTATCAAATCTACCTGGTCTTAACAGTGCTTTATCAAGTATTTCAGGTCTATTTGTAGCTCCAAGTAAAACTACACCCTTAGATGAATCAAATCCATCCATTTCAGAAAGTAATTGATTTAAAGTTTGCTCTCTTTCATCATTACTTTGCATTTGATTATCTCTACTCTTACCAATTGCATCAATTTCATCTATAAAAATAATACATGGTGCTTTTGCAACTGCATCCTTAAATAATTCTCTAACTCTTGAAGCTCCAACTCCTACAAACATTTCAACAAAGCTTGAACCTGAAAGTGAGAAAAATGGTACTTTAGCTTCTCCAGCTACAGCCCTTGCAATAAGTGTTTTACCTGTTCCTGGAGGTCCTACTAGTAAAACTCCCTTAGGTAATTTAGCTCCTATTTCAGTATACTTAGTTGGCGCATTTAAGAAATCAATAACTTCTTTTAATGAGTCCTTAGCTTCTTCTTGCCCTGCTACATCATCAAAAGTTACTTTTATATCGCTTTCTACGTAAATCTTAGCGTTATTCTTGCCGATGCCCATGACACCGCCTCCGCCTCCGCCCATTTTAGAAAACAAGAACTTCCACATGAAAAATAGAAGTATCATAGGTAATATCCAAGTAAGTGCAAAATTCATAATTGGAGTTTGCTTAGGATTTTCACGATAAAAGTCAATGTTTGCATCCTTTAAAGCTAGAATTAAACTTTGATCATTCATATTCCCTGTATATAAAGTTTTTCCTTTATATTCTCCATTATTTTCACTAGGTGTTATAACTAAATCATCACTTGTTATAACAACTTTTGAAATTTCTTTATCACTTAGTAATTTTGAAAATTCATTGTATGTAATTCTTTGAGTTGTCGTTGAATCTTTTGCATAATTAAATGCCATTACAAATGCAAAAGCTATTAGAAAGTAAGTAATCGCCATGGTCATAGAATTTTTATTATTCTTTTTATTATTTCCATTTTTATTATTTCCATTTTTATTATTTCCATTTTTATTATTATTCTGCATCTAATCACCTTTCCTTAACATTATTTATTTTCTTTATCTTTAGTCATATTCATATGCAGTATTACTCTTCCCACATATTTTTCATACTGTCATTTATCTGCTTTTTTCTATTTAACGTAAACTTTTTGTCTATTTCAAAGTATTCACCCTTCTTAATTAAAATATCTCCTTCATTGAAATTACTCTCAATATTTTCAATACATATCTTATACATATCTCCATTTTCCTTTTCAACAATAACATAGTTTCCTTCAACTCTATCTATTATATACTTTTCCTCCATTTAATCCCCTCTTTTCATAATACACATTAATTTAAACTACCGAAGTCTTTAAATGGATAAAATTTAATTCTAGCTCTTCCTTGTATATTGGAAGCATCTATAAATGGATTAATCCATTTTCTGGCATCATATGAACGGCTTCTATTATCTCCTAAAAAGAAGAATTTATTATCTGGCACATTAAAATCCCCATCATAACTTTCATTATTTTTTACATAATCTTCTTTAATATCTTCTCCATTTACATTGACAATACCATCATGTATTTTAATATGATCTCCAGGAAGTCCTATTGCTCTTTTTATAAGCACCTCATTAAGCTCCTCTGAAAAAAATACAATTATATCTCCTCTTTTAATTTTATCAGTATCATACACTCTCGTTACCATTAATTTATCACCAATATTTAAAGTTGGAACCATTGATTCACTTGGTATATAAACATTATAAACTAAAAACTTATTTATTAGTAATGCTATTCCTATGGCAGCTATTATTGGAATTATCCATTCACTGAAAAAGCTACCTTTTGATAGAAAACTTGCTATGAATCCCTTTTTTGATAAGTTTTCTTCTTTATCCTCTATTATATTTTCTGATTTTGAATAATAAATATTGGTTAGATCAGAGCTATTTTCTGAGCTATCTATATCTTTTGATTCCATCATCTCATCTTCTTCTCTCATTTAACGTTCTCCCTTTTTATTAAACTGCTCTTATAGTTTCAATCATATATACATTTAAATTAACATTAATATATCATTGTAATACTATTTGCACTTATAATCAATATTCATTTTTCAATTATTGCTATTACTTTAATATTTCAAAATCTTTTATTGGATAATATTTTATTCTAGCCTTGCCTTCTATATCAGATTCATCAACATAAGGACCTTTTTTCCAATGTCTTGAATCATCAGAATTTGCTCTATTATCTCCTAAAAAGAAGTATTTTCCTTGTGGTACTTGAAATGTACCATCATATCTTTCATTATTTTTCACATAATCCTCTTTAAGCTGTTCTCCATTTCTAAAGACAACTCCATTTTTAATTTCTATTTTATCTCCGGGAAGTCCAATTAATCTTTTTATTAAAATATCACCTTTAAATTCATCATTTTTAAATAGTACAATATCCCCTTCCTTTAAATTACCAGCATTATGTACTCTTGTTACAATCAATCTATCTTTAACTTCTAAGGTTGGAATCATAGATCCACTTTTAATCCAAACCCCATAACCCACAAACTTCCAAATTAAAAGTGCTACAACAGCAACAACTGCTATATCTATTATCCATTCTTTTATTGTTGACTTCTTTTTAATCTTTTTATCTTCTGTCATTTGATTTTTAGCATTTTCTGTCACACCACTTTGCCTCCACGTTTTATATTTTATGGTTATATATTCCATTAACATGTTATGATTAGGTTTCTCTTTAAGTCTTGGTTGAGTTTTTTTTATAGGTGTTTATTTTTCGATACTGTTTTAGTATACCATAATTTATTGTTTTAAATATTTACAAGTTGTAAACTTTTATATCTTTTTATTATATCTACATTTTATAATTCCACAGATATTAAAATATGCACTAATTTTAAAAATTAGTGCATATCATCCTTATTACATGTAAAATTTTCTAAAATACCCATTTTTTAAATATAGTACCTTTAAAACAACATGACTCTAGATTAAATCATTCTTTAATAAATCTTCATAAGATTCTCTTCTACAGATTAATCTTGCTTCATTATCTTTAACCATAACCACTGCTGGCTTTGGTATTCTATTGTAATTGCTTGCCATAGAATAACCATAAGCACCTGTAGTCATTATAGCCAAAATATCTCCACTTTTAACTTCTGGGAGCTTAATATCTTCTAATAATATATCTCCTGATTCACAACATTTCCCTGCTACAGTTACAGTCTCTTCTAAATCACCTGCAATTCTGTTTGCAATAATACCTTCATATTGTGCATTATAAAGAGCTGGTCTAATATTGTCAGTCATCCCACCATCTACTGAAACATATTTCCTGACAGTTGGAATTTCTTTAACTGCACCTATAGTATATAAAGTAATTCCCGCATTAGCTACAATACTTCTTCCTGGTTCTATTGTGAGAATTGGTCTTTCTTGACCAGTTCGGATGCAAACCTCATCAACTTTATTAAT
Source organism: Clostridium gelidum (assembly GCF_019977655.1). Taxonomy (NCBI): domain Bacteria; kingdom Bacillati; phylum Bacillota; class Clostridia; order Eubacteriales; family Clostridiaceae; genus Clostridium; species Clostridium gelidum. The sequence goes on from NZ_AP024849.1 coordinate 5,587,797, forward strand.
TATTGTCTTGCAATATTCTTCAGTTGTTCTTGGTTCATCCGAGCTAGTATAATATATCCCAAAGCCACCACCGAAATCTACTTCTTTAATCAAATAGCCAAAATTTTCTTTAGTTTTTCTTACAAGCTCTAACATTATCTCTACAGCATCCTCATATGGTTCCAAGTCAAAAATTTGTGAACCTATATGACAATGTATTCCTGCAAGGTTTATATTGTCTAAACTTATAGCCTTCTTAATAGCATCTTCTATAACAGTTTCAACTGGTGCAAAACCAAATTTTGAATCTATTTGTCCTGTCTTTATATAATCATGTGTATGTGCTTCGATTCCTGGTGTTATTCTCAAATAAATATTTTGAACTTTATTATATTCCTTAGCTATGTCATTTAATGCATCAATTTCATAATAATTATCTACAACAAAATTTCCTACGCCTAATTTTACTCCTAGCTCTATTTCATCTAAAGTTTTATTATTTCCATGAAACATTACTTTTTCAAGTGGAAATCCTGCAATATGCGCAGTATATAATTCTCCACCAGACACAACATCTAAACACATATTTTCTTCTTTTAATAATTTGCACATTTGAATAGTCAAAAATGCTTTTCCAGCAAAGGCTACTCTATTATTATTTTCTTCACATTTAAAATACTTTCTATAATCAGTGCAGTATTCTCTTATTAAAGCTTCATCGAATACATATAACGGACTTCCATATTCCTTTACTAAATCCTTGGCACTAACCCCACCAATTACTAATTGATTATCTTGTGCTTTCATCGTTCCAAATAATTTCATTTCGTTAACCCCCAAATTAAATTCAATTGACAATGTACAATTTACAGTTGACAATTGTCTATTGTAAATTTCAAAAAAATAAACGCCACAGAAAATATCTGTGACGAGTGGTCGCTTATGCTAATTTGTATGCTCAATATTTTCATTAATTATCAATTTATCAAAAATGAATTGTTATATGGATTTTAATTTATATACTAACAAAATCATCCTTCTTTATTTCTAAATTGCTAACTGTTAACTGTTCATTGTTAACTGAAAAAGGCACCTTGTAGCTCAACACTTTTCGTGACAGTTATTCACATATTCTATGAATATCCAGAAATAAATTACCGTATATTAATTCATTTCTTCGGCTATAATACCTTTGTGTATAAATCATTGCCTACCGACTCCTTATACCTACTCTTTATTACAGCACCTCTACCCCAGGTCATGTTATATTCTCGTAATATTCTAAAATTCTATTCCTTGAAACTTATAATAGTTACTATTATATTATTAAACTATTAAAAATATGATACCATATTTTTTCCTTAAATCAACACTTTTTTTAAATTAAATGAAACTCGATTCGCATTCGTTCACTGAGCACGCGATTCTCACTTATCTTTTATTCACTTCTATATTTATCCATGAGGCTTCCCATAATACTTGCTGAAGTTGGTGGTGTAAAAGTTATGGCATTAGCTCCGGCTTGAATTGTATCATAAATTGACTCTTCACTTGGTCCACCAGTAGCTATTATAGGAAACTCTGGAAACCTATTTCTAATATTTCTGACTATATTAACTGTTTCTTTGCCACCTGAAACATTTAATATAGTTGCTCCAGCTTCGATTCTTTTAGCAATATCTTCATCTTCTGAAATAACAGTTACTATAACTGGTATATCTATAGTCGCTCTAATTTTTTTAACAATTTCATTAGTTGTAGGCGCATTTACTACTACTCCCATAGCACCTTTAAACTCAGCATCCATAGCTAAATTCACAACCCTTTTACCTTGCGTTATTCCTCCACCAACACCACAAAAAACAGGAACATCTGCTGCCATAATAAGAGCTTGTGTTATTAGAGGTTGTGGTGTAAATGGATACACTGCTATAATAGCATCTGCATTACTATTTCTTATTAATGCAACATCCGTGCTGAATAATAATGACTTTATTCTTTTTCCAAAAATCGTAATTCCGCCACAATTTCTTATGACTGCTGGAACCTCTATCACATGATTTCTAAGTGTACCTTTTATTTGAGGAATAAATTTCGCCTCTTTACTTACCATAATTCTTATCCCCTCCTCATTATTTATTTTGAATATGTTTAATTTGGCTTACTAAACTTTCATAATTACATTTTACTATATAATAATTTTCTTTAATTGTGAACACTTTTGTTATTTTTTAAATCATTAATACAATATATTATACTCCTTTATATTCTTTCTTAAAGTTAATTTTTATCTTTAAAACTTATCCACAATATCCACAGTATTTATCCACAAAAGTGTGGATATTGTTTATAATTATTACTTTCCATCTAATGCACTTAACAACATTTATTTAAAACAGTCACTATGAAAATAACTTTTATAGTGAGGTTAACTCATATTCACGAGTTAACCAAGTTTGAGGACCCAAATCAAAGGAAACTTGACTCACATTTGTTCGCTGGAGAAGTTCAAAGAGCAAGATTACTTATAACTTATCCACAATCATTATATAGTTATCAACATCATGACTAATCGTTGTAACTTACTAGCTTAATCCCCCATATTTATAGACATACATGCAGTACTTATCCACATACTTATTCACAGTGCTTGTACAATTCCCATTTTTTATTTATATCAGACCTTAAGAATTTCTTAATACTTTATTATTTTACCATATAATACCTTAATAAAATATTAAACTGTGTCCTAATATATTGTACTATGCCCTTTCATACCATATACTTTTAATCGAGAAATATTTTTTAATAAATATAATCATTAAACATGAAATCTAGCTTATTCAATATATACCATAAAAATTAAAGGGGGCATATTTTAATGAACCAAAATGAATTTTTCAATGTTTTAATGGATGGTTTAAAAGACTTTCCCGAAATAAAATTACAAGATATTATTTCCTATTATGAAAATAACTTTAGGGTTGGATTAGCTTCTGGAAAAACAGAACAAGAAATACTAAGGCAATTAGGTGATCCCAATTTAATCGTTAATAGATATAGGAATGAAGATTTAAAAACTCCTATTAATTCAGAATGTCTTACAAGTGATGCTGATATTACTCCTATTAATGATAAGAATTCCATCACTGACATAATTTCTGATAATAATAATTCTATAAACAATTATCCAAATTCTATTGATGAACCAGCTATAGTTACTGATAATACTTACACTGATATTTTCAATGATTTTAACACTAATGATAACTTAAACAATAATAATAATAATAAGGAAAATGACTTTGAAACTAATAACAAGTTGGATACTCTTAAAATTAATGATTCTTATAAAGATATTAATTTAAATTCTGATTTTTATAACCTTGATAATTCAAATGAATCAAATTTTAATTATACTGATGAAAGTGGTTTTAATTCTAATAACGATAACAATGATTACTCCAATTATAATTCTAAGTTTAATAATAATCGAAGTTCAGATTCTAACTCAAGTAATTTTAATGACCAAATTTCTAAAAATAAGACCTCACAATTTAACGTAAATACACTTTTAAAAATTTCCATTATAATTTTAGCTTTAATAATATTCTTCCCAGTTATAACTGGAATTATTGGTTGCATTTTGGGACTTTTAGGAGCAGCTATAGGTATTTTATTGGGTAGCATTGGCTTATTAGTTGGCGGAACATTTACTAGTTTTATTGGAGGTCCTAATGTACCAATGTTTGTTGCTAATTTCCCATATCCAGTAATAGTTCTCTTTTCATTAGGATCAATTTCATTATCAATTATTTTATCACTAATATTTTATTATCTTTGCAAGTTCTTTATACACATATCAGTTAAATCTTTTAAATCACTTAAATCTAAAGGGGGTGCATTCTAATGGAAAAGAAGTTTATTTCTACTAATATGAAAATATTCATGTTAGTATTGCTCCTTTTATCTATTACCTTCTATGCTTCCGGATGCATTGTACTCGTACAAAGCGGTTATAAGCTTTCTGATTATGCCGATGAGCTTAATATAGACCCTAATAATTTAAAAGTCACTTTCTTTGATTTCAATGACTTTAATTTTAATGACTCTTATATATCAAAAGACTATACTATTAATGAGAATATTAATGAAATTGATCTTAATTTAAATTCTCAAGGCATTAAAATAGTTAATTATGATGGACAGGATTTGAAAGTACAAATTAAAAGCCATAGTACTATATCTAGTGAATTGCTTAAAGCTGAAAATGACAATAAATTAGTTCTTAATACTAGCTATGATACTCCAAGTAATGCTAATATCACCATAAGCATCCCTTATGGATTTAATGGCAGAGGTACCTTAAAAATCATTACAAGCAGTGGTGATATAAATATCTCTAATTTATCCATGAATACCTTAAATCTTTCTACAGCTAGCGGTGAAATAAATATTTCTAACTTAAATCTAAATTATTTAAGCTTAAATAGTTCTAGTGGCTCTATAAACTTCAATGCTATAACAACCTTAAATGAAACTAAGTTAATCTCTTCTTCTGGAAGCATTATTGGAAGTGGCGCTTTAGGAACTGTAAATGGTAGCACATCTTCCGGTGATATTGAATTGAAATTTAAAGATTCTCTAAGCAATACATCTTTAAGTACTGCCTCTGGTTCCGTAGCCTTATCCATCCCTAAAAATTTAGGCTACAAAATAAATTATGACACAATTTCTGGAGATTTAGACTCATCTCATAAACAATTATCTTCTGGTGATGAGAGTTCACTTATAAATATTACTACTACAAGTGGAGACCTTCATATAAAGTAAACTTATATATATCCGCATAAAATAATGGACATGTGTTTGTTAATGTTACCAAATATTTTCATGTAACATTTCACAAAAGCATGTCCCATTTATACTTTGGATATACTCTAACTATAATTTAAATTTAGAAATTATACTGCTTAATTCTTCAGCTTTAATAGCTTCTTTTCCTATTATTTCTACTACTTGTCTCATAGCAATTGATGTCTCACCTATTCCTTGTTGTATATTATGAGTACTGCTTGAAACTGCTTCTGAGTTCTTAGCAGTACTTGATATTGCGGCACTTACTTGTTCAACTGATGAATTTACTTGTTCAGACATCTCAGCTATTTGCTGTGACATTTCACTTATAAATTCTCCATCTTCATTATATTTAACTGCAACATTTCCATAATCCTTTAAATCTTCACTTACATTAGTTTTAATAAATTTAAGCATTTCCTTACTATTTTCTGAAAGATTGTTAAATGCCTTTTCTACTCTCTCAATTGTACTTTGAATTGTGACTACAGATGAAGATGACTCTTCTGCAAGCTTTCTTACCTCTTCTGCAACTACTGCAAATCCCTTACCTGAATCTCCTGCTCTAGCTGCTTCAATTGCTGCATTTAATGCAAGAAGATTTGTTTGTTCTGCTATAGCTGCTATTGAATCTGCCATTATTTTTATTTCTTCAACTACTTTTGATTCCTCAACAGCTTTCTTTATATATTTCTCTTTTTCATAATATACATTTCTTGTATTCTCAATTGCTTTCTTACTATTAACTTCTACAGCCTTAGCTCTTTCCTTTATATTACCTGAGTTTTCATTTCCTGTTTCAGCTCTTGCTGCTAATTCTTCCATATTGGCAGTTACTTGTTGAATTGATGCGTAAATCTCTTCAACATTTCCACTATTTGCTTGGGTATTTGAATCAACCTTTACAAATTCTAAGTTTATTTCGTCTAAGCTTACTGATAACTCTTGAACTGTTGCAGATGCTTCTTCGCTTAATGAAGATACCTTTGTTGCATTATCAGCACATATTCTTATCAATTCTCTAAGATTTTCTTGTGCTTTATTTAAAGCTATCCCAATTTTTCCAAATTCATCACTTTTAGTAATTTTTATATCTGTCGTAATGTCATATTCAGCCATTCTCTCTGCTAGCGCATTTATTTTCCTTAAGGGTTGCATTATTGTAATACTAGCTGCAAATGATAGAATTGTAACTATTATTACAGAAATTACTATAACTATAATTGCCACTGTTGAACTCGTCTTTATTGCTATTCCAATTCCTATTCCAATTCCTATTAAAATTACAAATTGCATCATTATCTTTGCTCTAAGGGATAAAAATGATTTAATCTCCTCTTTTACTTTTTCTTGCATAATTAAAAATCCTCCTATTATTTGATAAATGTCTATGATAATAAATTTATTTTGTTAAATAAAATACGTATTATGTAAATCTAATTCTATTATGTCTCATATATGAAAAATAATATATATATAATCACATTACGGACTATACATTACAATATCATGTCTATTTGCTCCTTTCAACCAAATAATCTAAAATTTTAGATTATATTAAGATTTATCACATTTATTTATATTATAAATTGAAATACTAATAAATAACATTGTATATTATTATAAACATTCAATTTATTAAGGCTTCTCTAAGTGTATTTCCATTAAATATTATGCTATTTTTATTATCATAATTAATTCGTACTTTAATAAATATTTCGTCCGTATTTAGCTATAATGTGATAAAATTATACTATACAAAATATGAATTGGGGGCTAAAAATATGATATCAAATAAGATGAAATCCCTTGTTTCAAATAGTTCTATCATAAGAGCTATGTTTGAAGAGGGCAAAAGATTATCCGAAATTTATGGAGAAGAAAATGTTTTTGATTACAGTATAGGTAATCCAAACGTTGAACCTCCAGAAAGTATAAAAAAGGTTATCTCTGAAATTTTAGATGAAGAAAAACCAAATTATGTTCATGGATATATGAACAATGCTGGTTATGAAGATGTTAGAGATGACATAAGTGCCTTTTTAAATAAAAAACATGATCTAGATCTTTCTAGAAATAATATTGTTATGACTTGTGGGGCTGCAGGTGGATTAAATATAATTTTGAAATCAATTTTAAATCCTGACGATGAAGTTATTACCTTTGCGCCATACTTTGGGGAGTATAAAAATTATGTTCAAAATTTTAATGGTAAGCTTGTAATTTCTCCAACTGACACTGAAACTTTTGAACCCGATTTAAAAACTTTAAGTTCAGTTATCACTTCTAAAACTAAGGCTTTAATATTAAATAATCCAAACAATCCAACTGGTGTTGTTTATTCAAAAGAAGTAATACAAGCTTTAGCTAATCTGCTAAGCGAAAAACAAAAAGAATTAAATACAACTATATATTTAATATCAGATGAACCCTATAGAGAAATAGTTTATGATAATATCGAAGTTCCTTGTCTTTTGAAATATTATCCTAATACTTTTATAGGATATTCTTATAGTAAATCATTATCTTTACCTGGCGAGCGTATAGGATATGTGGTTATTAACACATCAATGGATGGTTTTGACGAAGTGACGTCTGCTTTGAACATTGCAAACAGAATTTTAGGTTTCGTTAATGCCCCATCCCTATTCCAAAGAGTAATTGCAAAATCTTTAGATGCAGAAGTTGATGTTAGTATATACGAGAAAAATCGTGACCTTTTATATAACCATTTAATATCTCTTGGCTTTACTTGTGTTAAACCTCAAGGTGCTTTTTACCTATTCCCTAAATCACCAATTGAGGATGATGTGAAATTCTGTGCAGATGCAAAACAATTTAATTTATTACTTGTTCCAGGTTCAGCATTTGGATGCCCTGGTCATGTAAGATTAGCTTATTGTATCTCATATGAAAAGATTAAAAACTCATTTCCAGCATTTGATAAATTAGCTGTACTATATAACTTATAAATATTAATATAAAAACTGCACTTATGAGGATAGCCCCCATAGGTGCAGTTTTCACCTTTGGGTTAAAAACGTATTTTTCTTAACGTTTCGTAAAGTTAAGAAAAAATCTATTGTTAATATAATTGAAAAAAAACAAGCTCCTATGATTAAAGTCTTTTCTGATGCTTTATAAATGTTATACACAGCTGGTTGCAAAAAGTAAACACCTATAAAACTAAGTAATGTCCAATATAAAGAAAATCTAAGGGTTACGAATCCATGAATATTATATTTTAAATTTGAGTAATCCCAATAAGCTTTATTAAATACATGCTTTAACACATATCCACTTATATATTCTACTGTTGTTGGAATCAAAAAACATAATAATACTAAAGGAATTCCATCAATATCTAATATTTGATTATATAAAATCAAAATTGTACTTGCAATACCATACATTGGCTTAACTGGTCCTTTTAAAAAACCTTCCTTTTTAATTTTTTTAACAGTTACATAAGAATACACTTCTTCTATAATCCAACCTATAAATGAATAAATAATGAAATTGAAAGTCATATAAAATAATAAATTCATACTATTACCACCTTATTCTACAAATATACCCAACTCACATTCGTTCTCTTCTTATGTTAGTATTTGTAGAATAATTATCTTTTATCCAATAATAAATAAGACATATTGACAATTAATCTAAATAGAAGTAAGATTTATTCAGAATTTAAATTGAGTTAAATTTAATTTCATTAAACTATTGGTAAAATTAATTTAAAAATAAATATATAATGGAATTCATTATATGATTCATGGTGATATTACTTATACAGACGAAGCTTTAAGACAAAATCAATTATCAGTAGTTTTTGAAGATAAAGAATTAGCAAAAGAAACATTAGAAAATGTTAGAACTTTTATCAAATCAAATAATACTGTATATTTATCAACTCATACTCCAGAAGGCTTAACTTCATTAAAAAATAACACAATCATGAAATTATAATTAGAAATTTAATAAAAACCATATAAATATCTAATAACTATTTCTTTATGACTAATTTGAAATATAAAAACTTATAAACCCTAGTCACCTCTTAAAATCTATTTCCATGGTGACTGTTTTAAATAAATGTTGTTATAATCACGCGACTCATAGCAACATTTATTTAAAACACTCCATATGGAATTGAAACAGTATATATTACTTCCCTCCAATAAATTAATTTTCTGTTTTTCGGCTGCCTGTTTAGTTATCTTTAGATACTTATTTCTTAATACTTATTTTCCAGTAATTATTTTTTAACATTTATTTTTGATTATGCTGAAAAAACTCGTATCTGTTATAATAAGATTATCGAATTATTCTTAGCCTCAGATTAAAAATAATATATATTGTAAAATGATTTCTTCATGAAATTTATGTTTTGCTTATTTATTTAAAATTTTGTGAATTTCTAAATATGATATTCATCTGAGCCTTAGAAAAAATTATATTGGGAGGCTTATTTACATATGGAAAAAATTTATTATGATGACCAATACCTTAAGGATTTTACTGCTGAAATTGTTGATATAAAAGAAATTGAAAATACATTTCACGTTATATTAGATAAAACAGCCTTTTTCCCAGGTGGTGGCGGACAAAGCTGTGACCTTGGAAATTTAGGAGATCAAAAAATCCTTGATGTTTATGAAAAAGATGAAATTATTTATCACGTGGTTGAAAAGAAACCAATTAAAATACATAAGGTTAAATGTGAAATTGACTGGCCTAGAAGAGCAGATTACATGCATCAACATTTAGGTCAACATATTTTATCTGGTTCATTTTATAATCTTTTTAATGCAAATACATTTGCAATACATTTAGGTAGCGATATAAGTTCTGTTGATATTTTAGGAATTTTAAACGAAGCTCAAGTGAGAGAAGCTGAAAGGCTTGCAAATAAAATCATAGGTGATGCCCTAGCTGTAGAATCTTTCATTCCAACTAAAGCGCAGCTTAAAAAGTTATCTCTTAGACGTGCTCTTCCAAACGTTGTGGACGACATTAGAATTGTTAAAATAGATGATTTTGATATTAATGCTTGTTGTGGTCTTCACCCTGCATCAACTCAAGACCTTAGGCTTATTAAAATAAAAAGATTTGAGAAACACAAAGATGGAACAAGAATAGAATTCTTAGCTGGCGAACGTGCTGTTTCTGATTCTTTTAAAAAAGATGAATTCCAAAATTCTATATGCAAATATTTGAATTCCAACGAAGATGAAGCGATAAATGGAATAAAGAATTTAAATGAAAACTTACGTGAAGCTAATGAAAATAATAAAAACCTTAATATTTTATTAGCTAAATATCAAGTTAAAGAAATTCTTGAAAATGCAATTAAAGTAAAAAATATTAAAGTCATAAAGGAAATATTTAATGGTGAAAATCTAAAATATATAACCACTCTAACTTCTAAGCTTGTTGAAAATGAAAATACAATTGCTTTAATGGCAGTAAAATCTGATGACAAGGTTAATCTACTATTCGCATGTTCTAAAGATGTTAAAGAAGTAAAAATGAATGACCTCTTAAAAGATGCTATATCTCTTATTGATGGTAAAGGTGGCGGAAGTCCTATCTTGGCTCAAGGTGCTGGCAAAAATAATGCAAACCTTGAAAGTGCCCTAGACTACGCCATAAGCAAAATAACACAATCTTTTAATTAATACAAAGATAGATGGGACTGTAGATAGATTTCCTCGTAAACTCGTACTTATGTATAACTCGGTGAAATTCAATGCATATTTGTTCTAGTTTCCTTAAGAAAATTTATTTCTATGATGATTTTATGATTTCAATAATTTGTTCTCTTGCTTTTTTTGATTCAGGAAAGAAAAGCAAGGGCCAAATATGAAGCATTGAAGGATATTCATAATAGTTTATCTTTATTCCTTTTTGCTCTGCTATGATTTTTAACTTCTTGGCATCTGGATATAATATATCATTAGTCCCTGTGAACAAACTAATTTTCCCAAGATCTTCAATGTCACCGTAAATCGGGCTAACCAAGTAATGTTTTGAACCCTTTTCTCCTCCATACCACTTACCAATATTAATTAATGAAGGTACTGCTAACATTAGGTCAAGTTTCTCTACTTCAGGTATTTCAGGATTGCAAAGTGACATATCTAAAGCTGGTGATATAAGAATTATGTTCCCAGGCTGTGGCAAGTTCTTTTCTTTTAAAAGCTCTGCTAAGGCAAGGCTCATACCCCCACCTGCCGAATCACCCATGATTACTATATCCTTAAGTTTTACCTCTGAAATAATATGATTATATATTGGAACAATCATATTAAATACGTCTTGGTGTTCATGTTTCGGTAATAAAGGATAAATAGGAATAGTTATTGTGCATCCCAATTCATCTGATATTTTTTCCAAGAATTCCCAATGCATGATATTAATTTCATATACATATCCTCCTCCATGAAGAAAAAGAATATGTTTTTGTCCTACATCTTTTAATGGTTTCATTATATAATAACAATAACCATTTATATCATTTTTGATAATATTAAATCTATTCTTGATTACTTTAGGCGGCTCATGACTTTCTGATAATTGCCTTTTTTCTATACTATCTCTAAGCTCATTACCAGTTAATTGCCACATTTTATTTAGTTTAATGATCCGCAATATAATTTTTGCTAACTTACTTCCAATGCTCTCCATATTATCTCCTTTTCAAATTTCACTTATACCTTCAATTATATACCAAAACAATAATAAAGGTCATGCTTATGTATAATGTTGCATGTTCGGATTTATCTGTAAATATTTTTTCAGTAGAAGTTCACAGATAAATCCTCAGCAAACATAACAAATGCGTGACCTTTATTTTGGTTGTATATACACATAAGCGCATGTTATATTTTAAATCCTTCTATTAGATTATTTAAGTCTTGTGCAAGTATAGCTTGGCTTTCAGCAGTAGCTGCAACTTGTTCCATGCTTATAGTTGTTTGTGTTATACCCTCTAGGATCTTTGATGAATTCTTTGTTGATTTATCTGAATTAGTTGCCATATTCTCAACAATTGAATTTATTTCATCTATTGAAGCATTTAGTTCCTGTGACATAGCTGCAATATCTTCAGATATGGTACTTATCTCTTCTATAGCCATCTCTACATAAAAATTTATATTAAATAAAAAAGTCATTATATTTTTCTAAATCATTTTTCCTACATGGTAGTAATGATTAATTAAAAATATAATGACTATATTGGTAATGTTACAATGATCTATTCTTCAATTTTGACTACATCATAGCCTTCTTCTTCAATTGCTGCCTTTAATTCTTCGTTACTATTTGTAGTTTCAACTATTGCACAGTTATTTTCAAGGCTAACTTCTACTGAAGTCACTTTGTCCAAGCCCTCTAAAGCCTCCTTTACATGACCTACACAATGTTCACAACTCATTCCTTCAATTAATATTTTCTTTTTCATACTTATCCCTCCATATTTTTAAATTAATTTATAATCCTTTATCAATTCATAATTATGAATTGTAAATTGATACTATACTTTGAAATTTCTTAGTCTTAGTGCATTTGTAAGTACTGAAACTGAGCTTAAGCTCATTGCTGCCGCTGCTATCATTGGATTTAGTAATGGCCCTCCAAATATATGAAGAACACCCATTGCTACTGGGATTCCAAGTACGTTATATCCAAATGCCCAGAATAAATTTTGTTTTATATTTTTAATGGTTGCTTTGCTTAATTTAATTGCTGTTATAACATCCATCAAATCACTTCTCATAAGGACTATATCTGCAGATTCAATTGCAACATCAGTACCTGATCCTATTGCAATTCCAACATCAGCTTGTGCTAAGGCCGGTGCATCATTTATTCCATCTCCAACCATAGCTACTTTTATATTTTCTCCTTGAAGCTTTTTGACTTCATTTGCTTTATCCTCTGGTAAAACTTCTGCGAGCACTATGTCAATTCCAACTTGCGCAGCTATAGCATCTGCTGTTTTCTTATTATCACCAGTAATCATAGCAACCTTTATCCCCATTTTATGAAGGGCTTCTATTGCACTTTTACTACTTGGTTTAACGGTATCTGCAACAGCTACTATCCCTCTTAAAATATTGTCAATTGATATATACATAGGTGTTTTTCCTTCATTTGCTAATTTATCAGAATCTTTGGCTAAAACATCTATATCTATTCTTTTTTCATTCATTAATTTTTTATTTCCAACTAAAATAGTTTTACCATCTATTTTAACTTCTATTCCATACCCTGGAATTGCATTAAATTCTTCTATTGATTTAAGTTTTAGATTCTTTTCTTCTGCGCCTCTTACTATGGCTTCACCTAATGGATGTTCTGATCCCTTTTCAGCACTTGCTGCTAAAACTAATATTTCATTTTCTGAAATTCCATTAGTCAAAACATCTGTAACCACAGGTTTGCCTTCTGTAATTGTACCCGTTTTATCAAATACAATGGTCTTAATTTTATGTGTTATTTCTAAAGCTTCTCCACCTTTTATTAATACACCATTTTCAGCACCTTTACCGGTTCCGACCATTATTGCTGTTGGTGTTGCAAGGCCTAGTGCACATGGACAAGCTATTACAAGTACTGCAATAAATATTGTTAGTGCAAATACGGGAGTTTCTCCAAAGCTTAACCACCCTACAGCTGATATTATAGCTAAAATAATTACTGTAGGAACAAAATAAGCTGAAATAACATCTGAAAGTTTTGCTATTGGTGCCTTTGATCCTTGTGCATCTTCAACTAACTTAACAATTTGAGCAAGTGCAGTATCTTTTCCAACTTTTATAGCTTTGTACTTAATAAACCCTGTTTTATTAATACTCGCTCCTATTACATTACTTCCAATGCTCTTTTCTACAGGAATACTTTCACCTGTTAACATTGATTCATCAATTGCTGTACTTCCCTCGACAACTTCCCCATCTACTGATAACTTTTCACCTGGTTTAACTAAAATGATATCCCCAACTATTACCTCTTCAGCAGGAACAATTACTTCCTTACCATCACGTATAATTGTTGCAGTTTTAGGTGCGAGTCTCATCAATGATTTAATAGCTTGTGATGTCTTCCCTTTTGAAACGGCTTCTAAGTATTTACCTAGAGTTATTAAAGTTAAAATAACTGCTGCTGATTCAAAATATAAATGCATAGCATATTCTGTCTCTCCAATATTTATCTTATAAATACCAAATAAACCATATATAAATGCTGCAAGTGTACTTATAGCAATGAGAGAATCCATATTAGGACTCAATTTAAATACGTTTTTAATACCAATAGTATAAAACTTATATCCCATTATCATTACAGGCAGTGTCAACACTACTTGAATAATTGCAAAATTTAATGGATTCATCATGGAATCAATTATATGCGGAAGTGGCATCCCAAGCATATGACCCATAGTTATTATTAAAAGTGGAACTGTAAAAATTAAAGATACTATAAATCTAAAAAGCAGTATTTTACTTGCTTCTAACTTTTTCTTTCCTGTTACTTTTTCTTCTTCCTTAATTAATTTGTATCCAGCCTTATCTACAGCCGCTTTAATTTCACCATATCCAATTTCATCTTCATCTATATTTACAGTAAGTTTTTCAGTTGCAAAATTAACAACAGAATTTTCAACTCCATGAAGCTTCTTTGTAACTCTCTCAACCCTGTTAGCACATGCAGAACATGTCATTCCTTCAACCTTAAAAGTATAAGTCTTTATATTCTTCTTAACACCATATCCTGCTTTTATTACTGCCTCTTCAATGCTTTCATTATTTAACTTTGTTTCATCAAATTGAACACTTAGAGTTTCTGTAGCAAAATTAACATTTGCATTATCTACGCCATCTAATTTCCCAACAAACCTTTCAACCCTATTTGCACATGCAGAACACGTCATTCCTTCAATTTTAAGTGCTTTTTTATTCATAATTAATTTTCACCTCTTTACTTATTCAATTGACAATGTAGAATTTACAATTGACAATTAATGATGATATTCCTTCTGAATATCTTATTTAGAAAGTATTTTTTCTAAAACCTTGTTAAATTCTTCTATTTTTTCTTCTGGATTATTATTAAGACAAGCTTCCTTGACACAATGACGTAAATGCCCCTGTAAAATCATCAAATCTGCTTTTTTTATTAAAGATTGTACTGCTAGCAATTGATTGGCTACATCTATGCAATATCTATCGTCTTCAATCATTTTTATTATACCTTCAATTTGTCCCTTTGCAGTTTTCAATGATTGAACTGCTTTTTTTCTTTCTTCACTCATGTTATTTCTCCCCTCCCCCCTCGGGGGTGTTACTTAATATTATTATATATCAACAATTCATTTTGTCAATGTTATTTTTATTTCATAAAAATCAAATCTGATTCCATAGAAATAAAAGGGTGTGAAATTAATTATTCTCAATTAATTTCACACCTTGATTATTTACTGTTATTCATTTTTCTAAGTTCTTATTGTTTTTAGACACATACTTGAGTTTCACTTAAATATTCTGTGAATATTCTAACTATGTCAGGATCAAATTGCTTTCCTGAACATCTTTGTAATTCTTCAATAGCATCATCTTTATTAAATACTTTTTTATAAAGATGATTATTAGTCATAGAATCATATGCATCTGCAATACTAACAATTCTAGCTATTAGTGGTATACCTTCCCTACTTAATTTAAGAGGGTAGCCATTTCCATCCCATCTTTCATGATGTGTTAAAACACCTTTAGCAATATTATCTAATTGATTAGATGCTTTTACAATTCTATAGCCCTTTTCTGTATGTGTTTTAACTACTTCAAATTCCTCATCAGTTAAATTTCCTTCTTTAAGTAATATTTCTTCACTTATTCCTATTTTTCCTATATCATGAAGCTTTGCAACAATTGTCAATTCATCCATTACAGACATTGGAAGTGATAGTCTTTCTCCAATAATCAGACAATAGTTTACTACCCTATCTGTATGCTCCTCTGTTTCTAAACTCTTAGTTTGAAGTCCTGCTTGCAAAGAATACATAACCGAACTGTTGAAACTATTTTTTTGTAACAATTTTTGCCTATATACCTTATCCTCTGCTTCTTTTAAAGCATCATATATACTTTTATTTATATTATCAGTTAAGGATGCGCCTAAAGATACACTTACATCAATTAAGTCATGTTTATAATTCTCACATTGTTTAAATATTCTTTTGATAATATTCTCACACTCATAATCAGTTGTATTCGGAATCAGAATTACATATTCATCCCCACCGGTTCTAAATATTAACTGACCCGCATTACACACATCACTAAGCACCTGAGCTATAAGTTTCAATAACTCATCACCTTCGTTATGTCCTAATGTATCATTTACTAATTTTAAACCATTTGCATCTCCCATTATCACGCCCACTGGAAGATATTCCTCAGATAAAAGTTCCTTTGCTTTTTCTTCAAAATAAGTTCTATTATATAAGCCAGTTAAAATATCCGTAAAGCTTACGTGTTTTAATTGTTCTTCAGCTTCCTTCTTTTCAGTAATATCTAAAATAAGTCCAACTACACCAACAGCCTCATTATTCTTATCTATTACAGGTACTTTTACAGCCTCAGTATATATTTTTTCCCCATTTTTTGAATTAACTACAGTTTGTACACATATACTTTGCTTATTTTTAATAACCTCATTATCTTCTTTTGTATATTTAAGTGCTAATTCTTCTGAAGAATGTATATCAAAATTGGTTTTTCCTATTGATTTGCCTATACCTTCTCTATTATAAAACTCATCAAATTCCTTATTTACATAAACGTATTTTCCATCCTTGTCTTTATAAAAAACCATTCCTGGCAATGTTTCCATTACAACCTTCAATATATTTTCTTGTTCCTCAATAATCTTATCTTTTTCATTTATAATATCTAAATTCACATATATACCCGCTATGGCTTCTATTTCTCCATTATTATTAATCAATGGAATTATAGTGATTTTTCTATGTATTCCACCTAGATAACATTCTTCTGTTATTGGCTTCAATGAACTTATAACTAGATTACAATATCTATAACATTCATTATTTATTGCTCCATCAAAGATTTCTTCGTCTTTTAGTCCAATAAATTTTTTATTTACACCTTTATGAATATTCTCATATTCTTCATTTACATATACAAATTTTAGGTCAATATCTTTTATCCATATAGGTTGTGGAATATTATCCACTAATAATTTAAATATATTGTACTCCATATTATACGTTCACCTCTTTAACTTTACATAAAATAATTATACCTCAAATATTCGATAATTGTACTACATCATTAAATGTTTAACATAACTTTCCAAACAAATGTAATCACTAGCTTTTCATATAAATTTAATTTTTCTAAAATATCATCTGTAATATTATTATTTATTAAAATTAACTCTAATATTCACAATTTCACTTTTACTTCCAATTCTTATTGGCGGCCCCCATGTACCATAGCCTGAACTTACAATCAAATTAAAATCATCTTTTATTAAATGTCCATAATCCTTTTCATATAAATAGCTTGTAACAAAGTTAAAAGGAAATATCTGCCCCTTATGTGTATGCCCTGAAAGTTGTAAATCCACATTTTCTGCTTTTGCTGCCTCTAAGTCTTCTGGTCTATGGTTTAAAACTATAATAGGAAGTGCTTTATCCGTGTCCTTCAAGACCTCACTAAGTTGTTTTATGTCTTGTCCCGTTACCATTTTATTTGATGAATCATTTCTTCCAACTATATAAAAACTATTTGCGATTTTTATTGACTCATCTTGCAAAAACTGAATATTTGCATCTTTAAAGTATGAAATAGTCTCTGATAAATCACCAGCACCATACTCATGATTTCCTGTAACATCATATACTCCATACTTTGATTTTATATTTTTAAAAGCTTCTCTAGAATATTCTTTTAATTTTGTACTAGTATTCTCATCAAATATATCTCCACAAAATAAAACTATGTCCGGATTTAATTCATTTATTGAATTTACCATTTTATTAATTCCATTTTCTTTTATTGTTATTCCCATATGAACATCAGAAATCATAACAACATTTAATGAATTAACTTCACCTGCATCTTTATTTATATTTACTTCATAATTTGTTACAACTTGATTTTGAGCATTCCAAATTCCAAAACAAACTAAAATGAATACTACTATAAATACTGAAATTCCATTACAATATACCTTTTTTAGCTTTTCTTTAATTGGTGGCTTAAGATTAATTCTCTTTAAAACAAATTTTATAAAATCTACCACAAAAAATATTATTATTGAATAAATAAAAACTCCAAGATAAGTTGTCCCAATCAATGTGAATATTGATATTATCCAGTTATCTGTGGTTAATATCCCTCTTAATATATTACTTGAAATAAAAGCTAAAGCTACAATCCAATATGTTGTCCAATATATTAATCCATATATCTTATGCTCAAATTTTACATACCCACCTAAAAATATTATTTTTCCTTTTAAACCAATATAATAACAAAGGCTCATATATAAACCTAATACAATAAAAATTGATATAATCATCTTAGTATTCATTTTCAATTTACCTCTTTTTCAATTCCAAGATTTCTTTATTTTATAAGTTCTTATTTGAACTTATAAAGTTCTTGGTTGCACTTCGTGCTTCTTTTATCTGTGTATAATTTTTATCTAATATTTCCTTCAATGCACCTTCTGCCAGATGAGCAAAGTATTTTGAACAATTTAAGATTGCTTTTTCATCTACTTGATATGCTGGGTGATGATGTGCATAAGAAAGTCCTGTCCCTATAATAATAAATGCGCCTGGTATGTTCTTTTGATAATATGCAAAATCTTCTCCTTCTAAACCCATAGAAATTTTCTTAACATTATAGCCAGTCCTCTTTCCAAGTTTAGTAGCAAAATCAACCCATTCTTCAGTATTATTAGTTGCTGGTGAACCTGAATGCCAAATAAGTTCTGCACTTCCGCCAAAAGATTGTGCTATTCCAGTTATTATTTCACTTGCTCTTTTAGATATTAGTCCACGTATATCTTCATTTAATGTTCTAACTGTCCCTTCAAGATATGCAGATTCAGGTATTACATTCCATGTATTTCCACCTTCTATATGTGTTACGCTTAAAAGTGCCTTTTCTGTTGCACCTATGTTACGACTAACGATTGTTTGAAGAGATGTAACTATATTACTTGCAATTATAATTGGATCTATTCCTCTTTCTGGTTTAGCGGCATGACTTCCAACACCTGTAACTTTAATTTCAAATCTATCAACAGCTGCAGTCATCGCTCCAGTTTTTATTCCCATAATACCCACTTCTGCGTCAGAAACATTATGTACACCAAAAATTGCATCTACATCATCTAAAACACCTGTTGCTAAAATTTTCTTAGCTCCATCTGCACTTTCTTCTCCAGGCTGAAATATAAATTTTATTGTACCTATTAATGATCCTTGATGTCTTTTAACTAAATAAGCTGCTCCTAAAATTGCAGCCGTGTGAAAGTCATGTCCACAAGCATGCATCTTACCATTTATTTTAGACTTATAAGATAAGCTTGTCTCTTCTTGAATTGGCAATGCATCTATATCACATCTAATAGCAACAACTGGCCCATTAGGATTTCCTTTTATTTGTGCTACAAGTCCTGTTTCTAGTGGTAAATCAAGAACTTCTATATCTACTTTTTTTAATAACTTCTTTATTAATTTTGTTGTTTCAAATTCTTCATTAGGTAATTCAGGATTTTCATGTAATTTACGATATACACCTATAAGTTCGTCATTTAAGTCCTCTATTATTGATAATAATATCTTATTCATCATATTAATCCCCCTTGTACATTGATGTTTAAATTATAGCATCCCTTCTTATTGTGTCAATACATATAACCATCTTACCAATGATGTTCTTTGTTTTATTCTATATGTTCTAATAAGATTTATTTTATCTAATTAAGTAAACTTGGACAGATATTCTTTTATATAGTTACTCGTTATTTTATGCTGAAAATGAATATAGGAACAGCAAATATAATAAACTACAAAAAATCAAATTGTACTCCCTAATTAATTTATTTTAATAGACATGAAAAAATTCTACTCAAATATTAATATGAGTAGAATCTTTTCACTATATTCTCTAAAATTATTTTTTATTGCAAATCTTAACAGCCTTTTCTACAACATTTTCTACAGTAAATCCAAATTGCTTAAATAATGTATCTGCATTTCCTGATGCTCCGAAAGTATCTAATGAAATAACATCTCCATCAAGACCTACATATTTATGCCATCCAAATGATGTTAATGCTTCAACAGCAACTCTTGCGCGTACTGCGTTTGGCATAACTGATTCTTTATAAGCTGCATCCTGAGCTTCAAACAATTCGAATGATGGCATACTTATAACTCTTGCATCTATTCCTTTAGCTTCTAGTTCAGCTGCTGCTTTAAATATTAATTCAACTTCTGAACCTGATGCCATAAGAAGTACATCTGGAGTTTCTTTTTTAGAATCTTTAAGGATATATCCACCCTTTAATGCTCTCTTAGGGCATCCATCATATAATGGCAATTTTTGTCTTGTTAAAACTAATGATGTTGGTGTTGTTCCATTAGTTACAGCATAATACCAAGCTGCTGCAGTTTCCTTTGAATCAGCTGGTCTAAATACTGTCATATTTGGCATACTTCTAAGTGCTGCTAATTGTTCTATTGGTTGATGAGTTGGACCATCTTCCCCAACACCAATGCTATCATGAGTTAAAACATAAGCTACAGGAAGATTCATAAGAGCTGATAATCTCATAGCACCCTTCATGTAATCACTGAATACGAAGAATGTTGAACAGAATACCTTAAGTCCACCATGAACATACATACCATTAACTATAGCTGCCATTGCATGTTCTCTAACTCCAAAGTGAAGGTTTTGTCCGCTTCTGTCTGTATCTGAGAAATCTCCTTTGCCAGCCATATAAGTTTTATTTGAAGGAGCTAAATCAGCTGATCCTCCTATTAAATTAGGAATTAATTTTGCTAATCTATTTATCAATATTCCTGAAGATTCTCTTGTAGCCATTTCTTTATCAAAGCCCCAGAATTCTTCATTATTTAATAAGGCTTCTTTATCTATTTCTCCACTCATCCATGCAGCATATTCTTTTGCAAGTTCAGGGTACTCTTTAGAATATTCACTGAATAATTTATTCCAAGTTGATTCTTTTGAAACACCTTTTTCTATGTGTTCATTCATATTTGTATATACTTCATCTGGTACATAGAACGCTGGTTCTGTCTTCCAACCTAAGTTTTCTTTCATGGCTTTTACATTTTCAGCACCTAATGGTTCTCCATGAGCTGATGCTTTTCCTTGTTTTGCGGGACATCCAAAACCAATTTGATTTTTGACTATTATAATTGAAGGTTTTGAAGTTTCTGCTTTAGCTGTTTCTATTGCACTTTCTATTGCATCTATATCATTTCCATCAGCAATTTTTGACACTTGCCAGCCATAGGCTTCATATCTTTTAGCTACATCTTCTCTAAATGCTATATCAGTACTTCCTTCAATTGAAATATTATTTGAATCATACAATACAACTAATTTTCCAAGTCCTAAAGTTCCTGCAAGTGATGATGCTTCTCCTGAAATTCCTTCCATAAGGCAGCCGTCTCCACATATTGAATATGTATAGTGATCAATTACACTATATTTTTCTTTATTAAACTTTTCTGCAAGATGTGCTTCTGCCATAGCCATACCTACTGCATTACATATTCCTTGACCAAGTGGCCCTGTTGTAATTTCAACACCTTTAGTATGACCAAACTCAGGATGTCCTGGAGTTAAACTTCCAACTTGTCTGAAGTTTTTAATATCAGAAACCTCTACTCCGTATCCAAATAAATGTAATAATGAATATTCAAGCATTGATCCATGTCCTGCCGATAATACAAATCTGTCTCTATTATCCCAAGTTGGATTTTTTCCATTATGGTTCATCTTTGCCCATAAAGTAAATGCCATAGTTGCTGCTCCAAGTGGAAGTCCTGGATGACCAGACTGTGATTTTTCAATTGCATCTGCTGAAAGTACTCTTATTGCATTAATAGATAACTTATCTAATTCTCTACTCATTTTTTTCCTCACTTTGCATTATTAATTTTTTATAATATCTGCCTAAATCCGCATTCTACAAGCAAATTCTAAAATTCTAAAATTCTAAAGTTCTCGCATAACTATTTATCATTATTTACAAATGATACATTTATTTACCGAAAGCTGCTGCCCAATCAGCTTTGAATTTTTCTAGTCCTTGATCTGTTAATGGATGTTTTATCATTTGTAGAACTAAGCTATAAGGTATTGTTGAAATATTTGCTCCAGCTTGTGCTGCTTGAATAACATGAATTGGATTTCTTACGCTAGCTGCAATTATTTCTGTTTCTATTCCGTGAATTGCAAATATATCTGCGATATTTCTAACAAGTTCCATTCCATCCATAGATATATCATCTATTCTTCCTAAAAATGGACTTACATATGTTGCTCCTGAATTTGCTGCAAGTAATGCTTGTGTTACTGAAAATATTAAAGTTACATTTGTTTTTATTCCTTCTTTAGATAAAACTTTAGTAGCCTTAAGTCCTTCTGCTGTCATTGGAATTTTTACAATCATGTTCTTATGAATTGCTGCAATTTCTCTTCCTTCTTTAATCATTCCTTGTGCATCTTCACTTATAACTTCTCCACTTATTGGTCCATCAACTATTTCTGTTATTTCTTTTATAACTTCATTGAAATCTCTACCTTCTTTTGCAATTAGTGATGGGTTTGTAGTTACACCACATATTACTCCCATTTCGTTTGCTTCTTTAATATGTTCTATGTTTGCTGTGTCTAAAAAAAATCTCATTATTTTCCCATCCCTTTCTATTAATAATTACTTTTAAAGTCTATTATTCTACATTAATATGATTCTTTGAAGCTTCACTGTCTGATAAATTATCTTTTTTACTTATTAATAAGCATAAATCATCTAATACTATATGAACAGATTGATCAAATAAAGAGCTTAAGAGTTGAATTGATGCAACACCATTATCATTTTTTGTTTTTCCTGGAACTTCAAGTACTAAATCTGATACTTCTCCAAGAGGAGAATCCTTCTTACTTGTAACTCCAATTATAGTTAGTCCCAAATCTTTCGCAGCTTTTGCATTACTTAATATATTTTTTGTTTTTCCTGAACCTGATATTGAAAGAAATATATCTCCCTTTTTTAGAGCTGGTGTAATTGTTTCCCCCATTACATAAGAGTTATATCCAATATGCATTAAACGCATTGCAAATCCTTTTGCTTGAAATCCACTACGGCCTTCTCCATCTACAAAAATTCGTGTTCCCTTTTTTAAAACATTCATTATCTTTTTTACTTGTTCCTCATCCACTTTTTCTATTACATCTTTAATTTCATCTAATATTTGATCTATTGTTCTCATCTTTCTATTACCTCCTTAAATTGTTTTGCTATTTCTATTGGATTATCTGTACCAGTAATTGCAGAACCTACGATAACTAATTCTATATTATATTTGTTTAATTCAGTAATAGAGTCTAAGGTGATTCCCCCTGCTACTGCAATTCGATT
This sequence comes from Clostridium gelidum, assembly GCF_019977655.1. Lineage (NCBI taxonomy): Bacteria > Bacillati > Bacillota > Clostridia > Eubacteriales > Clostridiaceae > Clostridium > Clostridium gelidum. Next base: position 5,611,368 of record NZ_AP024849.1, read on the forward strand.
GATTTTCGGAAATTTTTCCTTAAATACTTCTATTGTTTTACCTGGATTTTTTAATTTTTCTCTATCAATAGAAGCATGTATACAATAGATAGCATTCTTAAAATTTGATATTTCTTTAATTTTCTCATCTGAACACTCTAATAAATCTATCATCATTGTTCCATTGCTTTTTTCAGAAACCTCATAGCATTTTTCTATAGTTTCTAATGATGCACTTCCCATTACCGTTAAAATATTAAAGCCTTGTTTAAAACCTTGTTTAAATTCATAAGCCCCTTCATCACTTGTCTTAATATCTCCTAATATTTGTGAACTAATTGTTTTACTAGTTAATTCTTTCAATTTTAAAAGTCCATAATCCTTGACTAATGATGTTCCAATTTCAATAATATCTGCTACTCCATCAAAAGCCTTAACTAAACTTTCTGCTTTTTCTAATGGAACTCTGTCTATAGCAACTTGTAATTTCATTTTAACCTCCTACATTATGTTAAAATTTTCTTTTTGTAAATTTTCAAGAGACTATCTAATTTTTCTCTATAATATGCACCATTATGTCCCATTTCTATATTTCATATGCATCTAAATTTTCTAAATCACCTATATTAAAACTAATAAATTTATGCCTTTTTATTCATAATCATTCCACCTATTTTTTTATAATATTTGTAGAATAATGTAGGTGAATTGTAGCAGGAATTTCTTCTAGAACAAATTCTGTTGTTCTACTACCATCTATCCTTTCAAAAAGTAATGTGGCTGCTCTTTCTCCTATTTTATATGGATTCTGATCTATTGAAGTAATTCCTGGTCCAATTAAACGAGCCCATTTTTCATCAGCGAATCCAAATATACCCACATCTATTCCAATGTTTATTTTTAAATCAAATAGACATTCTATAAGAACTTTTAATATTTCATCATTGTTTGCAAAAAAGCAAGTATTCTTACCTTTATTTTCATTTAAAATAGTCTTTATCTTTTCTTGTATATCTATTATTTCCTCTTTTTTAATAATAATAGTCTCTCCATTTATAAATGAATACTCAGATAAAAATTCTTCCATTCCCTTTTTCCTATCTAATCTAGGACTTATACCATTTATATCCTCCGAAAAAAATACATAGTGATTATATTCATTTTTTAATAATTCATTTAATATATTTTTTGTTACATCTACATTATTTGTTGTTACTGAGTCGCAAATTAATGGGCTTATAAATCTATCTAATAATACTATAGGTTTATAATTATCCCTATTTTTAAATTCTTTTATATATTCATAGTTATTACCCGTTGTATTAACTAGCAACCCATCAACTTGACTGTCCAGTAAAGATTCTATATTTTCCTTTTCTTGTTCATCTATATTATCAGCATTTGTAACAAGTACTTGATAATTCTTTGCACGACATACATTATTTATTCCTTTAATAAGTAAAGAAGAGAAAGGATTACCTATATCTGCGATTGTTACACCAATTATATTTTTATTTTTAGCTTTTAATGTTTGCGCTATGCGGTTTGGTCTATATTTTAGTACTTTAATTGCTTCATCTATTTTTTCTTGAGTTTCCCTTGACATAAATTCGAAATTTTTATTTAAATATCTAGATATTGTTGTCTTTGAAACTCCTACATAAGCTGCAACATCTACAATTGTAATATTTTTTTGTTTATCCACAGAACTTTTCAGCATAATTTATTCCTCCATTCAGTACTTATTATCAATCATATATACTAAATATTCAATAATTTATACTATATTATTTTTTATGTCATCTTTAAATAGGCTCACTAAGTAAGCCTATTTAAACTGCATTAATTAATAATGCATCTACCTGTAATTATAGATAAACAAATAATATTCTTAGTACTAACTGTCAGCTACTATTTTACATAGCTTAATGATTTTTTCAAATAACTATCTAATTCTTTTCTGGTAGGTAGTCCTTCATTATCACTAACAAAAGTTACTTGAATCGCTCCAATAGCATTGGCTCTTACAACAGAATCCCGAATTGTTAAATCTTCTAATTTCCCACTAATAACACCAACTGCAAATCCATCTCCAGCACCTACAGTATCAACTACCGTCTCTACTTTAAATCCTGATTGAATAAAGCTATTCTCGCCTTCCCTAACATAGGCACCTTGTCCGCCAAGCTTCACAATAACATTCTTTACCCCTAGCTTTTGATAGAAATCTGCAATTTTTTCTGGATCTTCACTTCCCATTAATATTAATCCCTCGCTTGTTCCTGGTAATACCATATCACTTTTTGAAGCCAACTCATTAATTACTTCTATCATTACTTCTTGACTTTCCCATAATGCAGGGCGTAAATTAGGATCAAAGGTTACATAAATACCATTTTCTTTTGCACGTTCTATTAATCTATATGTAGCTTCTCTACAACTTATAGATAATGCTGGTGGTATACCTGTTACATGGACAAGTTTAACTCCATTAAAATCAATTTTATCAATATCTTCTGCACTCATATATGAAAATGCTGATCCTTTTCGATAATAAGCTGTTACTGGATCTCCATGAGCAACTTTACTCTTTAGCATAAGTGCCGTTTTATATGTCTTATGAAATTCAATAAATTCTGTGCCAATTCCTTCTCTATCTAAAAATTTCTTTACATATTGTCCCATAGGTTCATTTCCAAGTTTTGTTACATAAGAAACCTTATGACCGAGTCTCGTAAGTCCTGTGCATACATTAACTTCAGCACCTGCTAAAGATTTACTAAATTTTTCTACTTCATCAAGATTTCCTTCAACTTCTGCTGTAAACATAGCCATAGGTTCTCCGAATAATATAACTTCATTCATTTTAGATTCCTCCTTTAATTTCTTTTACTTCATCTAATAACTCGTCTGCTTTCTTTGTATCATGAGGATATAACATAATTATATCAAAGACATATGGGTTGTAAGACAAAGATAGCATCTCTTTTGCAAATGCCATGGCAGCAATTTCACCAAGAGCTATTAATTTAGATTTATATTCAAAAAATCCTATCTTCCACAACTTAATAGTTTCTGTTTTTGTATATATATTTTGTTCATTGCCTTCAATATGATGAAACATTTCATGTAAAAGTAGCATATTCTCAATGTCCACATTATCTAAACTTTTTTCAAGTTGATTTTCTTTTATAAATTGTTCAACTAGTATCATATTTTTCGTAAACAATGTCACTTTATTAGGGCTATTATAACAAGCAAACATAATATAATTATCTGTACCATTTGAATCTTTGTGTGTAATTTTCAAATTCATCTTTTCAACTATCTGTTTTACTGAAAAATTATGAAATCTTTTTTTAAGTTTTAATGCTTGCTCTTTTCCACATAAATTCGCTTTTTCGATCATTTCCTGTCTTAATTCATAACTAATTTTATTCTTAATGGGGTCTCTGCTAAAAGCATATTGACCCCATTCTTCGTCACTCATATTAACAAGAAAATCTATTTTTTCACTAATCATATATCGTTTTTAGCTCCAATAATAATTATTTCTTCTTCTGGTTCCATACTAGATAACTCTGTATCTACTACCATGTATAATTGATCCAAATCCATCATTCCTGCATAATCAAGCACTTTTCCACCTATACAAAGATATACATCTGGTGTTAATCTAATATCATTTTTATATACAGATAAATTTTCCCACATTTCTGCTATTATTTCCTCGGCTTCTGCTACAGTACATTTTGTAGCTTCTCCATCTCCACGTTGAACTTTAATAAATCCTTTTTTATCTACAATTCTAATTTGATTTGAATCATCTTTCTTTTTAGTAGTAAATACATAAAATACATTACTTTTAGTAACAAGATTAGCATCCTCTACACAAACTCCCATTGATTTTGCAGCTAATTCTTTTGCATCATCTTCACTACATGCTTTTAATAAATCAGTTGTTTGAACTTCTGAAGAACCTAACGCAATTGCTGTTACTCTTGACGTTTGTGAATCAATTTCCAATTGAACTTCTACTGAATCAGGAATTGCACCATTTGCAATAGCCATATTTGCTGCTTCTTTTTTAATATCAGCAATATCCTTCTTAGATGGTGATGGTATAACACGTTCAACAACATCACGAATCATCGCTAGTGCAACACCTATAGATGAAATAACTTCAGCATTTTCAGGTATACTATAATCTAATTCCATGAATTTAGCTGTATATGGTATTAATGCTGCTGCACCTCCACCTACACCTACAAATGACATTTGATCCCTTTCTAACTTATATTTTTCTGCTAATTCTTCAATACATGGTTTAATCTTTTCATAGGATTTTTGTAAAATTTGTTTACAAACTTCCTCAACACTAATATTCATATATTTTGCTAAAGGTTCAATAGCCTTACGTGCTGCTTCTGGATTACCATATGAATAATCCGCAGGTGTTACATATCCTAAAACATTGGCTGCACAACTATTTGTAATTGTAATCTTCTTACCATTCTTAAGTTTAATACAAACATAATCTGATGGATCTCCTTCTTTGGGAGAGAAAAACTCAACCTCTGGATCTTCAATCTCTTCAATAGGTGTATATACTGCATAAGACATTCCTGCAATATGAGCACTTCTTGGTCCTACATCAACAACTCCATCTTTAGAAGCACGAACCATGCTACCTCCGGCAACTCCTAATACACGAACATCTAATGAATTAATATAGGTAGGATGACCTCCAACAATTGAATAATCAACTGCAGGTCTACCATTTTTAATTACTCCTATATTTGTACTTGTTCCTCCAACTTCAAAATAAATACCATTTGAAGCTCTTAAATACATAAGTGCACCAACAACACTGGCTGCTGGACCAGAAAGCATAGTTAATACTGGACGTTTTTTCATTTCACTAATGTCCATAACACCACCATCGCCACGCATGATCATTAATGGTACTTTGATTCCGGCTTTACGTACACTACTTTCAGTACTGTCTGCTGTTTCTAACATCTTAGGAAGAATACTTGCATTAATGGCTGCAGTTCTTGTTCTTCTAGTAAGCCCATATAGCTTACTAATTTCAGATGCTACAGATACAGGAATACCTTGTTTTTCTGCAATCTTTTTAACCTCTTCTTCTTCAGTTAAATCATCTACCCCAAAGGCTTTAGATGCCACAAGGACATTTGCCCCTTTTTGCTTTAATTCATTAATTGCTGCTTCTACATTTTTATCATTAACATCTTTTTGTTTTAAATAAGTATGATGGACTTTAATAATTCTTCCTGTTCCCAAATCAATATCATCAATTTTACTTTGCCTTTTAGCAAGGAATCCGCCAAGTCCACCTTTTCCCATTCCAATAATTCCAACATCAGCAACATCCCCCTCTAAAAGAGCATTTGTAGCTTGTGTTGTACTATGTGCAATAAATATAACATCCTCTGGGTTGATATTATTTGCTGTTAAACATAGTTTAAATGCTTCAATAACACCAGTAGCAACGCCCATTTCATCATCATGCGTTGTCATTACTGATCCTTTACCTATAATTTCATGCGTTTCATTATCTATTGCAACTGCTTTAGTATGGGTTCCACCTACATCTATTCCCACACGTATTGCTTTTTTAGTCATATTTATTCCTCCATTTCATGTTAATATACATCTATTTATCAAGTGGTTGCTCCTAATAAAAGGAACAACCTAAGTTTTTTTTACATTCCAAACATAAAATATGCTATTGCAGTATTAACTGCACATATTATCCAACCCCATAGTACTCCTGAACGTAAGAAGTCTTTTGTTGTAGATTTTGAGTAATTGATTGCCCATAGATTCCAAGATTGTGTTGGACAACAAGATATATTCATTGTAATTGTTGGTATATACATAAGTGGGAATAATAAAGCTACTGAGAAAATTCCCATACCATTTAAAATTCCTAAAGTTGCTGCTCCTGCACCGAATACAGTTAATGGTCCACGGAATAATCCAAATGGCGCAATGACTATAAATAAGATACATAAAAGTAATGGACTATTTGGCATAATTCCGCCTAATATGCTTTGGAAGAATACTGCATCAAAACCTGCTACTTTATTAAACATTGGTAATATGAATAAGAATCCAAGTAATGCTGCAACGTCTACAACACCATCATAGAATGTCTTAGAAATAATCTTTTCACAATCTTTATAAGATTTAATTTTTCCACAAACAAATAATGCAAAGAATGCGGAAACAATAAATGCTGGAATTGGTTGCCACTTAAATACAATAGCAAGGACAACAGGAAGTATTGGTGTAATTAATGCAATTCCTGGAACTTCATCACTAGTGGAAGTTTTACCTGCTGTTGCTGCCCAAGCATGACTTACTGATGACTTACGAAGTCTTACAGCTAACATGATAATAACAATAAGTATTTGCATTGCCATTGCTGTAAATCCAAATTTCAAATAATTACCATCATATGAGAATCCTTCGAAAATACCTTGCATTTGTTTGAAAAGAACTATATTTACATACATTCCTGATCCTACTGACATAAGGTAAGATGAAACTGCTAAAGGCTTTGGTACACCAAGTGATAATAATATTGGTAATACGATAACACCAATAGCAACAACTGCTCCTGCTCCAAAAGTACTAGTAAAAATTAGTCCAGTAACAATTGATATTAAAATTGTTGTAACTAATGGTTTATCTCCGCCTAGTTCAACAGCTAAACGAATAATTTTTGCAGCCACTCCTGTTTTAACAAGTACTTGCCCAAACCAACTACCGAATATAACTACAACTGCGGTTGCACCCCAACTTTCAGGTCCACCTTGGAAAATTTTTGTTTGTGCATCTGCCCAAGTAATTTGCCCACCTATCATCCCGAGTGTAGTCCAAATAATTGCCATAGCTAAGAAACCTATCATCATGTTTCCGCCCTTAACAGCATAAATAATAAAACCAATAAAAGTTAATAATAAGATAATACCAAGAATTATGTTCATTATATTTTCCTCCATTCATTATTCTTTATTACAAGAAAGTAAATTTCAGTATTAATATTTTGTATTTTACCTTCTTACATACTTTTTAGTAAATTCTAATCTTGCAAAATTTTGTTTATCTCTAATTGTAATTTTTCTTTTGTTTCACATGGATATTCAATTGCTATAGGTAAACCCTTGGGCAATTTATCCAGTACCTTTTTCCACTCTATAACTCCTTCATTTAATAAAACATTGTTTCTTTCTTTGCTAATATCTTTCAAATGAATATAAGTAACAAATTCATTTAATAACTCTGCATTTTCCAATGGGTCTTCATCTTGAAAAAACCAATTTCCAATATCAAAAGTAAAAGTTATGTTCCCTTTATGCTTTTTTACTTGGCATAGAAATTGGTTAATGCTTTGAACTTTACCATTTAAACTGGTTTGATCATTTTCAACAGTCATTTTTACTTCATACTTTTTAGATAATTCATTTATTCTTTGAATATCCTCATTATTAACTTCTTTATATTGCCCAATATTTAATTTGACATTGTGGCAATTCATTTCATAAGCTTCTTTAAAGTATTTTTCTATATCATGTGCTAATAATTTATTTTCTTTATAAACCCACTCAGGTACTGAGTAAAAAATATTCATATTATGCAATTTAGATTTTTCTTTAATAGTTGCAATTTCTTTTTCAAAATCTTTAATATACTCTCGTCGTATTTCTATATTATTAATCCCTAGTTCATGAACTGTATCCATCATTACACTTTGATCTAATCCTTTTTTAAGCTCATTAAGAAAGACAAGTGTATTTATCACTAATTGATTTTTTTCCATAATCTCACCTCCTATTTATTTGCATTTATTAATTTTTCACAACGTTCTTTTAATAAATCAAGATTTGATGAAGTGATACCTTTAGTTAAATATCCACCGAAACCTGCAGCATAAGCGCCACTTTCAAACCAGTTCTTCACATTTGTATCATCAACACCACCGGTTGGCATTATTTCAATAAATGGCATTGGTGCTTGTATATTTTTAATCATTTTTGGTGATAAGCAGTCTCCTGGAAATAACTTAACTACGTCGCTGCCTGCCATATAAGATTCATAGGCTTCTGTTGGTGTTGCTGCACCCATTGAACAAAAAATATCATGTTCTTTGCAGTAAGCTCCAACTTCTTTTATAATACACGGTGATACTATAAAGTCTGCACCATTAATTGCAGCAAGTTCTGCTTGTTTTTTAGTTAATACTGTTCCCGCTCCAATGAGAGCCTTTGGACATTCTTTTTTTAACTCACTAATTAATTTTTCTGCACCTTGTAAACTAAATGTAATTTCTAGAGATGTAATTCCTGATTCTACGAGCGTTTTGCATATCACTTTTGCTTCTGCTAAATCATTTCCTCTAATCACAGCAATTAATTTTCCTTTCATTAACTTTTTCACTTCTGCCTTATTCATGTATATTATCTCTCCTTTATCTATTTGTTAAATTTATATTTTCATAAAATTCCACTATATAAATTGTTAGTTTATCGTTTTAGTTAACCGGTTTCTAAAACTATAATTTCATGTTAACGCTTTCATTATTAAATGTCAAGTACATGTTATAAAAGAAGTTGAATTTTTTCTTTACTTTTATATATATATATGTATTTTGTTCTAATATCTTCTAATTATCTAATTTTTCTTTATGCTCCTAATTTATATTTAATGAACAAAAAAGGTGATGTTTGTTTATCACTTCACTGGCAGTAATAAACAAGCATCACCTTTTAAATTAATAATTCAAATATGCCCTACTTTATTATATTAGTTAAAATCATAAGTCCACCTACAAATATTACGTAAGAAGCTATATATGTTAACGCCCATGCTCCACTAAAAGAATACCTGACTTTCTCATAAGTTCTTAATATTCTATTATCTTCATTTATTAATTCTATAAAATCTTTTCCATAATTTCTAATAAATAATATAAGTGCTAAAATTCCAACAAATAAATATGTAACGCCAAATATAGATTGTACTAATGGCATTTTTAGCAATGATATTCCTAGTGCTATAAAAGTTATTGAGTTATTGAATATGTGTGCTATTATTGATGGCACAATAGATTTGGACTTAATTGCAATAAATCCTAAAACAATTCCCATTATTACAGGATTAACAAATTGAACTAAATTTAAGTGAAACATAGAAAATAAAATTGAAGATACAATAATTGCAGTTAAATTACCGTACTTTTGCATGCTCCTTAGTATAAATCCTCTAAATATAATTTCTTCTAAAATAGGACCTATGAAACATGCATACATTAAAAATAATATTAAATATGTACCTTCAGTAGGAAAACTAAAATCTGGCTCTGGAATACTTATGCCGTAATGTTTAATTATTGTTGAATATGTCAAATAGATTATACTTGAAATCATTCCCGTTCCTATACAAGAAATTGTCCCTAATAATATAAACCTTTTAGGTGACTTATTTCTGCTCAATATATCTTCTTTAAATTTTATCTTTGTAGTCTTCATTGCAATAATAATTGCTATAATGTCACCAATTACACAAGGAAGGTATCCTACTAAAAAATTATACTTATCTTTGGAAATTCCTAAAATAATATTTAGTTCATTATTAGTTGTTGTATCTATTCCTAGAATTCTCCCCTTAACTTTAATGAATAATATAATTATGAAACCTATGACATATGTTGATATTGCTAAAATAAGAAGCATTCTAGCAAAATTTCCGCCAGTTCTCTTTATATCTTCTTTTAGTGATAATTTTCTATTTTCACTCTCTTGTTCAAAATCATTTATCATTTTTTCACCTGCCATCCTATTAATTTACAATTTACAATGTACAATTAATGCCCTTTATGGGTAGTCTGTGACCAATTTAGGAGGATATTCCTTAGGAATATCTTTAATTTATATTTTTGAAAAGCCTTTGGCTTTTCTTCCTTAATTGTCAATTGTCAATTACCTATATAAATCTTCTCTTCTATCCTTCTTTATATCAAAGCTATCTTTAACTTCTTTAATTTTCTCTATTTCTAAATCCTTTATAATAAGCATTTCTTCTGAATTTATTTCATTTAAAACTTCTCCACTTGGACTTACAAAAATTGATGCTCCATTATACTGCAAGTAATCACCTAAACCTACTCTATTTATACCTATAATATAACATTGATTTTCTATAGCCCTTGCTTTTAATAATGTTATCCAATGTTCTTCTCTGGACTTTGGCCAACTTGCTGCCACAGTTATTATTTGCGCTTCTTTAGATGCCATTTGAAATATCTCAGGAAACCTTAAATCATAACAAATAAAAGGAGTTATTTGAAACTCCTTTATTTTACAAATGCATATTTCATTTCCACTATAATATTTATTATCTTCTCCGCTATAAGAAAATGGATGTATTTTGGTATATATCGTTAAAATTTTTCCATCTTTAGAAACAATAACATACTTATTCTTGCCTTTTTCATCAACTTTTATTGCAAATCCAAGTCCTATATTTATATAGTTATTTACAGCCACTTGCTTAATCCAACTTATTATTTGCTCTTCAGATAATAATAGCTTATTAATGTCCATTGTAAAGCCTGTTAATGACATCTCCGGAAATAAAATTAATTCAACTTTATTTTCTGAAGCCTTATTAACAAGCTCTTCAATCTTCTTCATATTTTCCGTGCAATCTTCCCAAACTATATCTATTTGAGCAATTCCTATAATCAAAAATTACTCCCATTCCAGCCCCAATTTTCAACTTCTTCATACTTAACGTATATCTTATTTTGAGGTATTCCTAATTCTTCCTCATATATAGTGCAAATTTCTGCTGTCAAATTAGCATAAGCCTCTTTACTTGTCTTTCCAAATATTTTCACTTCTATAAACGCACCCTTTTCTAATTTTTCTCCTCCAAAATATAATGAATATTCATTTTGAAATCCAACCATTAGAAATGTCTCACTTTTTCCTGGGATTAACTTTATTGCTTCGCCTAATCTCTTTTTTATAATTTCCTCTTTTTCATTTGAAATTTTAACAGTAACCTTTGATCCTATAAATGGCATCTCTTGTAATCCCCTTTCAATTAATAATTCACTATTTAGTCGTTTGCGAAACGCCGTAACCCACATAAATGCGACTTATTTTTTGTTACAAAATAGAATAATTCCTCACTGATTTATGGTAAAATTGAATTGATAAAAAAATAAAATCACCATTTACCTCAGAAAAGATTTATATATATATATGATACCATATAAACAGCATAATTAAATATATGTAATTATCAACTAAAAAAAGGATGTTTAAATTTTAATTGCCAAACATCCTTTTTACACTTACGTTTATCTAAGCTAAAATAATTAATATAAATTTTCTTTTAAATATTTTTCTGCTACTTTAGCCTCAGCCATTTCCTCTTCACCCTCAAAAGTTATGATAATATTATCACCTTGTTTAATGCTAAGACTCATTAAAGGAAAGATTTCTTTTGCATTTACTGCTTTTCCTGCCTTTTCAATAATTACATTACATTTAAATTGACTAAATTCATTGACTAACAACCCTGATGGTCTTGCATGAATTCCCTGGGGATTTTTAACCTGATACTTAATCTTTTTCACACCATATCTCCCAAAATTTATTCCGGTTTAATAAAACCAAAAAGATGTTCCGGTTTCAATATATCCAATAAAATTAATTCTTCTTTGGGTATTCTAGCCACAAGATTTCTTTTACCATCATTAGGCATATCTTTCTCTATAATTTCTAGTTCACCTCGATAATGATATAAATTATCATTAACTATTACTACATCTCCCCTATGGAAAAATTCTTTATCATATTTGCAGTATGGAATTTTTACTTCTCTATAATCTGCACGTGGCATACTGCTGCGAACAAGATAATCAGACGCGTCTCCTCTTCCAAAATGTGGATAATTGTATATGATATTTTCCTCTTCACTTGTAATGCTATCAGCAAGCTCCAATTTGAATGTGGTTCTTGTTTTATCCACTTTAGATATTGCTTTTAGCTCATCTTCTGTGGCATAGGCATTTCCAATTAAAATATCATCAATTTTATTAGTTGCAAGTAGATGCCTTACTTGTAAATCTATAGGTAAACCTCTATGCATTTCGCAAGTAGCTAATCCTTCAAATACTGGCCAAGGCCCAAAGGTATTTTCATTATTACTAGAAACAAAAGCACCAACAGTAAGACCTAAAGCTTTATATTTATTAGTAAATTCCATAAACTTATTCCATCCAAGTCCTGTATATTTCTGAGGATAAAAATTATGGCAGACAACCATATTGTCCCTGTTGGCACCTCTTTCTATCATTAAATCCAAAGCTGTATTTGAACTTGCATTAAACTCAATAGGAATTCCATATGAATTATGAGTAATTGCTATGTCTTCCCTATCACTAAAATGTCCATCTAGACGAACAATATCCACCTTCATATCATAAAATGGCTTTAAATTATACGGGGTAGCTCCCAGATGCAAAAACACACTAGGATTTGTATCTACGCCTACAATAAATCCAAGTTCATGTGCTTGTTCCATAAATTTTGTGAACTTATCCATAATAATCTCTTTTGGTTCATCCACTGACAGTAAACAAGTGAACATTCTAGTAAATCCATATTTTGCAGCTAGCTTCATATAATCGTAATCTTTTTTTTCTGTTGAATGTTCTGGATAAATAGATATACCCATTCTATGCATTGTAAAAACCTGCCTTTCAATTTTTAATACTTGTTAAGAAATAGCAGAAACCTAATGGAATCTGCTATTTTGTAGAGGATATAAAATGTTATACTGCTTTTATCATATTTTTAGAAACAATATTCTTTAATCTTTGCTACATTGTCATATTCAACAGCAATAGTCTTTGCTACTAGACAAATATTTTTCAGTGCCTCGTTTAAACCAACTTCACCTTTTTTCGGACATTTCACAATATATATGAGGTCCTTATATTTACTTATTACTTCTTCATTTTCAACGGACATAGCTGCAATTGCAGGTACACTAGTTGAATTATTTATGTCGTACGTAACCTCAGCACACATTTGTGCATATTCCTTATAGCTAAATGCTGGTCCACAAACCACTACATCTGGACGCAGTTTTTGCACCATATCACATAGTTTTTTGCTTACTACCTCTTTATCATTTAAATAGGTTCCATTGCCACAATGCAAGCATGCTACAACCTTTGCACCAATTTGTTTTAGAAAAGGTTCCATCATGATGCTAGGACCAATAGGAACATTTTTCCCGCCCAAAGGCAACATCTTGTCATCTTTTGTTCCCATTCCAGCTTGAATTTGATCATAAATTGTTATTATCTTAAGCATGAATTAATTCTCCTAACTTTTAAAATGTTAAATCATCTAAAGAAATGTTATCGTCATCTGAATTGCTTTCGGCTTCAGCTTCATCAATTAAATATTGTTTATCCATAGTTTTAATGAATGGTAAATAGACAAATATTCCAAGAACTATAAGGAATATTTGAAGCAATGCTCCCTGCCATCCTGATGATAAGAAACCTGAAATAATTGGTGGTGTTGTCCATGGCATAATAACACCATTACAAATTGGAACCATTCCAATCCTCATAGTAATCCATGAAATAATTATATTAATCATAGGTACAAGAATAAATGGAATAGCTATCAAAGGATTTAATACAACTGGAAGTCCAAAAATAATTGGCTCATTTATACCAAATATAGCAGGAATAACTGCTATTTTTCCCAGCTCTTTGATTCGTTTTGATTTACAGAATCCAAACATAGCAACCAATAGAGAAAGTGTTGATCCAGCACCTCCATAAGTAGCAAACAAGTCTTGAAACTGTTGATTTATAATGTGAGGCAAAGGTAACCCTGCTTGCAATGCTTTTAAATTTTCTGCAGATAATGCGTAAAGTATTGGATTAAAAACTGAACCTGTGATGTTTGTCCCATGAATACCAAAGAGCCATAAGACATGTGCAAAGAAATAAACTCCCATCATTGCCCCAAGAGAATCTCCAACTCTTTGCATTGGCAATTGTAAAACTTTATAAATAAAGTCAAAAGCATTTCCCCATGGTGTTAATGAAAAAATAATTCGAATAAAGAAGAATACAATAATTACTCCGGCGATTGGAAATAATGCTGAAAATGACTGTCCAACTGTAGGTGGAACCCCTTTTGGCATCTTGATTGTCCAGCCTTTATTTTCCACCCAGTTGTAAATCTTAACGGATATAAATGCACATATAATTCCTATAAATATGCCTTTTGATCCAACCCAATCTAAAGGTATACTGGCTACTTGAACTGCTGCTGTAGAACCTTCTGGTGTAAAAGCTGTGGTAAATGGCATAAGCATAAACCAACTTAAAATAGCAACAGCTGCTCCAAATATCATATTTACTTTTTCTTGCTTTGCATAATTATAGCCAATACCAATTACAATAAATATTGCCATAATTGAAAAGGTTGCTGCTGTTACATTTGAAAAATAAGATGAAATTGATGTTCCTCCAAGTTTTGTGTTGTTTAGTAAGTCAATCCAAGGTTGAACTGGAAAATTTGAAATAAGCATAAACATTGAACCAACTACTAAAAGTGGCATAGCGAGTAAAAATCCATCACGAATTGCTATAAGATATTTATTATTGCTTATAAGCTTAGCAACTGGCATAAGTTTTGATTCTAACTTATCCATAAAACTCTTTTTCATTTTTAATTTCCTCCATTTCCTTCAATAACGTTAAATTTCACATTATAAATTGGAATAATTTATTAAACACCCTGCTTTATCAATTTTGATGCTAATTTTAAAACATTTGCGCCGTTAATAGTACCATAATCATTGCTATCAATTAACCCCACTGGAGTATTCAATTTATTGTATTTATTTTTAGTTTCCTCATAGGCAAATCTCACCTGAGGGCCTATTAAAATGCAGTCCGGATGATCTTTTTCATAAATATCATCAAGGCTTGCTAGTGAAAACGCTTTCACTTCAACTTGAAGGCCATGAGCATCAGCTAATTTTTGCATATTAGCTGAAAGCAAACTTGTAGACATTCCTGCACTACAAAATAGATAAATTTTCTTCATTAATATCACTTCCTCTCCATTATGAAATTAGATTTTATTATTTAATAAAATTTCAATTAACTTTTTGTTCTAATTTAAGCATTCTTTTAAAGTTATCAATAAATTCCTTCGTTAATATTTCAAACATTTCTGCACTCATAAGCTGATCTTCCGCATGCATAACCAATATTAAGCTATTGGTATTTTCGTCATTCGTGTTCTGCTGAAGCAATTTACTATGTATATCATGTGCCTTCAAAAACTGGCTTTTACCTTCTTTCATTAGTTCTTCTGCTTTTTCAAAGTTTCCCTTCTTAGCTTCTCGTATTGCTTCAATACTGCAAGATCGTGCTATCCCAGCAGCAGAAATTAGCTGAAAACAAACTAATTCTAATCCTTCCATTGTACCCTCCTATTGTTCGTAGTTTAAAATATGCTACTTATAATTTAATTATACATGAATTTGTAACAAATGCTTCCAATGTTTCTTCCTAATGTTAGGAACCTATTTACACAATATAAAAAATGGAAATAAAAAAATCTGCGCATAAACATATTGCCAATATTAATGATTTTTATTTATGCACGGATTCCTTTATTTAATAATCTGATTAATAAATTCATTATAAGTTGTTGTTTTCATAAGTGAAGATAGCTTTTTAGAATCACTTACTATATTACCCAGCCAATCAAAAAAAGTTCTAAGCATTTTTTGCTTTCCTTCCTGAATAGATAATAGCAAAACCAATTTCACTTGAAATTCTCCCCATTGTATTGGTTTTTTTAGCAGCGCAACTGAAATTTTCGATTCTTTACTCATTGCTATGTTTGGATGAGCGATTGCAAAAGAATAAATGAATGATGTAGGGAAAAGTTCTTCCCGTTTTAATACTGCCTCTTTGAAATTCTTCTTAACAGAACCAGAATTATAGAGTTCATCACTCATAAAGCTCAAAACTTTTTTTGGAGTATCCAAATCAAGATCAAAATAAAAAAAGCGAGGTTCCATCATAGTCTTGAAATCACTGATAAAATTCACTTTAAATCTATTACTATCCAGTAAATTTAAAGCTTTAAAAATTTTAATTTTATCTTCTAAGCTCATAAAAATCGAAATCTGTACTGTTAAAATATTCAAATCATGTTCTAATGGTAGAGTAGTCAGAATCAAATCTGGTTTTACCTTAAGTACTTCCTTCTTTTCAAAATAATTAATAAACCCCAAAATTTCTATGCGTTCATGGAATATACTCTCTATTTTTTTTATACACATACTTGACAAAGCTTGATTATTTGGATTCATCATGATTACTCGATATTTATTTTTAGAATTCATCCTTTCAAGAGCACCACCTAAGTGTTGTTCAATAAAGCTTATATCATTTTCGTCAATGGTTATATTTAATTTATCCTCAATTAATTTACCTACTCTAATAGCCATATCGAAAAAAAATGGATATTTATGCTTTAATTCATCCAGATACAAGTTGGAAACATTAATATTTTTCTTTTTTCGTTCAAGAAGTTGCTGAATATGAACACATAATCCTCCCCTTAAATCTTCATCTTTCCTGAGATCAACATCAAATTGAATATATATATCTTCTAATATGTTACTTACCAATTGGTTCGTACTATAATCATAATTCAATAAAAGAGCCCTATCTTTACTATCTTTAATATCAGCTTGTGTTTTTCCAATCAATATGGATGCCAAAATAGTGTTTTCATATTTTTTAAGTTCAATGTTTAATTTTTTCGATACATTTTCAAAAAATTCTTGTGCTATAGAAAATTCTATACTACCAGTAATGTTTTCATTTTTTCCATCTGTTTCTATGTAATTATGGCAAAGTATACGTTCAATTGCCACTCCAATATAAGTCATAATTATTGGAAATTCCATTTCTCTCACGGTGTAATTATATTTTTCAAATATATCCTCTAGTAATTCTTTTACTGCAAGCAGATCGAAATTTGGAAATAGAACAGCTAAAGAATCTAGGTTTAAATAGTTTCCTTTTATTTTTTTCATAAGTAAATTTGCATAAAGTTCTCTTTTATTCTCCTCATTTCCTTCTAAAGATATATAATTCTTATGCCTTACAAGTTTAAGTGTAGGATAAGGTTCCAAGATTTTTTTTATTTCTTTTAAATCGTTTTCCATTGAAGAATCACTAACAAACACTATGTCTTTTACAGAAATTAGATTAAGTTCATTCTTTTTTAACAATAATTCATGAATAATATAAAAACATCTTTGAAAAGATGTTTGTGGAATTATATTTTCTGAATGAATATTTAAATTTGACGATAATTCTTCATTTAAATGATAACCATTTCGAACATTTGATTCGATAAGTATATCTTCATAGTATAAATTTATATATGCAATATCAGACCTTATGGTTCTATCTGACACATTTAAAAACTCAGAAAATTCTTTGCCTATCATCCACTTTTTATTATCTTTAAGTAACATTATAATTTTTTCTTGGCGCTCGTTCAGCAATTTAATCACCTCACACTTATTTTTAATATAACAAAACGTATTACTCTCACTATAAAATTTCTTACTTCATTTTAATTTCTATTGTTATTTCAGTATGCAAAGTTATTTCTTGTTTTTAATTATTTTCCTTACTATGCTTTTAAGTTTGGCATTACTACTAATTGATTAGGCATTGTAAGGGATATTTCATTCTATAATAAAGATTTTCTAAAAGCTTATTCAGATATCTTTGTTGAGTATTAATGACGATTTTCAACTTCTAATGACACTTTATTTAATTTTCATCATAAATTATTCTTGGTTGCTCTTAATATGTTCTTAATTGTGATTCGCACATTTTTTATATGTGCATGCTTTTTTTAATTTAAGTTCCTGGTTACGCTTCGCGCTTTTTTTAATTGTGTATATTTTTTTAATCCTTCTTCAAACTTTATTTTTATAACTTCTCTAACATCTTTTGGCTCTATAACTTCACAATACTCTCCATAAGACAGTACATACCCATAAATCCAATCACCTTCTGGAAAAGTAACAGTTGCATTAAAGCTTCCATCTGAATTTTTCACAATATTTTCTTGTTCAAATTCATCAAAAACTCTATATGCCATTCTTTGATCAATTTTTAAAATTAAAGTGACCATTTTATTTTTATAAGATTTATCACCATCATCCCAAATATAAATTGGAATATCTCTTTTAAAAGTTTCATCTAATAATTTCATATTTCTAATTCGTGTGATTTTAAAAATTCTAAACTCACTCTTAATCCTACAAAAGCCATAGAGGTACCAGTCTTGTCCTTTAAAAACAAGTTTTAATGGTTCAACAGTCCTTAAAGTTTTTTCTCCATAGGAACTAAAGTAGTCAAAATTTATTATTTTAGTACTAAGAATAGCTGTTTTAATGATATTAAACTTTTCTTTTTCACTATCATCACTACCCCACCTAGAAAAATCAACATCAATCCAATTAGTACTTTCTTTATTAAAAATTGTACTAAGTCTTTTTAAAACAGGCTCTACATCCAGGAATTTCATGGCATTTAAGCTTTGAAGGCTCATTAATATTTCATTTTGTTCTTTCTCTGAAAGCACAGATTTATTAAGTACAAAATCATCCATAAGGCTGATTCCTCCACCTTTACCTTTGTTAGTATAAATGGGTATACCTGCAATTGATAGCGTATCAATATCTCTATAAATGGTCCTAACTGACACCTCAAAGCGTTCTGAAAGTTCCTTGGCTGTTATAGTTTTTTTATCTAGTAAAATATATACTATTTCAAATAATCTGTTTATTTGCATTTTTATCACCTAAATTTATTATACATTACAAGATATATTATTAATACTTGCTTTTAAAACATTGAAAGTTGATCGTCTTCATACCCCTTCTTATAAGCATTAATAATATCTTCCATTTTATATAGTATGCCAAAATTATCACATTCTCTTTTAAATACCTTCCATAATTCCTTGGCTCTTTTTGATTTACATTCATAATCATTTTTATACTGCCCTATATATTTTTGCTTAATTCCGGGAAAATTCTCATCAAGCTTTTTAAAATACCAATCTCTTTGGTTTTGTCTTAAAGTCACTCCAAAGGCTGGATATATAAACTTAGCTCCACTTTCATGTGCAAGATTAATTATTCCATTTATATTTTCTTCATTATCTTCTAAAAATGGGAGAACTGGCATAAGCAATACTCCAGCAAAAATCCCGTTATCAGAAAGTTCCTTTATGGCAGAAAATCTCTTTGAGGCTACCACTACATTAGGTTCTATCTTCGTGCAAAGTTCATCATCGCAAGTTGTTACTGTTATCTTAACAAGCACTGGCGAATGACTTTTTATCTTTTTTAATATATCAATGTCTCTTTTTATTAAATCACTTTTCGTAATAATTGAAACACCAAAACCATGCATATTAATAAGTTCTAAGGCACCTCTTGTTAAAGAATATTCTTTTTCAAAGGGATTATAAGGATCACTCATAGCTCCAGTTCCTATTACACCTTTTCTTTTCTTTGATTTAAGTTCCTTATTAATTAATGCAAGGGCATCTTTTTTTGCTCTTACTGTATCAAAATTATCTATTCTATAACATTCGCTACGGCTATCACAATAAATGCATCCATGACAACACCCCTTGTAAATATTCATATTATAATTATTCCCAAACCAAGGACTATTCTCAACATATCCAGATATAATAGTTTTAGCAGATATGAATTCCATTATTAACCTCCCCTACATAAAAATCATTTATTGAACTGTTTATTTTTCTCTATTATAGCAAATTACTTCTATCATAATCATTATACTCAAATTACAATTACTAATTTATTGAGATATAAATATTTATTTCAGCATTATCCATGTCCCCACCGCTTATATATTCCTCAAAATCAGAACTATATTTTCGGTCCAAATCCATTGCCCAAATTTCACCCCAACATTCTGCTACTGCTTTTTGTACATTGCCTTTAGCTACGAATTTTGCATATTTGCCTTCTGCACTTTTTTTCACATCAATTTCACTTGGCATATTTTTATCTTTAGAAATTTCACAGCAAATCATCACATCGTAAGCACCATTAACTTTATCTTCATAATTTGCGTATAAACCAATGCTTCTATCATTTTTCTTGTTTTGAATTGATCCATAAACACCATCTGCAAAAAAATGTCGCCAAGTTTCACCTATAGCTTTTCCCATATTAGGATCATTATTGCTTGTTCTGATTGTAATCCCTGCTACTATTTTTTCTTTTAAATACACTACTTCATAATTCATTTTATATACCCCTTTTCATTAATAATATAATAGTTATTCTCAAAACTTTACTTGAAACTAGAATGTACTATTTTAAAAAGTCATCTTCAAATATAATTTAGATGAACTAAAGTCAGTATATCAATTGTAACTTGACAACAGTATGTCATATTATAATATATTATTTATATCTTAAGTTCTTTATAAAAATCTCTTAAGTACCACAGGTCATTTATTTGAATGCAAATTACACGACTACGCATATTTAAATTCAAATTGCATAAGTATATGATTATAATTTTTAATTCTAAAAAATGATTCCACTACATTTTATTTACAATCCTAAACAAGCAAAAAAGCACTCAATTAACTTAAACTCTACCCTGCATAATCAGCAGAATACTGTTCATTTAAATTGAATGCTTTCCATAATCGTTATATATATTTTAATTGGTTTTCTACAATTACAGTACTAATTATTAAAAAAATCGCGTAGTGACTTCATCCTAAATTATCAATTGTACATTATTAATTCTTAATTGCAATATATATATAATTAAAAATTTTCTATTTATCCTATCAATTTGACTTTTCTTGTGCAGTTTGTGGATACTTTCTAATTACAATGATTTCTACTCTTCTATTTTTAGCTCTACCTGCCTCTGTGGTATTCTCAAATTTAGGCATATATTCACCGTAAGCTTGAATAGATACTTTATCAGCGCTAATTTCCCCTGAAGCAACCATAAAATTCATTACATTTATAGCTCTCATTGCGCTTAATTCCCAGTTAGATCGGAATTTATCATTCTTAATAGGTACATTATCAGTATAGCCTACAACCTTAACTTTATTCTCTAAGCCTTGAAGCAGATTTGAAATTTGTACAAGTAATGGTGATAAATTATTTTTAACCTCTGCCTCAGCTGTATTAAAAAGCACAACATCTTGTATTGAAATTTCTAATCCCTCACCGTTAAGAGCAACCTTAACCTTATCAGAATAACCCTCTTTTGTAATTTCTGCCTCTAACATTTTCTTTACTTCAGTCATCTTGTCATCCTCAGCTTGTCCTGGTGAAACCTCCATAGAGATAACTGAATTACCATCGCGTTGCATTACCCCACTACCACCTGCAAAAATAATATTAAATTGTTGGCTCATTGCATTAAATTTTGCTGCATCGGTTTGACCCATAGCAAACATAACAATAAATAGTGCCAATAGGAGTGTTAACATATCTGAATATGGAAGAAGCCACGCTTCATCAACATGCTCTTCATGATGTTCTTTTTTCTTTCTCATCATTATTCTCCTTTAAATTAGTTTTCTTTATTGTTTTCTTCAAATCTTGCTCTTTTGCTAGGTTCTATCATCCCTACTAGTTTTCTTTCAATACTCTTTGGATTGTTCCCTGCTTGAATAGCTAAAATTCCTTCAAGCATAATATTCATACTTGTTACTTCTTCTAAAGATTTTCTTTTTAATCTGTTTGAAAATGGATGCCAAATTAAATATCCAGTAAAAATACCATAAACTGTTGCAACGAAAGCTGACTTTATACTTTCCCCAAGTTTTTCAATATCATTAAGATTTCCAAGAGCACCAATTAGTCCAATAACAGCTCCTAAAACTCCAAGGGTTGGAGCTGTACCTCCCGCTGATGAAAAGGCTGTAATACCAAGCCTATGTCTTTCTTCCATACTCTCAATTTCTATTTCTAATACTTCTTTTATAAGGTCTGGCTCTAGACCATCGACCACCATCTCTAATCCTTTTTTCAAGAATTTGCTTTCTAGTCCATTTATAGTACTTTCAAGAGATAGCAATCCATCTCTTCTAGTTGTTTGAGCCATTTCTACAAGTTGCACAATAATTTCACTAGGATCTTGTTGATTCTTATTACTAAAAAGAACCCCAAAAACTTTACCCAATTTCATAAACTCACCTTTTGGGAAAGAATTCATCAATCCAATTACAGTACCCCCAAGAATTACCATTATTGCTTCAACGCTTAATAGTACCGCAAGACTAGCCCCTTTTTCTAGCATAGCTGCAACTACAATTATTAGACCACCAATAAGACCTATAACCAAAAATATATCCATGTTTGTCCCCTTTCTAATATGTACCTTAACTGAATTTGAATTAATTTATTTAATATTTTAAGTCTTCACATTTTATAATAGTTTTCCCTTTTGCTTTTCACATGGCTTTAAGTTCTCAATTAATACATAATACTTCATTTTTCACATTATTGATCGTAAATTTCTAATATAAATATAATACCATAATTAATTGCCATTTTAACATTTAATTCCAATATATATCTGAATAAGATTCTTGACTTTTTTCTGTTTTATAAGAAAATCCCCTAATATCACCTTTAATCTCATATATATATCAATTATATTTATTTTCATTAATAATTCCTTCAAATTCGATATATTAAAATTATAACATTGTAGCATTAATTATTCTATAAATATATGTAATCTTATATAGTATAAAATTTACTTTAAGTTAAATAATAACTATATATATTAGGCATATTCAAAAAAATAACAAGTTCCCACTATAGTCTATTTTATTTGAAATGCTTTATTTAAGATAAGGAGGTATAAAAAATTGAATGAAGGATTAGTAGTTTTTGTGCGTTCTATTATTGGATTCTTTTCTTTACTTATTTTTGCGAAGATATTAGGGAAACAACAAATAAGCCAATTAAGTTTTTTCGATTATGTACTTGGAATAACAATTGGATCTATTGCTGCAACTCTTACTACAGACTTATCCAGTAGAGCTTGGCCTCATTTTATCGGGCTTTTCACTTGGGCTCTACTTGGATATTTAATGGAATCCATTACTTTAAAATGGCGATATGCTTCAAAATATATAGATGGAGAACCCACTATTATCATCATGAATGGCAAAATAATGGAGAATGCATTACGAAAAATGAAATACAAAATCTCTGATATTATGGGGTTACTAAGAAATAAAGATGTTTTTGATTTGTCACAGGTAGATTTTGCAATTATCGAAACAAATGGCCAACTCTCTGTACTAAAAAAGCCAGACTATGAACCTTTAACACCTAAAGATATGAGTATTCTTAAAGCACCAACTGGTATCAGTACAGAACTTATTTATGATGGAATCCTTATAGATGAAAATCTAAGGCAACTTAACAAAACCAAAAAATGGATTATGGATCAGTTGAAAATGCAAGAAATTAAAGACGTTTCAGAAGTATTTCTTGCAACATTAACACCTTCTGGTTCCTTGTATGTAGATAAATATGATGATCACATAAAAAAGATAACTGATATCGGTGATTTTAAAGGACCATATTAAGGAGGAAAATTATTATGAGAAAATTTTTAGTTATAACTATCCCCATAGTGACATTAGCTTTTTTTGTATTAATTATGCTTAGTAGTAGTATTTTAAAAGGATCTCTAGGAAAAGATGATAATATTCCTGAATCAATCGAATTGATTATTCAGGATGTAGAATCTGAAAACTGGGAAAGTGCTAGTGATAAGACAGAGAATTTATCAAATGTATGGGAGAAAGTAGTTAAAAGAATACAATTCAGTTCCGAAAGAGATGAGATAAATTCGTTTGATACAAGTATAGCTCGTCTTCGTGGTGCTATAATGGCAAAAGATAAATCTTCTTCATTTATGCAATTAAATGAAGCTTATGAACATTGGGAGGGATTAGGAAAATAAACCTTAAATTAGTGGAGGGAGTCATTGATATTTGTCTCAATGACTCCCTCTACTAATATTAATTATTTATTGTATTGAGGTTCTTCTTGTTTCACAAAGTCAAATCTTGATTGAAGTGTTTGTGATACGTTTTCCATTGTGTTTGAAAGTTGACAAAACATTTGTTTTGCTTCTTGATTATCTGTATCTAAAGAAAATGTCTTCATATCAGAAGCTAATCCTTTAGCACTAGCTAATGCTGTTTCAAGTTTTGTTCCTGTTGGCATAATAATTCCTTCTTTCTATTTTTTATTGCAACTATATTTTGCTCATAACTAATTTAAATATTCTATTTATTCATAATGTAATATATTCCTTCTTATTAGTTCTTTTCTTAGAATTCATTTTTACAATTACACTTTAAATTTCTTTATCATCTCACTTAAATTACTTGCAAGCTTTCTTACTTCTTTTAATTTAAGTTGCAAAAAACTCTTGGATTACTCCAAAAGGTTTTATAGATTTCAGCATATATATTTTAAAATTTAAAGGAGTCATTGATACTATTATCAATGACTCCTTTAAATTTAAACTATAGTTCTTCACCATTAGTCTTTATTACATTTTGATACCAATAGAAGCTATCCTTCTTGTAACGATCCATTGATGCTCCTTCTTCTTCTTCACGGTCTACATAAATGAAACCATAACGTTTTTGATATCCATTTAACCAGCTTAATAGATCTGTTATTGACCATGTGCAGTATGCAAGTACTTCACAGCCTTCATTAACAGCTTCCTTTAATTCTTCTATATGGGCCTTTAGATATGCTATACGATAATCATCATGAATCTTATTATCTTCAGTCTTCTTATCAAATGCTCCGAGTCCATTTTCAGAAATAACTATTGGTAAATCATATCTGCTTGTGACAGTTCTACAGCACATTCTTATTCCCATAGGATCAATAGTCCAATCCCAATCTGTAGTTTTCAAGTGTGGATTAGCTGGGTTCTTGTATAATCCAGGTGTTCCACTAACTTGTGCTGTACCCTTTTTACCCGAAGTATTCATTTCAGCCATTCCAACACCATCTATTGGATTGTATTCAACAACTGCTGTTTGATAGTAGTTTATTCCCATAAAGTCAACTTGTGAAGCTGATTTCATAAGTTCAGCATCACCATCTTCAAACTTTGGTGCAACGCCTTGTGATTCCAAATACTTAAAGGCTGCTTTTGGATAACGTCCATATGCATAAACATCCATCCACCAGAATGATCTTAAATCATCATAATCCGCCTTTGCCATATTGTTTATAGGTGAACAATCAATTGGATAAGATGGTGAAAATGCAAAACTTGCACCAATTTTCCCATCTGGGATTATCTTTTTAAATGCAAGTACTGCTTTAGCATGAGCTATATTTGCATGATGGTTTACTTGATAAAACATCTTTAAATCATTCTTCTTGCCTGGTGGGTGTGTTGCCATCATCCATCCATGTTCTGTAAATACATTTTGTTCATTTAAAGTTATCCAATACTTAACTTTACCTTTATAACGTTCAAATAGAGTAATTGCATAATTTTCATAATCATCAATTATATTTCTACTTTCCCATCCGCTATATTCTTCTTGAAGAGCTTGTGGTAGATCCCAGTGATAAATTGTAACCATTGGTTCAATTCCATATTTTAAACATTCATCAATTACATCATCATAGAATTGTAAGCCTTTTTCATTAACTTCGCCTTTGCCTTTTGGATAAATTCTTGACCAAGAAATTGAAAATCTATAACTCTTTAATCCCATTTCTGCCATTAAAGCAATATCTTCTTTAAAACGATGATAATGGTCAACTGCTACATCACCTGTTGTAGCTTTAAATGTTTTTCCAGGAATCCTTACAAATTCATCCCAGTTACTTCTTCCTTTTCCCTCTTCTTCAGCAGCACCCTCTACTTGATACGCTGCAGATGCACTCCCCCATAGAAAATCCTTTTGGAATCCATGCTTGTCTTTAAAATACATTCCTCATCCTCCTAACAATATTTCTTATTTCCTTTTAATTAAATTTCGTATCCATTTAAGATAAGAAATTACGCCTAATTATTAACAACTTTATAAGTCTAGATTATCATATAACCATTAACTTTGTCTATATCATTTGAATTTTTATGTTATAACTTTTCATGTTATAACTTATTGTTTTAAAATATTTTAATACAACATAAAATGCCTTGGTTCTAGAATCTCAATTCTATCTACCAACGCATTAAATATGTTGTCATAATAATTTCTACTTGTGATATAGCACAGCCACTGTCTCCACATGTTTGGTCATAGAAAACATATCAACCGGCTGTACTTCTACAGTCTCATATCCCAACTCATTCAAATGTTTTAAATCCCTTGCTAAAGTACTTGGATCACAAGATACATATACTACTCGTTTAGGCTTTGCTTCTCCTATTGCATCTAGTAATTTAGCTTCACACCCTTTTCTTGGTGGATCTACTACTATTACATCTGGCTTAACTCCATCATTTATTAATTGAGGAATTATCTTTTCTGCTTTACCTACATAAAATTCAGAATTAGCTATTTCATTTTGCTTTGCATTAACTTTTGCATTTTCAATTGCTTGTTCTAAAATTTCTACTCCATAAACTTTTCTAGCCTTTTGAGATAAAAATAGTGTTATTGTACCTGTACCACAATAAGCATCAAATACAACCTCATTTCCACTTAAATTAGCATATTCTAAAGCCTTATTATAAAGGGCTTCTGTTTGCATTGGGTTTACTTGAAAGAATGATAAAGGAGATATGTTGAACTTATATTCCCCTATGTAATCACATATATAATCTTCTCCCCATAACGTAACACATTTATCACCAAGGACTAAATTAGTATCTACAGAATTTATATTTTGAATTACACTCTTTAAATTATTAACTTCCTTATTCAAATCATTTATTAATTCATCTCTATTGGGAATTTCTTTTTCTGTAGTAACTAATACAACCATAACTTCATTAGTCCTAAAGCCTTTTCTAACCATTATATTTCTAATCAAGCCTTGCTCATAAAATATTCCATCTTTTTTAGCTGGTATTATTGAATACTTTTCAATCCAAGCTCTTATGACTCTTACAATTTTATCAGATTCTTCATCTTGAAGTAGACAAGTATCCATATTGATTATTTCATGAGTTTTTTCACTAAAAAATCCTATTGCAAGTTTATCCTCCACTAATCCAACAGAATATATAACTTTATTTCTGTATCTATATTCCTTTTTCATTCCTAGTGGATATTTTACGATTTTTTCATCTAATCCTGCAATTTTCTTTACACAATCTTTTACTCTATCAAACTTAAAATCTAATTGTCCTTCATAATTTAAATGGATTAAAGTACAACCACCACATTTTTTATAATTATCACATTCAGGCTCTTTTCTTTCATTTGATTTTTCTATTATTTCTATAAGCTTTCCATAAGCATACTTTTTTTTAGCCTTAATTATTTCTATTCTTACCTTTTCACCCTTTAATGCTCCTGGTATAAATATTGGATATCTATCTATTTTAGCAACACCTTCACCTTCATAACCTAATGATTCAATATTCACAATATATTCTTTATTATTTTCTAACACACACACACATCCTTCGTTAATTTTACATTTATGTTAACTATTTTCTTATTCTTTACGCCTTTAGCCAGACTTTTAGGCATATGAAAATAAATAACAAGTCCAAAGTTGCCATGAATATTTTTCATCAGGCAAGAAGACGAATTGCCCTCATAGCAGGCCTATTAGGTCAATTTGCCGACGCAGCATGATGGGAAATAGGCTGGCAAATGGACTTGTTATTTTTTTGATTATGCCTTATTCCCATGCAATGAATTATATCATAATTAACTCAGTTATCATTACTTAAAAGTAATTTACTCTTTGATTACTATTTATAACATTTCTATATATAGTTTATAAAATAAAAAGAGCACCTTTCGGTGCTAATACAGAATCAGTTGCCATTTAATTCCATAGTCATTTAATAAGTATTTCTCATTAAGAGTAATAATATACATTATATATTAAATATTGCCTATATAAATGTTAATTTTTTGTTAACATTTATATAGGCAATAAAATGTATAATTAGATTTTCAGTTCAGACTATATATCAAAAAGAGACTTCAGTAAAATAATTACTAAAGTCTCTATGTATATTAAAAAATTATGTTTTTAAATTATTTTACAACGCTAACCTTTAATAGGTTTGTTGCTCCAATTTCATTAACAGGTACTCCAGCTGCAAGTACTACTGTATCTCCTGATTTAACATATTCATACATTTTAGCAGTTTGAACTGATTTTTCTAACATTTCATCAGTTGATACCATCTTATCTGCTACTATTGGATATACACCCCATGAGAATGCTAATTGCTTAGCAACTACTTCATCTGAAGTAACAGCTATAATTGCACAATCTGGTCTACATTGAGAAATTCTTCTTGCAGTAGCACCAGTTTGAGTTGATGATATAATAGCTTCTGCTTGTAATTCACTAGCTGCATTACATGCTGCTCTTGAGATTACTCCTGATATAGCTGGTGTATGAGATTTAGCAGTTGAAACAGCAACTGTATAAGTTAATTGCTTTTCAGCTTCTTCTGCAATTTTAGCCATTGTAGCTACTGCTTCTACTGGATAGTCTCCATTAGCACTTTCTCCTGATAACATGATTGCATCAGTACCATCAATTATTGCGTTAGCAACGTCTGAAACTTCTGCTCTTGTTGGTCTTGGGTTTCTCATCATAGAATCTAACATTTGAGTTGCAGTTACAACTGGTTTTCCAGCCGCATTACATTTTTGAATCATCATCTTTTGAACTGTAGGTACTTGTTCTATTGGAATTTCAACTCCTAGGTCTCCTCTTGCTACCATTAAAAGATCTGAAGCTTCTAAGATTTCATCGATGTTATCAACACCTTCTTGGTTTTCGATTTTAGAACAAATTAATATTCTTTCTCCACCATTTGCATCAAGTATTTCTCTAATAGTCTTTACATCAGATGCTTTTCTTATAAATGAAGCCGCGATCATAGTAACTCCAACTCCACAACCAAATATTAAATCTGATTTATCTTTTTCAGTAAGAGCTGGTAATTTAATAGATACTCCTGGTACGTTAACTCCCTTATGAGTTCCAACGAATCCAGTATTTTGAACTTCACACTTTATAGCATTTCCTGAAACAGATTTAACAGTTAATCCAACTAAACCGTCATCTATTAAAATAGTATTTCCTGGTTTAACATCATTAGCTAATCCTTCATATGTAACAGCACATTTAGTTGCATCTCCAACTATTTCCATATCTCCTGCATATACAGTAAATTCTGTACCTTTAATTAATTCAAGTTTCTTTGGTTCAAACTTTCCTGTTCTGATTTCTGGTCCTTTAGTATCAAGGATTATTGCAATTTCTCTGTTAAGTTTCTTTGATAATTCCTTAACCTTTGCAATTCTTCCACCATGTTCTTCATGATCACCATGTGAAAAATTATGTCTTGAAGCATTCATTCCTGCTAACATTATTTTTTCTAATATTTCCATATCCTCACTTGCTGGGCCAATTGTACAAATCATTTTAGTTTTTCTCATTAAACTAACACTCCTCTTTTTTTGATTAGGCACATTATTAAATGTGTCTCTATTTATAAATTTTATATAAATAAACTATATTATTATTATAACCTTTATTATTATGATAATACTTGGGCAATATCATATAATTCTTTATCAAAAACGCTTTCTATGTCTAACGCTTCATCTATATCTTGATCTATAATCTTGTTACCCTTAATTCCTATTACTTTTGAAGTTTTTCCTTCTATTAATACTTCAATAGCCTTTGCTCCCATTTTTGAAGCTAAAACTCTATCTGTAGCTGAAGGGCTACCACCTCTTTGAATGTGACCTAAAATTGTTGCTCTTGCTTCAATTCCTGTTACTTCTTCAACATATTTTGCAAGTTCGAATGCTCCACCAATTCCTTCTGCAAGGATTATTAAGTTATGCATTTTTCCTTTGTTTTTACCTTCTAAAATAGTTCTGCAAAGCATATCCTTGTCAAATTCTATTTCTGGAATTATGACTGATTCTGCTCCACCACAGATACCTGCATATAAAGATAAATCTCCACAATCTCTTCCCATGACTTCTACTATAGAAACTCTTTCATGAGAAGTTGACGTATCTCTGATTTTATTTATAGCATCTACTACAGTATTTAATGCTGTATCAAATCCTATAGTAAAATCAGTATAAGCTAAGTCATTATCAATTGTTCCTGGTAAACCAATTGTTTTGATTCCAAGTTTTGATAATAATTTTGCTCCCATAAATGAGCCGTCTCCACCTATAACTACTAAAGCTTCCACACCATAGGCTTGTAATATTTTAGCAGCTTTTTTTCTTACTTCTTCATCTTTGAATTCAGGACATCTAGCAGTTCTTAAAATTGTTCCACCTCTTTGAATTATATCAGATACTGAATTTCTATCCATGCTGAATAATTCTCCGTTGATAAGTCCACTATACCCTCTTTGCACTCCCATAACTTCAATTCCATTATGAATTGCAGTCCTTACTACCGCTCTAATTGCAGCATTCATTCCTGGTGCATCTCCACCACTTGTTAACACAGCTATCTTTTTCATAATATATATTTCCTCCTTAAATACTACGGGACATTTTTAGCCCCCCTTGTACATAATATAACCATAATTCATTAACCAACAATTATTGTACATAAAATTCTATCAATTATCAATCATATTTGACCAATTTCTGATATTATTCTAAAATAAATATCATAATTTCATAATAAGTTTTATATAATTCATCTTCTTCTAATTATTCAATTTATTTTACTATTCCACATATTTCGCCATTTGTAAGCTCATTTATATAGTTAACATACATTTTTAATCAAGATACTCGATGCATTTAATGTACTAATTCTTTTATAACTATATATTAAACTTTAATTTGCCTTCTCTATTATACCCAATAATCGATTGATTTATATAAATTAATATAATTTTTGCAATATTAATTTTTGTAATATTTTTCATTTACATATTTGATAATTTTAAAGCCCTAACTTGCTGTCAATTGTTAAAGTCCTTCTTGTATTTTTACATTTTCTTCGCCTAAATTTTCTTTTAGCAAATTTATTACATCACTATCTAGTGAAATCCACCTATCTCGTGGTACCCTAAACTTTTGTTTTTCTTTACTTGCAAATATATAAATAGGTGTATCTCCAATATATTCTTTTATTAATAAATCTTTAAGCTTTTTACTAAGCTCTTTCGCTTCTACCGAATTCTCTACTCTTAAATATACTTTTGAATTATCTATTTTTTCTAAAGGTTCTATCGTTTCACATATAAGTTTAGGTGGTTCATCTTCTTTTAAACTTAATCTCCCCTTTATTATAACTAAACTATCCGTTACGCATAATTCTTTAACTTTATCTAATGTTTTAGGGAATACTATTACTTCAATTGTTCCTGTTAAATCTTCAAGTTTTAAAAATGCCATTATTGTATTATTCCTAGTTACTTTTTGATTAACTACTGCAAGTATTCCCCCAAGAATTACTCTATCATTGTCTTGCAGAGTATCTGCCCCTGCAAATATAGCAACTTCAGCCATCTCATTTTCTAATGTTTCATCAAGGGTTTCTTGAACTAAAAATATCTTAGATATTTCATTTGAAGTTTGCATTTTTAAAGTTTGAGCATAATCATCTAAAGGATGTCCTGTAATATAAAGTCCCGTCATTTCTTTTTCCATAGCTAATAAATTTCTTTTATTAAATTCTTTTATATTAGGATACTTAACCTCTGGATTTTTTAATTCTTCAGTTGCAAATAAACTTATTTGTCCATCAATATTTCTTTTCTTATCACTTGATATATTTTCAATCATTTTTTCATGAACTGCTAGCATTTTTGATCTAAAAACTTTAAACTCATCTAAAGCGCCAGCCTTTATTAAACATTCAACTGCACGTTTATTTATTGTTGATGGTTCCATCTTATTTATAAAGTCTACTAAAGATTCAAATTCACCTTTGTCTTTTCTTGCCTTTACAATACTATCTACAACATTAGCTCCTACATTTTTAATAGCTGCTAAACCAAATATAATTTTATCACCCTTAACTGTAAATCTTGAAAAACTCTCATTTATGTTAGGTGGCAATACTTGTATACCTAATTCTTCTGCTATTGCAATGTAATAAGCTACCTTTTCATTTATTCCCATAATTGAATTAAGCATAGCTGCAATCATTTCTACAGGATAATATTTCATAATGTATGCTGTTTGATAACCTACAACTGCATATGCTGCTGCATGTGATTTATTAAAAGCATAAGATGCAAAATCCATCATAGAATCAAAAATCTTGTTTGCTGCATCCTCTGTAATTCCATTTCTTATACATCCTGGAACTACTACTTCATCATTTTCAACAATACCATGAATGAAATTTTGTCTTTCTTCTTCCATGACTTTATGTTTTTTCTTAGACATGGCTCTTCTAACCATATCACTTCTGCCCATAGAATATCCTGCTAAATCTCTAACAGCTTGCATTACTTGTTCTTGATACACCAAACATCCATAAGTTACCTTTAATATTGGTTCTAATTCTTTAGTTAGATAAGTAACTTTTTCTGGATTTCTCTTTCCATCTATGTACCTTGGTATTTCAGCCATAGGACCTGGTCTATATAGTGAAATACCTGCAATTATGTCTTCTATATTATCTGGTCTTAATTCCTTCATAAAAGATGTCATACCAGCTGATTCTAATTGGAATACTCCTGCTGTTTTACCTTCACCAATCATTTTATAAACTTCTTTATCAGTAAAATCTATCTTATCAAGATCTATATCAATGTTTCTATTTTGTTTAACCATATTAATAGCATCATTCATAACAGTTAAAGTTCTAAGACCTAAGAAGTCCATCTTTAATAGCCCAAGCTCTTCTAAAGTTCCCATTCCAAATTGAGTTACTATCATTTCATCATTTTTTTGTAGTGGTACATACTCAACTAGTGGTCTTGATGCAATAACAACACCTGCTGCATGGGTTGAAGAATGCCTTGGTAGTCCTTCTAAGTCCTTTGCAACATCTATTAAGGTTTTTACTCTTTCCTCATTGTCATAAGCTAATTTTAGCTCTGGATTCATTTCTAATGACTTTTCTATAGTTATGCCTAACATGGTCGGTATCATCTTAGCAATTCTATCAACTTCTGAATAACTATAGTTCATAGCTCTTCCTACATCTCTTATGCATACTCTAGGAGCCATTGTACCAAAGGTTATTATCTGTGAAACATTACTTGATCCATATTTCTCTACAACATAATCAATTACTTCTTGTCTTCTTTCATAACAGAAGTCGCTATCAATATCAGGCATAGATACTCTCTCTGGATTTAAAAAACGCTCAAATATCAAATTATACTTTATAGGATCTATCTTAGTAATTCCTAAAGTAAAAGCTACTATTGACCCTGCTGCCGAACCTCTACCAGGTCCTGTTGGGATTCCACTTTCATAAGAAAATCTAATAAAATCCCAAACAATTAAAAAATAATCAATATAACCCATTTGTTTTATAACGTCAAGCTCATATTCCAATCTATCTATATATTCTTTTGCTTTCTCGCTACCATCTTTTATCTTATCTATTTGTTCATAATTTAAAGGCTTTCCGACTAGTCCTTCAAAAACATCATACCTATCTATAAGCCCTTTATAGCAAGTATCCCTAAGATATTCATATGGATCTTGCCCTTCTTCTAATGGAAATTTAGGCAATTTAGATTCATGAAACTTATACTCATAATTACATTGTTCTGCAATTTTAATTGTATTTTCTAAAGCTTCTGGTACATATGAAAAAATATCCCACATTTCTTCAGCACTTTTAAAATAAAATTGATCTGAAGGATATCTTCTTCTATTAGGATCATCTATAGTTTTAGCTGTTTGTATACACATTAGCACATCATGAGACTTAGAATCTTCTTTATTTATATAATGGACGTCATTAGTAGCAACTAATGGTATCCCTGTTTCCTTAGCCAATTTTATATTTTCTTCATTTACCTTTTTTTGTTCTTCCATTCCATGATTTTGTACTTCAAGATAAAAATCACCATTAAATATATCTTTATATATTAAAGCTGCTTCTTTAGCTTTTTCATAATTTCCTTTAAGGTGATAAGATTGTACTTCGCCACCTAAACATGCACTTAAGGCAATTAATCCTTCACTATGCTTTCTTAAATAATCATGATCAACTCTTGGCTTATAATAAAATCCTTCAATTGATGCTGCTGATACTATCTTCATCAAATTTTCATATCCAATTTGGTTTTTAACTAACAATACCAAATGATAAGTTGAATTTTCTTTATCTGGCTGTTTAATATGCATAGATTTTGGTACTACATATACTTCACAACCTAATATTGGCTTTATTTCATTTTCTTTTGCAGCCTTAAAAAAGTCTACAAGTCCATACATAACACCATGATCTGTTATTGCTATACTCTTCATTCCTAATTCTTTAGCTTTTTTCATAAGATTTTTAATTTTGCCTGATCCATCTAATAAACTATATTCCGTATGAAGATGTAGATGCACAAATTCCTTTTCGTTCTCCATATAAATCCTCCTTTCCTTATTATAATTATATATCAATAAGTTCCTTGAAATTGTCTGCTTTTTTTATTATAACAATCTAAAGCTCTTTTTTATATAATTTTATATAAAAAAACAGCAACTGAATTATGCTTATTCATAATCAACTGCTATTTAAATTTATTTTTGGGTTTCTCTATACTTTAATATTACATTTTTATTAATTTATTCTATTTTTTAATACTAATTATATTATATCCTGATTTCATCAGTTTTAAAACATTTTTATTAATTGTCTATATAGATGCTTAAAATCCTAATTAGTTAAAATAAAAATAATAATTAGAATCATAGGTACAATACCAACAAGAAGAACATATAAATACCCTGTTCCTACACCTGCCTTCAGAACTTTGTTATTAAATTTCTTATCAATAACAATATTGGCTTTATCACTTATAGAATTTATTATTAAATCATATCGGATATTATTATATTCAATTATGGTTTTTTTATTATCACCATCTACTATTAAATAGAACATCCCCTTTTTCTTAACTAAATGTACTTCGTGACTTATTTCATAATGTTTTGAATACTGCCATCCCATTGTAACTTCTACTAAAATCATTTTCATATTTGTTTTTATCAAGATTGTTTTAGTATTCCATCCAAATATAGGATTAGCTACATCTGAAGCTACTACTGACGCAGCAACTCCTATCCTAGCAGAATCTATTGAATAATTTCTACCTACACAATGAAATTCTATAATTTCACTTTCTTGTAAATCCTGTTTTACTAAATTTAATATTTTCCGTATTTGTATTCTAGAAAAGGTATTATCACATTTACTTTTAATATTTTCTAATATTTTTTTATCTACCTCAACTCTATCTATTTCTTCCATTTCTTCTTGTGAGATATAGTCATCCTTATTCATAAAAAAACCTCCTCACTATTATGGTTACTATCCCATAATTTTCTAAATTTTTCTTTTACTCTACTAAGCCTTTTATATAGCAAAGTTTCACTTATAAAATAATATTCACATAACTCTTTTGTTGATAAATCTAATATGTATTTATTAACAAATAATTCCCTTTCATTATCATTAAATTTATTAATAACATCATTAATTTCTTTTCCCAGCTCATTATTTATATAATTATCTTCTATATTAAATTCAACTTGAAGTGTTTCATTAATTTCAGTTTCTCTTGATAATTTCTTTAATTTTCTTTTATAATCTAGCGCCTTGTTTTTTGCTATCGTCATAACCCAAGTTCTAAATGAAGATTCAAATTTAAAGTTATCACATTTATCAAATATTTTTATTACCACATCATCAAAACATTCCTCAATATATTCTTTTTCTTCCGGATCCCTCAGCACATAAGATATAGTTTTCAATATATCTATTGAATATTTATCCATAAACTCATTGAATGACTGTTTATCTTTTTTAATTAAGTTTTCTACCAATTCTTCATCATTCATAGATATCACCCCTTTATTATTTTCCTCTTATACTATAATAGACGTTTTCAAATATACTTTTCTGACATTAATTTGTAAATATTTTCACTATACATATTCCCCCTAAAGAAGTATGCTAATTTCACACTTTTTAGTTAAATTTCTTTCAAAGCAGAATTTTCATTCTCTTAATTAAAAATTCAAAAATCCCAGTCCATATATTATTGAACTGGGATCTTTCGCTTTAATTTTATTATTACTGTTTAGAAATCTATTGTTTTACTCACTTCTATATAAGACCCTATAACCTTCTTAACCTTCTCTACATGGAATTCATTTACATCATAAGCTAAGTAATCTTCCTTAGACTCAAATCTTGTTATAATGGCTATATCATAACTTCTGTCACTTCTTACAACATCGATTCCTACTTCTAGTTGTTTTAATTCTTTAATGTTTCCATCCATAGATAAAAACGTCTTTTCTAAGAATTCTAAATTTTCCTCTGTTGGCTCTTTTGCTTTAAAAAGTACAATATGTGTAAACATAATATCACCCCCTTATTTCAGTTAAAAGTTAAGAGTACACAGTTAAGAGTTAATGATGAAATTTCTTCGAAATTTCTGATTAATATACTTTTTCAAATCACAAAGTGAAAAGTGAGAATCGAAATTTTATATTTCGTTCTTCGAACTTTCTCTGTGAGCTTGTTCTTTAACTGTTAATTGTTACCTGTTAACTGATTAATATTTACCGCTTCTTAATTCTTCTGCGATTTTCTCAATCTTTCTTAATCTATGATTTATCCCCGATTTTCCTACAGGTGGATTTAGCATTTCTCCTAATTCCTTCAGTGACTCATCTGGATAATTCAATCTTAATTCTGCAATCTCTCTTAAATTCTCAGGTAATCTTTGAAGACCTATTTGTGATTGTATTAGTCTTATGCTTTCAACCTGCCGTACAGCCGCATTTACTGTTTTTGAAAGATTTGCAGTTTCACAATTAACAAGTCTATTTACATTGTTTCTCATTTCTTTCATTATTCTTATATTTTCAATTTCTAACAAAGATGAATGAGCTCCTATTACATTGAGTAAATCTACAATCTGTTCCCCTTCTTTAAGGTATACTATAAAACTATTCTTCCTTTGTATTACTTTTGAATTTAAACTAAAAGTATTAATAAGATTAGATAAGTCTTTA
This sequence comes from Clostridium gelidum, assembly GCF_019977655.1. NCBI lineage: Bacteria > Bacillati > Bacillota > Clostridia > Eubacteriales > Clostridiaceae > Clostridium > Clostridium gelidum. Next base: position 5,648,969 of record NZ_AP024849.1, read on the forward strand.
GCATAATCTTCACTATGAGTTACAAATTCTAAGTGATATGTTTTTTCCGGATTGCTTATACTTCCACCACCAATGAAAGCACCTCTTATATATGCTTTTTTTGTATCATCTTCGTTAAAAACGTGCGTTTCTATCCTGTAGTCTAAGCTCATTATTCCATCAATTTCTTTAAGTATACCAGTATCACTTAATAATCCTCTAACACCCATTTCTTCTGTAATCACTACCATATAAATATTATTCTTTTTTAATGAGTTACTTTTTTTTACCATTAATTTTGAATGAATATTGAAATACTCTTTTAAAAGTGTAAAAATCAATCTAGCACTAGCTGGATTTTCCGTGGTCATTTTGAAACTAATTCCGCTTCCACTAAAAGCTAATGTGCCACTAACCTTCATTATAGCTGATATTTCTGCCAATGCTTCCGCCTTAGAAATATCTATATATCTGCATATTTCTCCTTTAACCTTTGATGAAAATGACATTTTGTTTCCTACCTTATCTACTTATTCAATTGACAATGTACAATGTACTATTGACAATTGTTAATCAATTTCTTTTCCCTTTTCTTCTCTTACTCTCTCTTTAATACGTTGTGATAAATACATATATTCTATAATTTTCTTCTTATCATACAAAAGTTTCTTTTCCATTATTGTATCTGCTAATACTTCTGCTAATTTATCTGCATCATGTTTTATAAATCCATTTTTAATTTTCACTAAATTCTCACCAACTATTTTTACACCTAAACTGTTTATATCTTCTCTATCTAACTTAACAAGTTCTGCACCATCTTGTAGATATCTTTCTTTTAACTCATCTGATATTTCGCCTGTATTGGCAATTACATAATCAACAATATCTTTCCCACCATATTTAAGCAAAACTTTTAAATGGTCTGATGCTTTAAACCCTGTAGTTTCACCAGGCTGTGTCATTATATTTGAAATATAAATTTTAATTGCATCACTTTTTCTAATTCCCTTGGCAATGTCTTTAACCAGTAAATTAGATGTTATACTAGTATATAAACTTCCAGGTCCCATAACTATAGCATCAGCTTCTTTTAATGCATCTAATGCTTCTTGCAATGCCGTTGCATTTTCTGGATTTATTTTTAGTTCTTCTATTCTAGAATTTTGTCTAATGGCTTCTTCTGGAATTTGAGATTCACCTTTCACTATGTTACCATTTTGAAGTTTTGCTACTAATTGCATATTATCTAAGGTAACTGGTATAACCTTACCTGTTACTGCAAGTACAGAGCTCATTTTTTGAACTGCTTCTTCAAAATTATCTGATATTCCTGTCATGGCTGCTAAAAACAAATTTCCAAAACTCTGATTTTTAAGTCTTCCATCTTTAAATCTATATTGAAGTAAATCTTCTAGTATAGGTTCAGTATCTGCAAGTGCTAAAATACAATTTCTTATATCTCCTGGTGGTAACATTCCTAAATCTTCTCTTAAATCTCCAGAACCACCACCATCGTCCCCAACTGTTACTATTGCAGTAATATTAGATGTATAGTATTTTAATCCTCTAAGCATTGTTGAAAGACCAGTTCCTCCACCAATTACAACTATTTTAGGACCTTTAACTAATAATCTCTTCTCATATATTAAGCTTTCAATTTTTCTACTGTCTAAAGACACTTTAAGATAACCTCTATTAAATAATGCAATTATAGATTTCATCATTTCTGTAACTGAAATATATAACACAAATATTCCAGTAATATTTAAAAATATATAAAAAACTTTGTAATATAAATCATAAATTCTATGGGTTACTAATTCTGTAAAACCAAAGGCTATTAATAATACTCCAAACAATCCAAACGCTAACCATCGTTTTACTTTAATTCCTACTTTAAGCCAATCTCGTATCCTCATAGCTTCTTTTCCCCTTTATGAAGATCTTCAGCTACATCCCGATGCTCTATTCTAGCATTGTAATTTTCTTTATTTAATAGTTCATAAACTTCATTAGCAATTGCAACGGATCGATGTCTTCCCCCTGTACATCCTATAGATATTATCAGCTGTCTTTTCCCTTCTTTAATGTAATTAGGAATTAAATATTTTAACATATCCACTAATTTTTCTATAAAATTGACAGTTTCTGCTTGCTTTAATACATATTCTTTAACGGGTTCATCATTTCCTGAATACTGCTTTAATTCTGGAATATAGAATGGGTTTGGTATAAATCTAACATCAAAAACTAAATCAGAATCTACAGGTATTCCATATTTAAATCCAAAACTTAATACGGTCACTGATAATTGCTTTTTAGGATGAATATTATCTCCATAAGCTTGATTTATCTTTTCCCTAAGGTGTCTTATTTCATACTTTGATGTATCAATCATAATATCTGCCAAATTTTTAATTTCTCTTAGTTTTTCTCTTTCTTGAGTAATACCAGTTAAAACTCTACCATCTGGTGATAGTGGATGACTTCTTCTTGTTTCTTTAAACCTCTTTATAAGAACTTCATCAGTTGCTTCTAAAAATAAAATTTCATATTTAAATTCATTTTGTTTTAGATAGTTTAAGGTTTCCAAAAAATCATCAAAGAATATTCCACCTCTAATATCTATAACTAATGCTATCTTTTCAATATTTCCGCCACTTTGTGCGCACATTTCTGCAAACTTTGAGATTAACTTTGGCGGAAGATTATCTACACAAAAATACCCTAAATCTTCTAATGCTCTTGTTGCTTGTGTTTTTCCTGCTCCCGATAATCCTGTAACTATAACAAATCTCATATTACACACTCCCCTTGACCAAAGATACTTTTTAAACACATCAAATATACTAATCTATTATTCTTTAATGTACTTTAACATTCAAATTATATCATACTATTAATGTAAGGCACATGAAAATAAATAACAAGTCCAAAACTGACATGAATATTTTTCATCAGGCAAGGAAGTAAAGTGCCATCATAGTGAGCCTATTATGACATTTTGCTGACGTGAGCAGTGAACCAAAATCTATGATTTTGTGTGAATCGCTTACTCAGTGAGCGTAGCGAATCGAGCTTCATTTATGATGGAAAATAGCCTGGCAGATGGACTTGTTATTTTTTTGATTGTGCCTAAGTGGCTATGCCACTTTTATTAATTGAGAATTAACAAAGTACAATTAACAGATAAATCCCTAAGAACCTAAAATTAAATAAAACTCAAAAGTTTATGAACTTCTGAGTTTTATTTTCTAATAGACCCTTCGGAATCTTAATTTATTTTGTCTCAATCTTCGCCTAAAATTCTAACTTCTGGGTATAAATCTACATCAAATTGTTTTTTCACTTCATCCCTAACATGGTTTATTACATCTAATACATCCTTAGCTGTTCCATTTCCATTGTTAATTACAAAACCTGCATGTTTTTCTGAAACGCATGCTCCGCCTATAGTGAATCCTTTTAACCCTGCATCCTCAATTAACCTTCCTGCAAAATGACCTTCTGGTCTCTTAAATGTACTACCTGCTGAAGGATATTCCAATGGCTGCCTATCTTCTCTTCTTGTAGTTAATGTATCAACTCTGTCTTGAATTTTTTCCTTATCTCCAGGTGTTAAATCAAAGGTTGCACTTAATACTACATATCCCTTTTGCATAACTAAAGATTGTCTATAACCTAAATTTAACTCTTCTTTAGAAAGAACTTTAATTTCTTGGTTATCATCTAAAACTTCTGCCTTTTCAATAACAAATGATATTTCTCCATCATAGGCTCCTGCATTCATAAATACAGCGCCTCCTACACTTCCTGGAATTCCACATGCAAATTGAAAACCTGCTAAAGATCCTGCTGTAGCTTCTGTTGAAACATCTTTAAGTAATGCTCCACATTCTGCTGTAATTTTATTACCTACACGTTCTATCCTATTAAGCTTACATAGCTTTATAACAATGCCTCTAATACCACCATCCCTAACTAAAAGGTTAGATCCATTTCCTATAACATAAAAGGGAATCTTATTTTGTTTACAAATAGTGATAGTTTCTTTTAATTGTTCTACATTATTTGGAGTTAAAAGTATATCTACTAAGCCTCCAACTTTAAAGTATATATGTTCACTCATTTTCGCATCTAACTGAATTTGTGACTCTCCATATATTTTATTGAACAAATTCTTATACTTTCCATACTGATTCATGCTAAAACTCCTTAAACACTGATATTAATATCATTTCTTTATATGATATAGAATAATCTATATACAAAACTAACACAAGTAAAATTTTATTGGTATATACTTACATTATATTATATACCATTAAAATAACATAATTTAAAATTCTATCCATCTTAGCTTATACCTAGTAAATTTTTATTCCGTATTATTATAGCATAATTTAATTGTTTTGTTCATGTTTTTTGATATATTCAAAAAAATAACAAATCTCCATTCTAGTCTATTTTATTTTCGTTGCATAAAATATGCTAGAATGCTATTTGCTGCCTTATTATCAATCGACTCAGTTTCAAGAAGTTTGTCTAGGGTAGCCTCTTTAATATTATCAATACTACCAAATTTCATAAGAAGTGCCATTCGCCTTTTTTTCCCAACATTCGGTATATCATCTAATATTGAATGTAATGTTCTCTTATCTCTTAAACTTCTATGATAAGTAATTGCAAATCTATGAACTTCATCTTGAATCCGTCTTATCAATTGCATTAAATCAGAACTTCTATTCACTATTAATTCTTTGTTATCGTAAATTATTCCCCTAGTTCCATGATGATCATCTTTAACTAATCCACATACTGGTATATTTATTCCTAGCTTATCTAAAACTTCAAGGGCTATATTAACTTGCCCCTTTCCACCGTCCATCATAATTAAATCTGGAAAATTAGAAAATTTACCACTAGAAAATTTAATTTCTTTATCTTGTATCTCTTTAATTTCTTTTAATCCATGAGTAAATCTTCTTTCTAAAATTTCTCTCATACTGTCATAATCATTAGCATTTTTTACAGTTTTTATACGAAATCTTCTATAATCACTATTTCTAGCTTTTCCATCTTCGAATACAATCATTGATCCTACAGAATCTACGCCTTGTATATTAGATATATCATAAGCTTCTATTCTAAGTGGTATACTATCAAGCTCTAATAAATTTTGCATTTGCTCTAAGCATATTTTATTCATTTCTTTATCTTTTAAAATCTTATCCTTAAATTGGTCTAGGCTAACCCTTGCATTATTTTTTACCAATTCTATCATATCTTTTTTTTCGCCTTTTATTGGAATTTTGACAAAAACTTTCGAGCCCCTCTTTATACTTAGAAATTCCTCTAAAGCTTCTATTTCATCATTTTCTGGAATATATATGTTTTTAGGCACCTTAGGAGTACCTCCATAAAATGAGATTATAAACTGAGAAATAACAGTACTATCTTCTTCATGAGAACTATTTTCAAGAATAAAGTGTTCTCTTCCTGTCACTCTTCCATCTCTCAAGAAGAAGATTTGGATGCAACAGTCCTTTTCATCTTTATACATATTAATGAAATCCTCATCACCTTCATGAGATTTAAATACTTTTTGTTTTTCAGCTATATTTTCTATAGCTAAAATCTTATCTCTTAAAGATGCAGCTTTCTCAAATTCTAATTTTAATGAAGATTCCTGCATTTCCTTTTTTAATTCATTTACAAGAGTTTTATCCTTGCCACTCAAAACATCTCTAATTTCATCTATCATATTTCTATAATCAATCTTCGAAATATGCCCTTCGCATGGAGCTTTACATTTTTTTATATGATAATTCAAACATGGTCTTGTTTGCTTTCCACCTTCTATAATAAGCTTTTTACAAGTTCGCAATGGAAAAATCTTTCTTATCAAATTTATTGTTTCATGTACAGCTCCCGCATTAGGATATGGTCCAAAATACTTATTCCCATCCTTTGCATAATTCCTAGTTATAAAAACTTTTGGAAAATCCTCGTTAGTAGTTATTTTTATAAAAGGATAGAATTTGTCATCTTTTAAGGAAATATTATACTTGGGGCTATATTTTTTTATTAAATTACATTCTAATATTAATGCTTCCATTTCAGAATCTGTAACTATGTATTCAAATTCAGAAATATTTTTAACCATTGCCTTTACTTTTTCTGAATGATTCTTCGAATTTTGAAAGTATTGTCTAACTCTATTTTTTAATACTTTCGCTTTTCCAACATAAATAATTTCCCCAAGAATATTTTTCATTAAGTATACCCCTGGTTTATCTGGTAGAATCTTTAATTGAGCATTAAAATCAAACATTAAATCCACCCCCTTTTCTCAATTAACAGTTAACAATTTAGAATTAACAATTTAGGATGAAGCTCTTACAGAGAAAGTTCTGCTGACCAAATACAAGATTTGGAGCATCACTTTTCCTTACATGATTTCTTTAGTTATATTTTTAAAAATCCCTTTGGAGTTCATCCATAATTGTAACTGTTACTTATTTAGTGCAGACTTCATAACTTTTCCTGCTATTGGTGCTGCTGCACTTGCTCCATATCCTCCATTTTCCACTATAACTGCTACTGCAATTTGTGGATTGTTTGCTGGTGCAAATCCAATAAACCATGAATGAGGTTTAGCACTTTCACCACTCGCAAGATTATAATCTGCTGTACCTGTTTTACCAGCTGCCTCAATTCCTTGAAAAAAACCCCAAGAAGAATCAACTCTAGAATCAACTAGATTTTTCATATAATCTTTTATAATAGCTGCATTAGCTGTACTAATGACTTGTTTATATACTTTTGAATCTATAGTTTTTACTGTATTTCCATCCTTATCTATTACTGTGTTAACAAGTCTTGGCTCCATCATCTTCCCATTATTGGCTATAGTACTTGAAATTAAAGCCATTTGCATTGGTGTTGCTAAAATGCTACTTTGCCCAATACCAGATTGTGCTATACTACCAACTTCAGCTTTAGTTAACTTTGGAAATTGACTTTGAGTTATCTTAAATCCATCTGAATCAATGGTACTATTAAAACCATATTTTTCAGCGGTAGTTTTTAATTTATCATTTCCAAGCTCCATCGCTAGTGTACCAAATACAAAATTACTTGATAATCTAAATGCTTCTTTTAAATTTATAGCTCCATTAACTTCTCCATTATCATTGCTTAGAGATTGTTTTTCATTAAATACTATTTTCCCAGTATCATCAAATGTCCTGCTTGTAACACCTGGCATATTGTCTAAAGAACTGCTAAGAGTGACAGTTTTAAAAGTTGATCCTGGTGGATAAAGTCCAGATGTTGCTCTATTTATAAGTGGGCTATTGTCTGCTTTACCTGCATTTGCTGCCTTCATTGAACTTTCTAAATCATTTGGATTGTATGTTGGTCTTGAAACCATCGCAAGTACTTCTCCTGTTTTAGGATTTAATGCAACTACAGCCCCTTTATTATTTTCAAGAGCATCATAAGCTATCTTTTGAAGTGTAGGATCTAGTGTAGTTATGACCCCATTACCGATTTTAACCTCATCTTCTTTTCTGCTATTAAACATCTCTTTTAATTTTTCTTTACTAAAATCTTTAGTTAAATTTAAGATGTTATTTGTAATTTTATTATAAGTTGTCAATTCACTATCATAATTTGCTTCTAATCCTGTTAATCCATACCTTGGATCTACATAACCTAAAGCATGAACATATAAATCGCCATTAACATAAGTTCTTTTTTGTGTAAGATCATTTACTTTTGCACTTGTTGTCAGTGCATTTTTATTTCTGTCATATATAGTTCCTCTTAAAACTTCATTTCTTTTTGCCCATAGTCTTTGATTCCCTTGCTCTTCTGCTATATTAGGTGCTGAAAAAACTTGAAAATATGCAATATAAGAGATAAGAGCTACAAAGCAAAATAAAAAAACTACCATAACTTGTTTTATACTATTAGAAACATTTTTCAATTTTTAGCCCTCCTCTGATATCTTTTGAAGTATTGCTAGTGCAAAAAACATGCTTATCATGGAAGATCCACCAGCACTAATAAGAGGTAACGTGATTCCTGTAAGTGGTATTACTGCAAATACCCCACCAATTATAACTAATACTTGGCAAGCTATCATAGCACTCATTCCTATTGTGCTAAGTTGTGAAAATTTATCTTGAACTCTAAATGCTGCTCTCATTCCTCTATAGAAAAATAAGAAATAGATTATCATGATACCTAAACCAAACACCATTCCAAGTTCTTCACAAATAACTGCGAAGATTAAATCTGAAGTATTAACTGGCAATAAATTAGGATATCCTTGGCCTAAACCTGATCCAAGCATTCCCCCTGATGAAATAGCATATAATCCTTGAACTATTTGATATCCACCTTTATCTTTAGAATTCCACGGATCTCTCCAAACTAATATTCTTTGTCTTACATGTGAAAATAAATGATAGGCCATAAATGATCCTATTATAAATAATGCAAAACAAATTATCACATATTTCTTTTTTCCAGTTGCAACATAAACCATTGTTAATGCTATCCCAAAAAATATTAAAGCTGATCCTAAATCTTTTTGAGCAACTAAACATGCTAATGCAAACATTACGACTAATGCAGGCTGCCAAAGCTGTTTAAAATCTTCTATTATATTATTTTTATCTTCATACTCTTTAAGCGCAGCTGCAAGATAAAGAACAAATGTTATTTTTCCAAATTCAGATGGTTGAAATCCAAATCCCCCAATAGTAACCCAGTTAGTAGCCCCATAAGTTTCTTGATGTGCGAGTAGTGCCAATGGCATTACTATTATGGTCATAGCTAAATATATTTTTTTATATTTTGCAAAGTCTCTTAAATCTGGAATGGCTACTAATACAGCAATAAATACAATAATCCCCCCTATAAACCAGATTAATTGTTTAATTGCAACACCAGTATCTAACCTATATAACATAGCAATACCTATAACTGATAAAATACATGCAAATGTAATTAAAAATTTATCTCCATGGGGATAAAATTTTCTTATTAAAATCTGAGTAATTGTTAATAATACGCATACTATTAATCCCATATATATTGCATTCATATCCATAGGATCTTTTAATATAGACAAATTTGTAAAAAGAGCTATACATAAAAGGTATGTTAACATTAATAACTTTATCTCATCCTTCTTAATTTTCAATCTATATCACCTCATTACTTTTAATTCTTTTTTATATGCCTTAATCTTTTGTAAGGCTCAGAGAAAGATATATTATGCATAATCTCCCACTGAGCCTTAATTGGTCTAGATTATTTAATTCATACTCAGGGGTACCACATAACCACAATGGTCATAATGTATCCACAAGGGTTATAAGTTCAACTAAATTCAGCAAGAATATAAAACTCTATCCGAAAAATTGTTCCTATCTTAAAATCTTAAAAACTGATGTTCCAATCTTTATTTCATCTTTATTATTTAATTTCATTTTGCCACTTATCTTATTGCCATTCAAATAAGTACCATTGGTGCTATTTAAATCTTCTATAAATAATGAATCATTTCTCACTATAATTTTAGCATGATTCCCTGAAACATGTTGGTCTGCTAAAACAATTGAATTATCATCTTTTCTACCTATTGTCAAATCTGATCTTATAGGAATAATAGACTCATCTTTTAAATCCTTGCCATTACCTGAATTTATTATTTCTAATCCATAATTCCCTTTTGTTACAGGTGGTCTTCTCTTCTTCCCACCGTTTTTAACATCTTTATACATTATCTTTAATGCATAGTATATTATTACATATAGTATAACAATAAAAACTACTCCAAAAATTCCAGCAATTATTTTTGAAAAACTCATATTTTCACCTCAATATCTATTCCTACATCATAGGCACTTTATTTAGTTAAGAGTTAACAATTAAAAGTTAACAGTTAACGCTGAAAATAATATCCTAATTTTTTAAATGCCTTATTAATGATTATACAACAAAAATTCAAGTCTGACATCCCAAAGTATTACTTTTCAATTAACAATATAGAATCGAAAAACAAATTCTTACAGAATTTAAGTTAATTATTCAAAACACTTTTTAAATATTTTCCTGTATATGATGCTTCAACTTTGCATAGTTCCTCAGGTGTTCCTGCTTTAATAAGAGTTCCTCCCTTATCTCCACCTTCTGGTCCCAAATCAATTAAATAATCTGCACATTTTATCATATCTAGATTATGTTCAATTACAACCACCGTGTTTCCTGACTCTACTAGCCTTTGAAGTATTTCTATTAATCTGCTAACATCATCTACATGTAATCCTGTTGTTGGTTCATCTAATATGTACAGTGTTTTACCTGTACTTCTTTTTGATAATTCAGATGCTAATTTTATTCTTTGAGCCTCTCCACCTGATAATTGAGTTGATGGCTGACCTAATCTAATATATCCTAGGCCAACATCATTTAATGTTCTCAACTTGTTTTCTATCCTAGGAATATTTTCAAAGAATTTCACTGCTTCTTCAACTGTCATGTTTAATATATCATCTATATTTTTCCCTTTATACTTAACTTCTAAGGTTTCTCTATTGTATCTTTTTCCTTTACATACCTCACAAGGTACATATACATCAGATAAAAATTGCATTTCTATTTTTATAATTCCATCTCCAGAGCAGGCTTCACATCTTCCGCCCTTAACATTAAAACTAAATCGTCCTTGCTTATAACCTCTCATTTTAGCTTCTTGAGTTTGCGAAAAAAGCTCTCTAATTATATCAAATGTCCCTGTATAAGTAGCAGGATTAGAACGTGGCGTTCTTCCTATTGGGCTTTGATCTATATCTATTATTTTATCTATATTCTCATACCCAATTATTTCTTTATGCTTTCCCACAGGCTTTTTACTCTTGTTCACTAGCTTATTCAAGCCTTTATAAAGTATTTCATTTACCAAAGTACTTTTTCCAGAACCTGAAACTCCAGTAACTGCTGTTAATGTTCCAAGTGGAATTGATATATTTATGTTCTTTAAGTTATTTTCTTTTGCTCCTACAACCTTTATAATTTGTCCATTACCCTTTTTTCTTATTTTTGGCACTTCAATTAATTTTTTTCCTGTTAAGTATTGTCCTGTTATTGATTTTTCACACGCTTTAACATCATCAAGAGTACCAGTAACTACCACTTCACCCCCATGCTCTCCTGCACCAGGTCCAATATCAACAATATAATCTGCTTCTCTAATAGTATCTTCATCATGTTCTACAACTATTACTGTATTTCCCACATCTCTTAAATTCTTTAAAGTTTGTATCAGTCTATCATTATCTCTTTGATGCAAACCAATACTAGGTTCATCTAAAATATACAAAACACCCATAAGTGATGAACCTATTTGAGTTGCAAGCCTTATTCTTTGAGATTCTCCTCCTGATAAAGTTCCTGATTTTCTTGATAAACTCAAATAATCAAGTCCTACATCCAATAAAAACTGTAATCTGTTTTTAATCTCTTTTATAATTTGTTCACTAATAATTCTATTCTTTTCTGAAAATTCTATTCCACTTATAAAATCTAATTCTTCTCTTATTGGCATACTTGAAAATTCAAATATATTTTTTTCGCCAACAGTAACTGAAAGTGCTTCATCACTCAATCTTGCACCTTTACACTTAGGACAAAAGTCATCACTCATATATTGCTCTATTCCACTTTTTATCAAATCTGAATTAGTTTCTCTATATCTTCTATTCAAAGAATTTATTTCTCCATCAAAGGCGTAATTATATACTGCTCTAACACCATCTTTTGTATATTCAACCTTAAGTTTCTTTCCTTGTGTTCCATATAAAAGTAACTCAATATGTTTCTTATCTAAATCTTTTATTGGCGTATTTAACTCTAATCCATATTCTCTACCTAATGCTTGAAGTATAGCATAAGTCCATGAATCTTCTTTAAGTCTTCCATTCCCCCAACTAGCTATAGCACCATCCATAATACTTAATTCTCTATTTGGAATTACTAATTTCTCATCTATTTCAATTAAAGTTCCAAGACCATCACAATGATCACACTTACCAAATGGAGCATTAAATGAAAATAATCTAGGTGCTAATTCACCAATACTTATTCCACATTCTGCACAAGCAAAATTTTCACTAAATAAAGTGTCATGTCCATCAATAACACTGGCTATTACTAGACCTTCTCCTATTTTTAGCGATGATTCTATAGACTCTGTAAGTCTTCCTTCTATTCCTTCTTTTATAACAATTCTATCTATAACAGCTTCAATATTATGTTTTTTGTTTTTATCTAATTTTATTTCTTCTTCAGTTAAATCATAAATTTCCCCATCAATTCTAGCTCTTATAAATCCATTTTTTCTTATATTCTCTAATAACTTTTCATGACTTCCTTTTCTGCCTTTAATCATGGGCGCTAATATTTGAAGTTTAGTTTTATCCCCATAGTTCATAATCTTATCAACAATTTGATCAACAGACTGCTTAGTAATTTCCTTTCCACACTTTGGACAATGTGGAGTTCCAACTTTTGCATATAGTAATCTTAAATAATCATAAATTTCTGTTATTGTTCCAACTGTCGATCTTGGATTTTTGTTTGTACTCTTTTGGTCTATTGATATGGCTGGTGATAGCCCTGCTATGTACTCAACATTTGGCTTATCCATTTGTCCTAAAAATTGTCTTGCATAAGAGGATAAAGATTCCATATATCTTCTTTGTCCTTCTGCATATAACGTATCAAAAGCTAACGACGACTTACCTGAGCCTGATAATCCTGTAAACACAACTAGCTTATCTCTTGGTATCTCCAAACTAACATTCTTTAAATTATTAACCTTAGCACCCTTAATTATTATCTTATCATTCATCACACAAACCTCCATTTAAATACACAATACACAGTTCACAATATTAATTCTTAATTTCATTAATTATATCTCTAAGTTCGGCAGCTCTCTCAAATTGTAGATTCTTTGCAGCCAATAGCATTTCTTGTGTATATTCTTTAATTAACTTATCCTTTTCTTTCTTAGTAAATTTTTTATTTCCATCCACTTTATATTCTGCCACTTCTTCAGCAATTTTGGTAGCTTCTATAATCTCTCTGACATCTTTAATTATAGTTGTTGGGATCATTCCATTTTTGCTGTTATATTCTTTTTGTATAGCTCTTCTTCTTTCAGTTTCCTTTAGAGCTTTATCCATAGATTTTGTTATATTATCTGCATACATTATAACTTTACTTTCTGAATTTCTAGCTGCTCTTCCTATAGTTTGTATAAGCGATGTTTCTGATCTTAAAAATCCTTCTTTATCAGCATCCAAAATTGCAACTAAAGCAACTTCTGGTATATCTAAACCCTCTCTTAAAAGATTTATTCCTACTAATACATCATATTCTCCAAGTCTTAAATCCCTTATAATTTTCATTCTCTCCATAGTAAGAATCTCTGAATGCATATAAGCAGCCTTAACCCCAAGCTCTGTTAAGTATTTGGTTAAATCTTCCGCCATACGTTTAGTCAGTGTTGTTATTAATGTTCTAAACCCACATTCTTTAACTTTATTAATTTCTCCATATAAATCATCTATTTGCCCTTTTATTGGTCTTATAATTATTGGAGGATCTAATAATCCTGTAGGTCTTATAATTTGTTCTGCAATTACTTCTGAATTATCTATTTCATAAGCAGCTGGAGTTGCACTTACAAAAACCACTTGCTTAATTTTCTTTTCAAATTCTTCAAACTTTAACGGTCTGTTATCATATGCACAGGGGAGTCTAAATCCATAATCAATTAAAGTGTTTTTTCTAGACCTATCGCCTGCATACATTGCTCTAACTTGTGGTAATGTTACATGACTTTCATCAATAAACATTAAGAAATCTTCTGGAAAATAATCTATTAAAGTTTTAGGTGGTGTTCCAGAAGCCCTCCCATCTAATAATCTTGAATAATTCTCTATGCCACTGCAATATCCCATTTCTTTTATCATTTCAATATCAAAATTAGTTCTTTGTCTTAATCTTTGAGCTTCTAAAAGTTTATCTTGAGCATTAAGTTCTCTTAGTCTTTCTTCTAATTCCCCTTCAATAAGTCCAATTGATTTTTCAACAGTTTCTCTTGAAGTTGCAAAGTGAGATGCAGGAGTTATTGCTACATGATTTCTTTCACCAAGAATAGTTCCTGTTAATACATCAAATTCTCTTATTCTCTCAATTTCATCTCCAAAAAATTCGATTCTAATCCCCTTATTTGAATATGATGCTGGAATTATATCTAAAGAATCTCCTCGAACTCTAAAAGTTCCTCTTGAAAAGTCTATATCATTTCTTTCATATTGAATGTCTATAAGTTCCTTTATAACTTTATTTCTTTCCTTTTCCATTCCAGTTCTGAGGCTTATTGTAAGTTTTTTATATTCTTCTGGATTACCTAATCCATATATACAAGAAACAGATGCAACAATTATTACATCCCTTCTTTCAAAGAGAGCTGAAGTAGCTGAATGTCTTAATTTATCTATTTCATCATTTATAGATGCATCTTTTTCAATAAATGTATCTGTTGAAGGTTTGTATGCTTCTGGTTGATAATAATCATAATAAGATACAAAATATTCTACTATGTTATCAGGAAAAAACTCTTTAAATTCTGAGCATAACTGTCCTGCTAAAGTTTTATTATGAGCTAGAATTATAGTAGGCCTTTGTAATTTTTCTATAATATTTGCCATAGTAAATGTTTTTCCCGAACCAGTTACTCCAAGTAAAGTTTGACATCTATTATTATGTTTTATTGATTCCACTAACTTATCAATAGCTTGTGGCTGGTCTCCTGTAGGCTTAAACTTAGAATGTATTTTAAATTCTCCCATTAAACTACCTCCTTTTCGAACAGACATTCGTATTATATGTATATTTTACTTTTCATTAACTACTAAGTCAACAATTTATAACATTTATTTTTTCCAATTAGTTGTTTTTTATCTGATTATTTTCAAAAATTTTGTAAGGCACATGAAAATAAATAACAATTCCAAAGTTGCCACGAATATTTTTCATCAGGCAAGGAGACGAATTGCCCTCATAGCTGGCCTATTAGGTCAATTTGCCGACGCAGCATGATGGAAAATGGGCACATTAGAAAAGAGTAGCTGTGCTACAATACGGAACTTTTCTGGCAAATGGACTTGTTATTTTTTTGATTGTGCCTAAATTAAAATTTATTAAAGAAAAAGATGGCTAAGCCATCTTTTGTAAACTACAGTTTCATATCTTTATTTTCTTCATCTTTATTAATCTTATCCTCATTAATTTTATTTTCTTTTTCATTTTCTGTTGTTTTATATTTTTCTTTATGTTCTGAATTCTTAAATTTGCTAAGAACAGTTTTAAAACTGTTATCATTAACAGGGATAACATCTTCTTTAGCTACGCTTCTAGGGACTAATAACATACCTAGTCTAGTATTCTTATTATGCCTAAATTGGATTTCTCTTACAACTCCCTTTGAATCTTTAACCTTCAAAACAGCATTATACCAATTAGCCTTTAAAATCGAATAACTTTCTGCTTCTGAATTAATATTTTTATTATTTATTGATAAAATCTTACTTCCAACATCAACACCAAATTTTCTAACTTGTGAATCTTTTGTAATATCTAAAATCACTAACCCTTCTTCATCACTTAAAAATTTAGGTTTTCTCTTTTCTTCACTCTTCACTTGAACTTCTAACATAAATTCATGAGCAAATGGAGTAAACATTACAACTATTATTTCACCAAAGACTCCAAATCTACTAATTTGAGCTACAACAGTTAAAATAATTCCATAAATTAATATATAAATCCCTGATACCAATGCCTTTTCTCTTTTACTTCTTGTAAAAGTAATTGAGGAATACCCCAAAACTGTGTAAAATGGCAATATTGAAATTGCACTACCTGCTATCAAACTAAGTCCTGAAGATGATTTGATTAGTGGCCACCAATCCGGATTTTGTATAGATTCTGTTATATATTTTAATGATGAATCATTCATAGCTATTGCAATCATTATAGCTACTGGTAATGCCCAATACCTTTTTAATGCATATCCCCCTAAAATTTTTCCATCCCTATTTGTAAATACCGGAACTGCACCTCTATCACCATCAATCATTACTAATAAGCCTTCAATAATATGAAAAACACCTATAAAAATCACTAAATAAAGTATATCAATATTAAAAATCATATTATTAGCGAGTTCTGGTATAAATTGACTCCCCAATTTAATTAAAATACTTATAGCACCTAAAACAGCACCCGAATATGAAAAACATATTAATCTTGGTTTTATAAACATTAATAATATAGATATAATAAATAAATATTCAATACCTGAATTTGCACTAAAGACGACACCTAAACTAGTAAGAATTAAACTTCCTATACACCCAGCTATAATCCCCAAAACAAATTGAGATAGCGTAAGTTCAATAGATGAATTTACGCTACCTCCTAAAATTATTTTTTGCATAGCTACTATTTTTTTATTTTTTACATATAACATTATTATTAAAGTAATAAATAGAAATACCAATGGGGGAGCTACTATCGCACCTGCAACATTCCTTAATGTATATACTAATAAACTCATTTCATTTCCCCCTACTGCATCTTTCCCTCTATTTTTTGTATTGCAGCTTTCAATTGTTCATCTGCATTCTTATCATATCCAGTTTCATCAATTCCTATTGGCGTTATAACTTCAACATCTGGTGTTATTCCTTTTTTATGAATATTCTCACCATTTGGTGTGTAATACTTAGAAATAGTTACTTTAAGACCACCAATTCCATTATCAAATTTAATTGATTGCTGAACTATTCCCTTTCCAAAAGTAGTTTGACCTATAGTTGTTGCCGCACTATAATCTCGAAGTGCTCCTGTAACAACTTCTGATGCACTAGCGCTATTTCCATTAACTAATACAACTAAAGACATACCTTCTGCTACTCCACCAAGTGATAATGATTCATTTCTGTTATCATACTTGTCAATTGTATAAGTTATCACTTTATCCTTTGGTATAAACTGTGATGCAACACCTACGGCTTCTGATAATAATCCGCCTGGATTTTCTCTTAAGTCTAAGATTATTCCTTTCATGCCTTGAGCTTTCAATTCTTCGATAGTTGCTTTAAAATCTTCTGTTGTATTTTGATTCATAAAAGTTTTTATACGAATATATCCTACAGACGAATTCAGCATAGCTCCTTCTACAGCTTTAATTTTCACTTCTTCACGTGCTACAGTAACATCAAATTCATCTGCATCAGCTCTTTTAATAGTTAATTTTATTTCTGAGTTATTCGCTGCTGCAATCATAGTTACTGCCTTTTCCATATCGTCTCCAGATATATCTACATCATTTATCTTTTCAATAACATCATTTGCTGCGATTCCTGCTTTGTCAGCAGGTGAATCTTTAATTGTAGATACAATTGTTAATTTATTATCTTTAGGAGTTATAGTAACACCTATTCCCATCATACTTCCATTACTTTGTTTCATTAGCTTATCAAATTCCTCTTCATTCATAAACACAGTATATGGATCCTTTAATGAATTAGTCATTCCTTTAATAGCACCTTCTAAAAGAACATTATCATCAATTTCATCATAATACTTTTCAATTAGTTTATCCCTAACTGTAAAAAGTGCTGAATATTTACTCTTATCGTTAATTTGTTCTACAGTACTTACAACTTGTGGTGATGTTTTTACTAAAAAGATACCTTTAGTTGCAATATAATTTCCTCCTAGAAAAGATACCCCCATTAGAACTAATGTAAAACAAATTAATGGTATTATCAAAATTGATTTTCTTTTTTGCTTATTATTTGCAAACATATATTTTTTTGATTTTCTCACCTATAAAGCTTCCTTTCCCATGCATTATAACTCCAATAATATCTTTATTTAAAGACTATATATAGACTTTAAATAAAGATTGCATAGTGTTAGATTTAATTTTTCTTTACTCTACTTCTATTTATCTTTATACTTATTTGCAAAAATTATACTATCAAAAACTTCCTTAATGCAATTATACTGGCAATTCCACCAACTAAAATTCCACCAAGCACAAATTCCCATGATAATGTTGTTAAAATATAAGTTGCTGGTACAAGGCTCATAGATATTAGTTGACTTCCAAGCCATTTAAGCAACCAATTATATGCAAAAAATAATCCTACACATGCTAGGGTCGCTCCAATTAATCCAATTACCATACCTTCTATAACAAATGGCCATCTAATAAACCAATCGGTAGCACCTACAAATTTCATAATTCCAACTTCTCTTCGTCTTGAAAATACAGTTAGTTTTGTTGTATTCATTATTAGGAAGATTGAAACTCCCACTAATATTACAAACAGACCCATTCCAACTGCTTTTATACCATTTACAATTGCTATAATCTTATCAACTATTTTTTGTTGACCTTCAATGCTTTGAACACCTTCAAGATCTTTTATTGCTTCACTTACGGCAGATGCATATTCTGGTGCATCTAATTTTACTGTATATGATCCTGTAAATGGATTATTTTGTAATGTATATCCTTTTAGTAACCCTTCATTTCCGTTTGTAGTAGCTTGTAAGTTTTTAAATTCCTCTTCTTTTGATAGATACACTACATCTTTAACTCCATCAATTTCTCTTAATTTTATTTCAATTTCTCTTTGATCAATAAGTTTTATACCGTCTTTAAGAGCAATTTTAAGCTCAACTTTATTTTGAACATTAGCAATTCCTTCACTTATATTAGCTGCAACCATTATAAATATTCCTAATACAAAGAAAGTTATAAGAACAGTAATTACTGAAGCAAAACTAATAGTTCTATTTCTCTTTAAACTCGTAAATGCATCTTTAATAAAATGTGTAATAGTATTAATTTTCATCTTCGTATTTACCTCTTTTCTCGTCTCTTGCAATTTCTCCTTTTTCAATGGCTATAACTCTTTTTTTCATATAGTCAACAATTTCTTTAGCATGAGTAGCCATTAAAATAGTAGTTCCTGCTTTATTTATATCTTCAAGTAATGTCATTATTTCTCTTGCTGTATCAGGATCTAAGTTACCAGTAGGTTCATCTGCAATTAAGACCGATGGATTATTAACTAATGCTCTTGCAAGGGATACCCTTTGTTGCTCTCCTCCTGATAATTCATTTGGAAACATTTTATATTTATGAGATAGTCCAACTAAAGACAATACCATTGGAACTCTTCTTCTAATATCTTTTGGCGATGCTTCTACAACTCTCATTGCAAATGCAACATTTTCATATATATTAAGGTTTGGTATCAATCTAAAATCTTGGAATACCATTCCTATCTTTCTTCTGTAATAGGGTATTTGTTTTCTAGTAATAACTGATAAGTCTTTATCTGTAACTATTATCTTTCCATTAGTAGGCTCAATTTCTTTTAAAATCATCTTTATAAATGTGGATTTACCAGATCCACTTGGTCCTACTAAAAATACAAATTCGCCTGCTTCAATCTCAACGTTAATGTCTGCTAAGGCTTTTACATTATTATCATAAATTTTAGATATTCCTCTAAATTCGATCATACTCAAACACTCCTTCTTTCTCTGCTATCTAGTTAGTAATTTTACGGTCCTCATTCTTTCAACTATATATCTAAGAACAGTACAGCACAAACTTAGTGGTTACCTTGTGGAATATTGTAAATCTTGCAGTTACCTAATATTCCTTTTAGTTACGTCATGTCCCACATAGATATAATTTCAACTAAATTCAGCTCAAGTGTAAAATTTACCCTTAACATTCATATTATTCATCTATACCTTAAATTAATTGTAAAACTTACAAAATTAATTATAACATAAGAATACTTTGTAATGTTATACAATTTTATTAAATTCTCATCCTATTATTTACAATTAATCAAACTTTAGATATATATGTTGCAATATACAATTGACAGTTGTGACTGAAATGAAGAATCATTTTGCAACATATATATCTAATTATGTTAGTTCAACTAAATTCAGCTAAAATATGGAGTTTCACTTTAAATCACCAAACCCTTCACCTAATACTTCATGAACTTCCCCTACTGTTATAAAAGCCTCAGGATCTATTTCTTTAATAAATTTCTTCAATTTTATAAATTGGCTTCTGCTTAAAACAGCATACAATATATTATTTGATTCACCTGTATAGGCTCCTATTCCATTTAAAAATGTACATCCGCGATCTAAAGTGTATATTATAAACTTGCTTATTTCATCACTGTGTCTACTTATAATAAATACACTCTTACATATATTAAATCCTTCTATAAGTCTATCAACTATTATTCCAAGCAATATTACACTTAATATAGAATATAAAGCTAAATCTATTCCGAATACTAATGCACTTCCAAAGGTTATTATAAAATCAACCATTAATAGAGATTTTCCTATATCTAAATGGAAAAACTTATTCAGAATTTTCGCTAATATATCAGTTCCTCCAGTTGATGCATTTTCATTAAATACAAGAGCCATACCAATAGCTGAAATTAAAGTTCCAAAAATAGTAGCCATCATTAAATCTTTAGTTATAGCCATTGGATTTAAAAACTTTTCTATTATCCATAATATTATAGATAATCCCAAACTACTATAAACTGTTTTTACTCCAAAATTCCCATCAACAAACATAAATGCAACTACAAATAATGCTACATTTAATACCAATGTTATTATTCCAATTGATAGATTCGGCATAATTTCATTTATAACTATAGCTGCCCCTGTGACTCCTCCTGCCGCAATATTATTAGGTGCAAAAAAATACTCTACTGATAGAGCAACTAAGATTATTCCTACTGTTATTATTGTATATTCCTTAAATTTTTCTATTTTCATTTTATATTCCCCCTTTTATTTAGTTTTCCTTGTTTACTTTTGATTATTCAGGAATATCAAAAGTGGCAACTCAATGTTGTTCAAATCCGCATTTGCTATATACCCATAAAAAAATACAGGATATTTCGCTATTTCATAAGCTTTATATCCTGTATTTTAATATACTATATTTGATTATCCTTAATCTTAAATTTATTTTACTTGTTAAATAAATTCAAGATTTAATTACTTCTTTAATGAAATAGCTTTTTTGCTATGCTCTACTATAGCTTCAACTGTCAACCCATAAACTTTTACTAGTTCATTTGGCTTCCCACTTTCACCAAAAGTATCTTTTATCCCAACCTTTAATACTGGAACTGGACATTCTTCTGTTACAACTTCAGCAACTGCTGAACCTAAACCACCGATAACACTATGTTCTTCCGCTGTAACTATTACTCCAGTTTCTTTCGCAGCTTTAATTAATAGATCTCTATCAATTGGTTTTATTGTATGTATATTTATTACTCTTGCATTAATTCCGTCCTTAGCTAATTCATCTTTAGCTTCTAATGCTAATTCAACCATCATTCCTGTTGCCACTATAGTAATATCATCACCTTGTGCTAATGTTACACCTTTTCCAATTTCAAATCTATAGTTTTCTGAATTATTTATAACACTAACTGGTAATCTTCCCAATCTCACATAACAAGGACCATTATATTCTGCCACTGCTAGTATTGCTGCTTCTGTTTCTATAGCATCTGCTGGATTAATTACTATCATATTCGGAATGCTTCTCATTAATGATATATCTTCAACTGATTGATGCGTCGCTCCATCTTCTCCAACTGTTAATCCTGCATGAGTTGCACAAACCTTAACATTTAGCTTTGGATAACATATTGAATTTCTAATTTGCTCAAAAGCTCTTCCAGCTGCAAACATTGCAAAAGTACTAGCAAATGGGATTTTCCCACAAGTTGAAAGACCTGCTGCAACTCCCATCATATTTGCTTCTGCTATTCCCATATTTATAAATCTTTCTGGTGAAACAGCTTTAAAGTCTGCTGTTTTAGTTGATTTTGATAAATCCGCATCAAGAACTACAACATTTTCATTTAAAGTTGAAAGTTTCACTAAAGCTTTACCATAAGCCTCTCTAGTTGCTATTTTATTTCCCATTAGTTTTCCCCTCCAATTTCCTTTAATGCTTGCTCACATTGTTCTTTACTTGGAGCAGTTCCATGCCATTCTGCTTTATTTTCCATAAATGAAACACCCTTACCTTTAATTGTGTTGCATATAATAGCAGTTGGTTTTCCTTTAAATTCCTTTGCCTTTGCAATTGCATTTATAATTTCATCATAATCATGACCATTAATTTTTAAAACATTCCAACCAAAAGCTTCAAATTTCTTATCTATTGGCCCTGGATTCATTACGTCTTCTACATTTCCATCTATTTGCAATCCATTATTATCTATAAATGCAGTTAAATTATCTAGTTTATAATGAGCTGCTGACATTGATGCTTCCCAAACTTGACCTTCTTCAAGCTCACCATCACCTAGAATTGTATATACTCTATAATCTTTTTTATCAAGTTTTCCTGCTATTGCCATTCCTACTGCTGCAGAAATTCCTTGTCCGAGTGACCCTGTAGACATATCAATTCCTGGTAAATCATTCATATTAGGATGACCTTGTAATCTTGATCCAACTTGTCTTAATGTTTTTAATTCGTCTACTTTAAAGTATCCTTTTCTAGCTAAAGCACTATATAATGCGGGTGCTGCATGCCCCTTAGATAAAACAAATCTATCTCTATCTGGATCATTTAATTTAGATGTATCTATATTCATTTCTTTAAAAAATAATACTGCCATAATATCAGCTATTGATAAAGATCCGCCCGGATGACCTGATGCTGATTCTGTAAGCATAGATACTATATCTTTTCTTATTAGCTTTGAAACTTCTTCAAGTTTGTATTCTTTATTCATTATAAAACCCCCTATTATCTTCTCATTTATACCCGCAAGGGGTACATATTAGTATGTTTCATTTTTAACATTTTTATTCTAACATAGAAGATGTTATTTGTATACCCTATTTACTAATGTGGTATACTTTTGTTGTTTTTTCGTTCTATATATAGTGATTAATACCACAAAAAGAGTAGCATAAATATTGTTTTATTTATACTACCCTATAATAATTGTTAATTTAAATTTAAGCTAACTAATAATGCCTTATCAACCTTTTTCATGTCTGCTTCAGTCATATGTCCAATTTTTTCTTTTAACCTTCTCTTATCTAATGTTCTTATTTGTTCTAATAAGACAACGGAATCTCTATTTAACCCATATTCCTCTGAAGAAATCTCAACATGAATAGGTAATTTAGCTTTATTTATTTGAGATGTTATTGCCGCCACAATAACAGTAGGACTATATCTATTCCCGATATCATTTTGTATTATAATAACAGGTCTTATTCCACCCTGCTCAGATCCTATGACTGGACTTAAATCCGCATAGAAAATTTCCCCTCTTTTTACCACAATGTTTGCCATTTTTTAATAATCACACTCCGCAAATCCATGCCTCATACCCATTAACATCATCTAACATATATTCAAAACCCAACTTAGAATATTCTAGATTTATTTCAGCCATCTCTTGATAACCATTTTTCATTATATTTTCAAAATCAGCTGAAAATCCTTCGTTAATATATTGTATTAACAATTTCTCCATAATTCCACTACTTTTTTTAATTTTATTATTTTCTATATCGCTAATTTTCTTATTCTTAATATTGTTTAGTTTAATTATTGACATGTTTTCGCCTCCATAGTAGTAAAAAGTTCTTTCTTACTATGATTATATTGCAAATTATGTCAATTTGTCAAAGGATTTGTCTTCCTTATTTGCCACTTATGATATAATTATTTGTTTTTATTATTTTTTTCAAAACTTATGTATTTACATAAATATATGTGTATATCTTTTTTCAATGTTAATGTTGGCTTGATTTCAATTTATTGACCATGTTTTATTTAAAATAAATTATCATTTAAAAATTTTTCCTTTTTAAAATCTTTGTAAAATATTATAATTCTTTCTTTATTGCTATCATCTAAAATCTTCAATAAAACTGGAACTTTTTTATTTTTATCTACATATAATTCCGCCTTATTTAAATGTTTGTTTTTACCACTATACTTCATATCTACTTGTAAATAAACGCCTTGACCCCAATCAGCCTTAACTTCTTTGATATCACCGTCCTGTGGATTTGATAAAACATTTTCTATAAATGCTAATGGATAGATTATATCTATATTTTTATCTAAAATGTATTCATCAGTTGCATTTTCCTCCACTTTAATCTCTTCACCTTTATAAACCTTAACTCGATTATATCCATTCTTAAATTCTATTCTTGATCCTTTATCAAAACTATAATACTGTATTGTGCTTTCCTTAAATTGTGATTTTGAATTTTTAAATACATATTCAACTTTACTACTATAGCATTTTGTATTTTTCAATTCATTTATTATATCTTGATTGGAAGGTATAATTACATTCCTACATACTATAATTAATAAGATTATAAATATCGGAATAAAAACTGAGATTCCTATTATTAATTTTTTGTTAACTAAACTTTTTTTCAAATTCATAAGTCCTCCAAAGATTTATTACTATGTACTACTATTTATGAAAATCTTCAGACTTTTATTCTTAATTAACGGAGATGAAAGCAAATAAGAAGTTAACTATGTTTTTACTATACTAAATTAATAATATTGTTAATTTCTTTAGGCAATTCATTTATAATATCCCTTGCATTTACTATGTAAGCTTGTTCCCCTAATTTATCAGCTATCTTTCCATGAACATAAGCCCCTAAAAGAGCTGCTTTCTCTAAATTAATACCTTGTGAAATAAATGCATTTATTATTCCTGTTAATGCATCTCCCATACCACCTGATGCCATTTTACTGTTTCCTGTTGGATTTATATAAGTATCTTTCCCATTTGAAATTACAGTATTATATCCCTTTAATAAAACAACTATTCCATATTTCTTTGCAACTTCTCTTGTTATATTAATTCTATCATTTTCCACTTCTTCAATAGTTATTCCTAAAAACCTTGCCATTTCACCTAAATGTGGTGTAATAATTGCTCTGCCTTTTAAATTATCTAGAAAAGACTTATTTTCCCCGATTAAAGTTATTCCATCTGCATCAATTACAACTGGGCATCTACTATTATTTATAACTTTCTCTAATAATTTTCCTTCTCTCTGCCCTGTTCCAATCCCAGGTCCAAAAGCAATAGAACTCGCACCCTTTATAAGCTCTATTGCATTATTATCCCAAGTCAAAGTCATAGCTTCTACAAATCTGTTTGATAGTGCTGTTTGCACCTCTTCATTACATATCAATGTAGTTAATCCTGCACCTGCTCTAACTGTGCATTCCGTAGTTATAAAAGCTGCCCCTGTAAATCCCATTCTCCCTGCTACAACTAACGCTCTACCATAACTTCCTTTATGACCATAAACCTGTCTTTTAGAAAGTAATTGTTTATATTGCTGTTTTTCTAAAATATGAAAATTTCCTGAATTCATTTTTTTAATCTGTTCTGGTATACCTATTTTTAATATCTTCATATTTCCAATGCAATTAATTGCTTTATAATTTAAAAAACCTTGTTTAATAACCTCAAATGTATAAGTAATATGAGCATGTACCGCAATTCCCATCTCAATTCCTAAATCACAATCCAAACCTGACGGAACATCAATTGATACTATAAACTTTCCATAAAAATTTACACTTTCTATAACGCTCTTAAATATTCCGGTTAAATTTTTATTGAGCCCAACACCAAAAATTCCATCCACTACTACATCATGGTTTTTAATATCATTAACTATATGCTCATCTATATCATTTTCTGATTTTATAAACAAAAGTTCTCTTTTATCAATTAATTTTTCTAATATATTAAAATTAGTCTTAAAATCATCTGTATAATTTTCATCTTTACTTATAATATAAACCTTTACTTTTTTTCCTTCTAATATTAGATGTCTACATAATGCTAGGGCGTCCCCTCCATTATTACCTTTTCCACATAATATTAAAAATGACTCCCCTTTATTCACCACTTCTTTGAATATAGCTATTGCAGCATTTTCCATAAGTATAAGTCCTGGAATTCCAATTTTATCAATAGCATATCTATCCATTTCTTTGCATTGATTAGCTGAAAAAACCTCAATCATTATATTACCTCCACCACTGCATAAGCTATTGCATTTTCTTTACTATGTGAAATACTAACATATATATTAAATTCTTTTATCTCCAATAATTCATAAATCTTACAGCTCAAATTCACAACAGGCTTTCCGAGTTTATCTCTGATCACTTCAATATCTTTTAATCCAAATCCTCTAAATCCTGTTCCTAGTGCTTTACTAATTGCTTCTTTAGCTGCAAAATTTCCAGCTATTACATTACCTTTTAGTCCCTTTGATTTGAAATATTCAATTTCATTATTCGTAAATGACTTTTCAATAAAACTACTTGTTCTCATCATTATCTTTTCTATTCTATGGATTTCTATTATATCCGTCCCAATTCCAATAATCATAATTTATCGCCTCTCTTAGTAATATATTACCACATACTAGCGTAAATATTTAATTATTGATATTATTTCATGCTAATTTATAGCTTGTTCTTGTTTTATTGCCATATCAAATTCATAAGCATGTTCATCTGCATAACTTCCTATAATATCAATTAAATGAATAGGCGAGACTTGATTATTATATAAATTCATAATTAGTTGTTTTACCTTATATCTATGAGGTGAAATTATGTCTATACTTCTTCTCTCTAAATTTATATTTTTTAAACCCACATAATCTTTTCTTTCAATTTCAATTCCATATGCCATTATTCCTCTATACTCTTTTTTTATAAGTCTGTACACATACCTAAACTCCACATCATCATCCCTATTAATAGATGTGTATTCCTCAACTAAATTCATACCCACTCACTCCTTAATTAGCAATTCTTATTCTCATACTTATATTATCATATAATATGTTAATATATTGTCAAAGCCTGTCCGTTATCCTAAAATTCATATTTTTTTTATTGACAATAAAACTTCTCACTTTAGCTTTTACAACATATAGATTCTTCAAAACCTTATAATTACAATTTCATTTGTCGAAATTTGATTAACATAAGTTTTCTAACTATCAATGTAAACATTATTTCTAAGTCTATCTTACTTTTTTATTTTAACAATATAATTATATTGTTAAAATAAAAAAAGAGCTAAAATAGCTCTTTTTTTATCTCATAATCTCTTTTCGTTTAACCATAATTGAAAAATAACGTTTAGATATCGTTTACACCTTTAGTATAACATACCCTCTACTAAATACAATACTTTTTTTATAAATAAATTATTATTTTCTATTATTTTTTATTATAATCTATAAATTAGGGTTACAATAATTATTTTCATATTTTCTTTATATTATTTAATACTATTAAATGAAAATAAATAGTATGATTTAATATGCATTAACCATACTATTTATTTTATATTAATATATCTTTTATTATATATTAAATCAGTTTATTCAAATTCAAATTATTATCTCTACAAAGCCTGTGTTTCAGCTTTCTTGTTCTCAAGAAATTTAAAATCCTCTGCCACAACTTCTGCTATATATTTTTTGTTTCCATCCTTATCTTCATAGCTACCTGTTCTAAGTCTTCCACTTAACGTTATAAGACTTCCTTTTTTCATATACTTTACTATAGCCTCGGCTTTTTTACCCCAAGCTACAATTTGTATAAAGTCCGCTTCTCTAATTCCATTAGGTAATTTAAAGTTTCTCTGTACAGCAATTGTAAATTTAGTATAAACTTTATCACTATTTTCAGTGTGCCTTAGTTCAGGGTCTTTAACTAATGTTCCTAATAATATTATTTTATTCATTTCTTACCTCCTGAATATTTGTTCTTTAAATTTATATCCACTTCACAAATTTGTATTCATTAAAAATAAAACTTTTTAATGAAAAATGCACAATTAAAGATAAATTCCTTAATTGTGCATTTAATTATAATCTACTAACATTAGTTTTATTTTTAACTTCTGATGTAACAAAATTTATTTCTACGCCTAAAATAATTATAATTGATATAAGAAATAACCAAGTCATAAGTATAAATACAGCCCCAAGACTTCCATAAAATCTAGAATAATTGTTGAAATTATCAATATAAAATGAGAATCCAAAAGATACTAATATCCAACCTATTGTGCTGAATATAGAACCTGGAATAACTTCTTTCCATTTAAGTTTTTTAGCTGGAGCGAGTTTATAAATGCTTGCAAATATGAATATCATAATAATAAATATAAATGCATATCGAAATATATTCCAAATAATAAGTATCATCTTATATAATTGATTCGAATTTTTTATATATTCGCCTATTACATTGCCAAATACCAGCATTGCTAAAGATAGTATAATAGTTAATGCTAATGCCAATATTCCTAACATAGAAATAATTGAAATTTTAATAAAAGATCTATTTTCTTTAAAGTTATAAGCCTTGTTAACACTTTTAATTATAGCTTTAAATGCAGATGATGCTGTCCATATCATTAATAATATAGATAATCCTAATAATCCTGTATATTGATTATCTGATACCTCCTTTACTGTGGACTGTGTTAATTCCAATATTGTTTTAGGTAAAACAACACTTAATCCCTCTAATATATCAGAGGAACTTAAATTACTGAACCCAACCAATGTCATTAAAAACAACATAAATGGGAAAAATGATAACACTAAGTAATATGCTAATTGAGAAGCTAATGCAAATACATCATCCTTCTCAATTTTAGCGATAAGATGTATCAATAAGTCTATTTTATTTCTTAATTTAAAATTTATTTTGCTCATTTAATCACCAAGTCCTGTTTACATATTTTATATACATATATATTTAAATTTGATATATTGTATAACATTTATTTTACTCTATTTTGGCTAATTATATGTAATCTTAAATATAATAAAAGTGGTTACCCTAAAAATTTGAAGGTAACCACTTTAAAAACATATTAAATAAGTATATTGTATTTTATTAATTTAGTTTACTATTTAAAAATTCAACTAAATTATTTACTGTTGCCATATCATTCTTTTCTAAGTCTGTTGGTTGTAATCTCAATCCAAAGACTTCTTCAATCTTTAATAGTACTTCTATAATTCCTAATGAATCGAGTAATCCAGCTTCAAATAAGTCTGCATCCTTTTCCTCTAAAATATCATCATTACCTGTAACTTCAATTAATATGTTTAATACTTTTTCTTCCATTAAATTTGCCTCCTACTTACTATATAAATATCCTGAAAATAATAATAAACCAAAACATGCTATATGAAATGTGATTACTATCTGAATATATTGAAACCATTTTTGTTTTTTATGAGTTTTATAAAATTTCGATTTTCGTTGATATATATCTGTACCTACCAATGCTAATCCTTGATAAAGTCCATATATAATATAATACCATTTTAAATCATGCCATGCTCCCATAATAAGCATTGTTAATAATTGCCCTACATTAGACGCAATAAATCTATTTTTAAATCTCTTATTTCTCATGCTATTTAATACAAACCTTGAATATATATAATCCCCAAACCACTTTGACAATGATATGTGCCATCTAGTCCAAAATTCTTTCATATCTTTACTTAAAAATGGCTTATTAAAGTTCTCTGGCACTTTTATACCTAAAATATAGCTTGTTCCAACTGCAAATGCAGTATATCCTGCAAAATCAAAAAACAGGTATAAGCTATATGCATACATATAATTCAAAGAATTTATAAAGGTTATATCAGTAGGAATCTTGCTCATCCACAATGCACTAACTAAATTAGCTATGATAAATTTATATACTATTCCTCTAATTATACGTTTTATACCTAGATTCAAATAATCATCTATATACTCTTTTCTGCCTATATTTTTTTCTAAATCATCTTCAAATCTTCTTGATCTATCTATTGGTCCACAAGACAAAGTCGGAAAAAACAAAAAGAAATATAATGTTTTCAAAATATTTACATCCTTAATAGCTCCATCATATATTTCAATAATCATTTGTATAGCTTTAAAATTAAGATACGAAAGACCTATAAATCCTATACTTCTTTCACTTGTTATAGCACTTATTTTAAAAATAATTACTGGTAACATAGAACAAATCAAAGCAAAATAATATAAGTATTTATTATCTGTCTTTTTTCTTAAGATAAAATATCCTTTAATTAATATAATTTCTGCTAATAGAAACAATGGAAATATTTTTCCTATTCCCATAATTGCTATTACCATTAATATTGATAAGAAAGCACCATAATATTTAATCTGTTTTTCTAATAATCCTAAAATAATAGCTGGTATTAAAGCAATCATTAATACATATAAATAAAAATAATCTCCATATTGAATTAACGTCATTTTAATTCCTCCATAAGTTTCTTTCTGTCAATTTTACCATTGGTGTTTAATGGAAACTCATTCAAGATTTTTATATTTCTAGGAATCATATATGACGGTATTAATTTTTTCAATTCATTTTTTATTAATGTTGAATTTTTTAAATTTGACAATTCATTGTTATTATTAAGAACTACAAATGCTATTAAGTGTGATATTTTATCTTCTTCACCAAAAACCGGGAATACCACTGTATTATTTATATTTTCTACTTTTCTTAAATTATTTTCTATGTCTTCAATTTCAATTCTAAAACCATTTAATTTTATTTGAAAATCTTTTCTACCACAATAATATATTATACCATTTTCATAGTAAGCTAAATCCCCAGTTTTATATCCTTGTTTAACTTCTGAAGTTTCAAAGAATACTTTGTTTGTCATTTCAGAATTATTCAAATATCCTATGCTTACACTATCTCCTATGACAATAAGCTCACCTTTTTCTCCATCTTTTAATTTGTTTCCTTGTCCATCAACTATATTCAACTCACAATTATTAATTGGATATCCTATAGGTATTCCCTTTTCACATTCTATTATGTCTTCATTAATATTTATTGCTGAAATTAAAACAGTTGCTTCTGTTGGTCCATAACCATTAATAACTTTAGCATTAGGGAATCTATTCATTAAATTTTTAACTAATTTCTTTGTTAATACTTCTCCTGCAAATATAAATTCTGATAATTTATCTATTTTTTCATTATTAAAATCATCAAATTTGCTACAGATTTCTGCTAGTGCTGGAGTTGATACCCAGTAATCTATATTAGAACTTGTTAACTCAGTAAATAGTAATTTTAAATCTTCTAAAGTCTCCTTGTTTAAAGTAAATAAAGTCTTTCCATTACCTAATCCCATATATATAGGAATTACCGATACATCAAAAGAATATGAAACTTGATTTAAAATTATCTTTGGACTTTCATCAAATTCAAGGAATTCTTCAAACCACTTAGTAAATGAATCAATATTTCTCTTATTTATTTGCACGCCCTTTGGCTTTCCTGTACTTCCAGATGTAAACAATATATAGCAATTATCTTCATCTTTTACCCACTTGTCCTTAGATGGCACTTCATTTATAGGCATATTTATAATATCATCTACTTCATTTTGCTTTATTTCTAATTCATACTTTAAATCTAGCGAATCATTGGTGAAGTTAAATATAACTCTAGGTTTTACTTCATCTATTATTTGATTTATTCTAGCTTCTGGAAATGTGACGTCTAGTGGCACATATGCTCTGCCAGATTTCAAAGCTCCAATCATTACTGGTAAAATATTATTTTCCTTATTACCATAAATAATAATTGGTCTTCTATCCTCTTTAAATTCCTTTAATAAATACATGGCTATTTTATCTGAATATTCTTTTAGCTGTTTATATGTCAATTGCTTGTCCAAGCATCTAACCGCTACTCGACTAGTTTCTGAAAACTTATCTATACTCTCTAATAATTTCATGATATCATCCCTCTAATACTACTAAAATTGACTATATACAAATGGCAAATCTGATGCTGAATAAAAGAAATACACTATTAATGCCGAAATTAATATACCTGTTAAAAATATTCCTCTATTTAAATCTTTATTACTTATTAA
The DNA here is from genome assembly GCF_019977655.1 of Clostridium gelidum. Classification (NCBI taxonomy): domain Bacteria; kingdom Bacillati; phylum Bacillota; class Clostridia; order Eubacteriales; family Clostridiaceae; genus Clostridium; species Clostridium gelidum. The sequence continues at coordinate 5,681,207 of NZ_AP024849.1, forward strand.
AATGTTTATAAATTTCTTCACTTGCTTTAAGCCACCCTTCTTTTCCTAAATGCATTGGATCTATTAAAAAATATTTTTTATAATCATATTCATGTAAATCAAGAACTTCTAAACTATTATCATTTGCTATTTTTTTAACTTTTTCATAATATTCATCTCTTTTATCTTTACTAAGTTGTAAATAATCATAATACCAGCCATTAACTGGTGGTAAAATAATATATGGTTCTATATTAAGATCTTTGCAAACACTTAAGAAAAACTTATAATCATCCATTTCTTTTGATTGAATAAGATTTTCTGACTTTAACTCACCCTTGTGCTTGTCAATTTCACCTTTTAAGTTCTGGTTATAATATTTATCGTCTAAGTTAAATTGGTTTGTAGCCACTATCTGTTCATTTTCTTTTTCAATTTGGACATATTCATCATCCCAATTAACATCTTTTAATGTTTCTTGACTACTTTTATTAGGCAAGTCTTTAACTTCCTGATAAAGTAATGCTTTATCCTGAATATCTAACAAATATTGCTTTACTTCGTAATATGGCTTAAATGCTAATTTTTCAAAATTTGCAATTTTGCTTGAATCTAAATAAAGTTTAGCATAAAAAGCTTCTGCTGGATATTTTTTATCCTTTGTCAAAAATTTGTATATTCTTTCAGCGTAATATTTTTTATTTTCTTCACTTATCCTTGGATTGTTTAAAAATTTATAAAATTGAACATCTGAAAAGTTAACAACAAAATTATATGGTTCTTCTACTTTCCAATCTTCAAACCATTGAATTGAAAGAATAAATGCTACTTTTTGTTTATCTTTTATATCTCCTGCACCTAAATAAGTAGCCTGTTGTAAACTTTGCGCATATGCTCTTCCAAAGCAACTAATATTGTATTCTGCTCCTTTAAAAGGAAATAATTTCAGTGGATTTTGTGGCACATCTATCCCCATTTCAGATGACCCAAGTAAAAATAAATCTCCTTCATCTGATAATATTTTTTTATCCAACACATTTTTATCTTTAATGGTATCTGGATATTTTCGCCCCATTAAATTAATGTTTTTTTCTTTAGTCAATGTTTCTATTTTTTTATCCAATAATGAATTAATTCCGATTGTAGTCATTATTGCAATCAATATTGGTATTAATAAACTGATTATCTTCTTCATTACGTAACAACCTCTTTGTCGTTCAATTATTAATATATATTCCTAAAATCCTTTAGAAAATCAGGTGACTATCACCTGTTTGGGTTTAGATTATTTTTCACAACATGTATATTAGAATAAAACATTCTATAATCATAATATTATTCATTCTTATTTGTGTCAATATAACAAATCTATATATTGGAAAATATCATAATTTTGTAACAGTTCATAATCCTTTTATTACCTTATTATATAAAAAGGCATATTCCTAAATTAAAAAAATTTACGAATACACCTATTTTAATATGAAATTAAACTCATATACCGTTCGCTAAGTAAGTTTAAGATTTAAAACGGATAAGGAATAAGGATGTTAATCAGCAAATCTGGTTAACTAAGTTCGAAGAGCAAAATCATAGATTTTGATTCTCACTTATCTCACCTATCTCACTTATAATTTATAAATCTTTTCTCTATTATTAACTACATTCTTAGTTGCATTTCTTGTATCATATACGACTTTAGCCCTAGCCACAATTGTTTCATAATCATAGCAACTATGATTTGTTGTTATGATGACAATATCAGAATCATCTATAACTTCTGTCCAATCTACTGAATTATATGTCTTACCTTTGTATTTAGATATTGGACAATATGGATCATTTATCATAAGGTCCGCACCATTCTTTTCTAATAACTCTATTACCTTAAATGCTGGCGATTCTCTATAATCATCAATATCATTTTTATATGCAACACCTAATAAAAGAACTTTAGCTCCATTTAATGCTTTCTTATTCTTATTTAAAATCTTCATTACATTATCCAATACAAAATCAGGCATTGAATCATTGATTTCACCTGATGTTTCAATTAACCTTGTATGATAATCATATTCTTTTGCTTTCCATTCTAAATAAAATGGATCAAGTGGTATACAATGTCCACCTAGACCTGGACCTGGATAAAATGGCATGAAACCATATGGTTTAGTTTTAGCTGCATCTATAACTTCCCATACATCAATTCCCATTCTGTTACATAAAATAGCCATTTCATTAGCTAATGCAATATTTATATTTCTGAAAGTATTTTCTAATATCTTTTCCATTTCAGCTACAGCGGGACATGATACTGTGTGTATATCGCCTTCTAATATATTTCTATATAATGCTGCTGCAACTTCAGTACATTCATCACTACATCCTCCAACAACCTTTGGAGTATTTTTAGTGTTAAAGTCTTTATTACCTGGATCAACTCTTTCTGGTGAAAAAGCTAAGAAAAAATCTTCTCCACATTTAAGACCACTTTCCTCTAGAATTGGCTTAAGAATTTCCTCTGTTGTTCCTGGATATGTAGTGCTTTCAAGAATAACAAGCATACCTTTATGTAAATATTCTGCAACACTTCTTGTTGAATCTACAACGTATGATAAATCTGGTTGCTTATATAAATCCAACGGAGTTGGTACACAAATACAAATTGTATCTACATCTTTAACAAAACTAAAATCTGTAGTAGCTTTTAAAAGCTTTGCTTCCACTATCTCTTTTAGGTTTTGATCTACTACATCACCTATATAATTTTTTCCTTCATTAACCATATTAACTTTTTCTTCTTGAACATCAAATCCAATAGTTTGGTATCCAGCATTAGCCTTTTCTACAGCTAATGGTAATCCAACATAACCAAGTCCAACCACACCAACTTTTGCGGTTTTATTATTTATCTTATCTAATAATTGTTGTTTTAATACTGACATGCTATACCTCCAATTTTTCAGTTAAGAGTTAATTCTTAACTGGACTAACTTTTTCTTTATCTTTAATATATTTTTCCCCACAAGCAGTACAAGTTGCATGCTCATCTTTAAATCTTAACTTTTCTCCACATTTACATACATATCCCAGCATGCTTGCTGGATTTCCTACAACTAAAGCATAATCAGGTATATGCTTAGTAACCACTGCACCAGCACCTACTAATGCATATTTGCCTATATTGTGTCCACATACAATTGTTACATTTGCACCTATAGATGCACCCTTGCCAATTATGGTATCTTTATATTCAGTCTTTCTTTCAATAAAACTTCTTGGGTTAACTACATTTGTAAATACACAAGATGGTCCTAAAAATACATCATCCTCACAAATAACACCTGTATAAACAGATACATTATTTTGTATTTTCACTCCATTCCCAAGTTTGACTCCTGGTGATATAACAACATTCTGACCTATATTGCACTTTTCCCCAATTTCACAATTACTCATAATGTGAGAAAAATGCCATATCTTTGTTTCATCACCTATTTTAACATTGTCATCTACATAACTGGACTCGTGTACAAAATAATTATTATCCATAAATTAATCCTTTCATACTCATATGTATTTTTATTAATTATCACTTTAACTTTATTAAAATATTCGCTTCCAAAACTTAATTTATGCTTGTATACTTTCAATTATATAATTTATTTCTTGTTCTGTTAATTCCGGATAAACTGGTATTGCAAAAGTTCTATGTGATAGATATTCTGCAACTGGCATATCGCCTTCTTTATATCCAAGATCCTTATATACTTTTTGTAGGTGTAGTGGAACTGGATAATATACGCCTGTCGCCACACCCTTTTCTTTAAGTTTATTTAACATGTCTTCCCTATTTTCACATTGTAATACATATTGATGATAAACTGTTTCATTTTCTTCATCAATAATAGGAACTACTACATTTGAATTTTTTAATTTTTTATCATATATTTTAGCGATTTCTCTTCTTCTACTATTCCATTTATCTAAATGCGGCAATTTAACTCTTAAAATTGCTGCTTGAATTGCATCTAATCTTGAATTAACTCCAATTAAATAATTATAATATTTTAACGGATTATATACCGTATCATCTCCGCCTTTAAATGTTTCTATTTCTTCTGTTATGTTATTTAATAAATTATAAGCCTTTTGACCAGTTTCTCCACTTCCATGAGTTCTTATTGCTCTGGCTATAGTTGCTATATTGTCATCAGAAGTTACTATCATTCCACCGTCACCAGCACATGAAAGATTCTTTGTTGGGAAAAATGAGAAACAAGCTACATCACTTAATGCTCCTATCATTTTTTCTTTATACTTAGAACCTACTGCTTGACAAGCATCTTCAATAACTTTTAAATTATACTTTTTTGCTATTTTATTTATTTCATCCATCCTAGCACTTTGGCCGAAAATATGAACTGGTATAATAGCTTTTGTCTTTTTAGTTATTTTTTCTTCTATCTTACTTGGATCTATATTAAATGTTTCTTTTTCTACATCAACAAAAACAGGTATTGCACCAACCGCTGAAATTACTTCTGCTGAAGCGAAATAAGTAAATGGTGAAGTTATTACTTCATCTCCAGTTCCTATTCCTAAAGATCTTAATGCAATAACTAATGCATCAGTTCCATTCCCTACTGATATTGCATGCTTAACTCCTATATATTCTGCAAATTCCTTTTCGAATTCTATTACATTCTTACCCATAATATAACTTGCAGAAGAAAGTACCTCTTTAGTTACTCTATCTAAATCTTCTGAAATAGACTTATATTGAGCTTTTAAATCAATTAATGGAATATTCATTTTCCTCGCTCCTTAATTTTACTTTAATATGTTATTTAAGTTCACTTTGTTCCATAAAACTAACATGAATATTTTAACATACTTAATTCCAATTAACAATGCACAACGTACAGTTCATGTTTAATGTATAATGTACAATTTACGATTTATAATTATGGATGAGATTCCTCCGGAACTTCTAGTTTTCTTTAAAATCACATAGTTATTTGTTCATTCATTGTTAATTGTTAATATTTATTTATAGGGTACCATTCATTCGGTAGTAACATCTTATATTTATTAGTTATATATCTATCATCAATAAGTAAAACTCTGCCAGTATCAATTTCGGTTCTTATTACCCTTCCAGCAGCTTGTTGTACCTTACTTATCCCTGGAAATATGTAAGCATAATCATACCCATCTTCTTTATAATATTCTTTTATTATTTCATTTTTCATAGATATCATAGGATATCCTACACCTATAATTATGGCACCTATCAATTGCTCTCCTGGTAAGTCTATCCCTTCCGAAAACATCCCTCCAAGAACACAGAACATTAGTAAGTTGTTATTTGTCTTAAAATTATTTAAAAACTCACCTTTTTCCTCTTCACTCATATTTTGTTTTTGCTTTATAAGTTGAAATTCATTTAGATTCAACTTACTCATTTCATCCCATAATAATTCCATATATGCATATGATGGTGAAAAAATTATGTAATTCCCCATCTGCACTCTTATAAAATCATGAATTTTACCTTTCACAAATTCCAAAGTTCTTTTTCTATGTGTATATCTAATATTAATTGGACTAACATGAACTTTTAGATTTTCTTTTTTAAATGGTGATGGGAGCTTTAATCTATAAGTTGTATCCTGCCCTCCAAGCATACTTATATAATAATTTATTGGAGATATAGTTGCTGAAAAGAAAATTACTGAATAACATCTTGATAAATATTCTTTTAAATTCTTAGCTGGATTTACACAATACAATGTTAATTTAAGTTCCTGAGTCTCTTTTTCTATACAAGTCATATAGTTTTCATCATATAACTGCATAGTAGAAACAAAAGTATTTACTTCAAAGTATAGTTGCAGTATATCCTCATACCCATCAAATTTATTTCCTCTTACTAAAACTTCTTCACTTTCCTTTAAGTAAAATTGTAAATGCTTATTTAAATCTTTAGGTGACTCTCCTTCATAAAACCATTCCACATCCTTATGATCACATTCATTTCTAAAATCAATAAAGCAATTATTAATTTTTCCGAGTATGGAATGTAGTTTGTTTAATCTCCCCTTCGTTAACTTTTTACATTTCATTATTTGACTTTTGCATAAGGTTGCTGAATACATACTTCTTGCCCTATCTATTAAATTATGTGCTTCATCAATTAATACTATATTACCTTTGCTTTCTAATATTCTACCTAAGGATGCCCTCGGATCAAAAATATAATTATAATCACCTATAATTGCATCACAATAAAGACTTAAATCTAAAGAGAGCTCAAAAGGGCACACTTTATATATTTCAGCATATTTCTGCAATATTTCCGAGGAAATTCTTTCTTCATTCTCAAGAATATATAATATAGCATTTTTCACCTTGCTATAATAATCTTTTGCATATATACATTTTTCAGGGTTGCAATCAAAAGTTTCATTAATGCATATTTTTTCTTTTGCAGTAATTATAATGCTTTTAAATTTTAGTCCTTCTTTTCTTAATTTTTCAAATGTATCTTCAGCAACTTCTCTATTTATAGTTTTTGCTGTCAAATATATAATTCGTGCTCCAATTCCTTCTCCAATTGCTTTTATTGCTGGAAATATGGTTGATATTGTTTTGCCTATCCCTGTAGGTGCTTGAGTAAATAACATTTCTTTTTCTTTTATGGTTTGATATGATATATTAATTAATTTTCGTTGTCCATCTCTATATTTTTCAAAAGGAAACTTAAGCATCTTTATTGAATTATCTCTAATACCTTTTTGTTGAAATACCAAAATATTGAATTTTTCATACTCTTCTAATATTTCAAAGGTAAACTTTTCTAATTCTTGTATATCAAATTTCTTTTCAAAGCTTTTAATTTCAGTTGTTTCAAGTTGCATATATGATAATCTAATATAAATCTCTTTAAGTTTATTTTGTTTTCCGTAAATCAAAGCATATACTTTGGCTTGTGCCCAATGGACTTCATTTGAATCATCTATATATGCAAAGCTCTTATACGTAGACTTAATCTCTTCAACTATGATTCTATCTTCTTGTATTATAATTCCATCTGCTCGTCCTTCAATATTTATTAAACCTTTATCCATTTCAAATTCGTAAGTTAAATATACTTCTTTTTCATAGTTTTCATAAATCTTGGAATTATCATCTTGAAGTTTTTGATGTGCTCTTATACCCTCTGTAGCTCTAGCACTTCCCGAAAATCTATTATCGATATCGCCTTTTTTCAAGCAAAATTCAACTAAATTCCTTACAGATTCTCTTATAATAATTTTATCCATAAATTAATTCCTCTCTGTAATCAAGCCTAACTACTTACAAAACACTTACTTAATCAGTCTCACTTCAAAGACTCATTTAGTAAGTGTTCTTATTTAACTATATATATATTCTTATGCAATTTATTTTATTTACTCTGTTTCATATTCTTTTACTATTTTTTGGACTAATTTTTTGATAACACTTGCTTCTGCTATTAAGGATAGTACTAATAAAAAAACCTTTATTCTTTCTTGATCTTTGTCTTTTAAATCAAATTTTTTTATTATTTCTTCTAATTTGTCCTCGTGGTTTAAAGATGTAATTAAATAGTCATCTAAACTTTCTTTTTGTATCTGTGTAAATGTTTTATAAGTTTCTTCCCATGATAATATATCATCATTCCTATCATTAATTTCATTAAAAGCAAGTCTGAAAACTTTTTTAATTTCTTCTGTTGTTAAAAGTGGTCTCATATAACTAAGCAATACTAACTGTATTAAATGCATTTTAGTATATCCTCTTTTTTTACCATCCTCTGGTTTTGTTATAACTTCACTTTTGGTATAATTTTGGACTATATTGTTAGTAAATTTTTCATCAACAAACTTATCATTTAAATAATCTATAACTTGAGATAGAAACAAATCATATTTAGGAAGCTCTTCATAGGAAATTGAACTTCCTTTAGACAATTCTTCCGCCAACTCTTTTATATAATCAGAATCAAATTTTCTCGCCATTATTATACACCCATACTTTCCACTCTTATCTAAATATATTATATAGTAGCCCTCAATTTGTTACAAGTAATTTCAAACATTACGCCATAAATTTTTATTGCTTTATTAATAGTCCCCTAACATTTATAATATTATACGACATGTTTACATTTTTCAAAATATCTGTTGCTTTCAAAAAAATATCTAATTTATGTAATTCATCGACATTATTATGTATAGTATTTGTTTTTGTGATAAAGAGTTCACTAATCGCCTTTATGACTTTATTTGTATTTTTTTCAAATAAATTATACATGTAATATATGCCAAATATTATTTATACCCTGTAAGCTGTTGTATAATCTATCTTTACTAATTTGTTTATTCAAATTAATATTATAGTTGTATAAATAATTCCTATTGACTTTTCTAAATTATGGTAGTATATTTTATATAAGATGTTTATTTAAGTTGAAATTTGTAATTTCTTATAAAAATAAGTGAATTGTTATTGACTTTATATTACATACTTGGTAGTATATTATTGTAGAGTGTCGAATTATGGAATTAGGAGGAATTTTTATGAAATCAACAGGTGTAGTTAGAAGAGTGGACGAGTTAGGAAGAATAGTTATTCCTATAGAACTTAGAAGAACTTTAGACATTGCTGAAAAGGATGCATTAGAAATCTATGTAGACGGAGAGCAAATTATATTAAAGAAGTATGAACCAGCTTGTATTTTCTGTGGAGATGCAAGAGATGTAATCAACTATAGAGGCAAAAATATTTGTACTAAGTGTTTAGATCAAATTAAAAACAACAACTAATATTTGATAATGTGTTCATTGTCAAACAAGAATATGGACTATCTTAATTTTTTAGATAGTCTATATTTTTTTATTTTAAAAAATGTAATATAATAACAAATTAATTATATATTGCATACTTCGACTTATCATTTTTTTTAATATATTTTAACTATATATCAGTTGAAAATTTATACACTTCACTTTTAGGTAGCTCTCTTTCTTTAGCTACTAGTTTTATTGCTTCTTTTTTATTTATACCATCATTTATATATTTAAGTATGTGTTCTTCAATAGATAGATTGATCCATGCTTCTTTTTTTTCTTCCTTTATATCTTCAAGTTTTTTCCCTTCTAATACAAGCACAAATTCTCCTCTAGGTTTATTCTGTGTAAAATAAAGTAATGCTTGTTTTAAAGTATCTCTATATATTTCTTCGTATATCTTAGTCAGCTCTCTACATATTGCAATTCTTCTGTCTCCAAATGTCTCTAATAAAAACGTCAACGTATCTATTAATCTATGAGGTGATTCATAAAATATAAGTGTTTCTTGACTTTTCAAAAGTTCATCTGTTATAATTTTTCGGTCTTTATTTTCTCTAGGTAAAAAACCTCTAAATAAAAATTTTGTTGTATCTAATCCAGAGTAGACTAACGCCGTAGTTATCGCTGTTGCTCCTGGAAGCACTTCAAAATCAATCACTTTCTCTATACATCTTCCAACTATAACACTTCCTGGATCTGATATTCCTGGTGTTCCAGCATCTGATACCAATGCAACATTTTTTCCTTCCATAAGTAAATCTATAATTTTATCACTTTTGCTTTGTTCATTAAACTTGTGATAACTTATCAAAGGTTTCTTTATCTCAAAATGATTTAATAATTTTAATGTTTGCCTTGTATCCTCTGCTGCTATAAAATCTGCCTCTTTTAATGTTTCTAATGCCCTTAATGTAATGTCTTTTAGGTTTCCAATAGGCGTTGGTACTAAATATAATTTTCCATTTTTCATATTATGCCCTCCAATATATTGAGTCTATTTCCTTAGTATACTTTCCATTATCATCATAGACATATAATGGAGCCTCCCACTTCAAATATGATCCTCCATCTCTTTGCCCTTCAACTAATACAATATTTGGTGCCTTCCCCATTTTAGGGTGTATCATTTTTACTCTTTTAGGTTCTATTTTATATTTTCTCATTAAAGTAAAAATATCTGCTAATCTTTCAGGTCTATGTATCATAAAAAGTCTTCCATTATCTTTTAGCAATACCCTTGATGCAGAAATTACATCTTCTAAGTTGCACAATATTTCATGCCTAGCTATAGCCAATTTATCATTAGGATTAATAATCCCTGCATTATTTAGCTTATACGGTGGATTTACTGTAACAACATCAAATTTTTCAAGCTTCTTTAAAAATTCTATGTTCTTCAAATCTTCATTTAAAAAAGAGACTTTTCCCTCTAACAAATTTAATTTTACACTTCTCTTGGCCATATCTACCATATCTTCTTGAATTTCTAATCCACATACACTTTCAGGCTCATATTTACCATATATTAAAAAAGGAATTATTCCTGTTCCTGTACACAAATCCATTACTTTATGTTTCTTTTTTATACATGCAAAATCTGATAATAAAACAGCATCTATTCCAAATTTGAATCCGTCCTTTTTTTGAATTAAATTTAAATTTTTAAGTTGCAAATCATCTATTGTCTCATCTTCTTTTATGTATTTTAATTTGTCATTCATATTGCTCTTCCTTTTCTTTAATCTAATGTACTATTTTAATCCAATTTAATATATTTCTTCATAAATTGAAACTTAACTTCAGAAGGAGTCTTTTAGGTGTCTCTTGAAGGTAAATCTCCAGCTGAAGGTTAGTTGAACTTATCTCTCACATTATAACATCACAAATCGAATTACAAAAGCCCTTCTGTATCTAAACAGAAGGGCTACAACTTGAAATCAGATATTAACAACTAATTTCTTATATTTACTAATTAAGTATTCTTCTTGCAGCATAAACATTAGGTACTGGTGATACCTTAACTACATCACCTGTTTGTGGTGCATGAATCATTTGGCCATTTCCAACATATATTCCAACATGACCTGTATGTGGAAATACTAAATCACCTGGTTGAAGTTGATCTTCACTAACCGCTTGTCCTTCATTAATTTGTGAATATGTTGTTCTTGATATATCTATTCCTGCTGCATTTTCATACACATATTGAGTAAATCCTGAACAATCAAAGTTTGCTGAACCTGTTGCCCCATAAACATAAGGTTTTCCGAGTTGTGCATAGGCCTCATTTAGAATTGCTTGTGCATTTCCTGCGGATGGTACTGCTACTGATGAACGTGTTCTTCCTCTACTTGCAGTTGTTACTTTCACTTCTGCTGCTTTCTTTGAATCAACTATCACTTTAGCTTTCTCTATTTTATCATTTATTTCTGCTGTAACAATTACACTCTTAATTTGATTATCTCTAATCTTTCTTAACTGGTCAATTGCTGCTTGAAGGTCTGATGCTGAACTATTAGAATTACTTAATGCATCCATTTGAGGTTTTACAAGATCTCTTTCTAATTGTGATAAATATTGTGAATCAAATTTACTTCTTTCATCTTTAGCTTGGCTAACTAGCACTTCTTGATCTTTCTTTTTTACATCTAATTCACTTAAGGTAACTTGTACTTCCTTGTTAAGTTTATCTATTTCAGTTTTTTTATCTTCTAACGATTTCATTTTTGTATTTAATTCTTCTTTTTTATTAGTAATACCATCTATAGCAGATTTATCTTTTCCTACAATTTGACTTACTTTCTCTGCTCTAGAAAAGAAATCACTTGTTGATTCTGATTCAAGTATAAAACTTAAATAATTGAATTCTAAATCCCCTGACATATACATAGCTTTAACTCTTTGACCCAAAGCTAAATCTAATGTATCAATCTCTTTTTTACATTGTTCAATATCTTTTGTAGTATTATCAATAACCTTATTTACATTTGTTATCTCTTTTTTATTTTTATCTACCGTTAATTGTAACGGCTCTATTTGAATATCTAAATCATAAATTTTACTCTGAATAGTTGCTATTTTATTTTCAATTTCTGCATACTTCTGTCTTGAATCACTCAATTGTTGATTATCTGGCGTCGCAAACGCGGGTATTGAAGTACCTACAACGATTACGGTTGCTAACATAATAGCTAGAATTTTATTTTTCATTAAATATCGGCTTTAAAAACCTTCCCTCCTCCACTTATCTATATCCTATATAATTATAACACTATAAATTAAGATGAACAATTCATATATAGGGCGAATTTTCAATTTATTCTGCTAATATCTATATATCGTCCATATTCCCCACTTTTTCTAGCTTATCCTTTATATTTGTGATTTCACCCTTTAATAAATGTTTATACTTCAAAATTTATTTAATTATTTTCTTCCTAAATCTTTTAATTTTAGCCTATTCTAGTTATAGCAAAACATATTTCATACATATAATTTAAGTCTATATATCCTTAAATCCTTGACAGAAAATTTCCTTGAATATATAATTATATATATCTTCGGGGTGTAGCGCAGCTGGGAGCGCGCGTCGTTTGGGACGATGAGGTCGCAGGTTCAATCCCTGTCACCCCGACCAAAAAATATTATTAATTATACTTGTTTTAACTTAAGGACTGTTCCTTAAGTTTTTTATTATTTAGGAGGTACTTTATGTTAAACAATATAAAAGCTGCAATCTTCGATTTGGATGGCACTCTTGTTGATTCTATGTGGGTTTGGAGTCAAATTGATGTTGACTATCTTAAAAAAAAAGGATATTCTATGCCTAAAAATTTAAGAGGTGAAATTGTTCACTTAAGCTTTTCTCAAACAGCTGTTTATTTTAAAGAAAAGTTTAATCTCGATGATTCAATCGAAAAAATTTCGAAAGACTGGCACGATATGGCATTTGATCACTATTCTAATAATGTTAAATTAAAACTAGGTGTAAAAGATTTTTTAAATAACCTAAAATCGTCTAAAATAAAAATTGGATTAGCTACTAGTAATTCAATTCCTTTACTAGAAGCTTGCTTGAAAAACAATGGAATTTATGAATATTTTGATTCAATTACAACAACTGATGAAGTTTCTAATGGTAAGGATTGTCCTGATGTATATTTATTGGCTGCTAATAAGCTCGGTATTAACCCAAAGCATTGTTTAGTATTTGAAGATATATTACCTGCTGTACAAGGTGCAAAGGCAGCTAACATGAAAGTTATTGCAGTAAAAGATGATGAATGCTTAGATTCTAAAGAAGACCTACTTAAATATGCAGATAAATATATTCATTCTTTCGAAGAATTGTTATAGATACAAACAGTGAAACTCCGTACTTATGAGTACTAATGCGTATAACCCGCCGAAATTGAATACATATTACAAACTAGAAATAAAGGTAATGCTTTTGTGGAATGTTACATTAGAAGATTTTGATGGCTGTGCTTCTTAATTATAAGTTGTTCCCAAATGCTTGTTCAAAGCTTGCCTTTGAAGCAAGCATTTGGGGCACAACTTATAATCACCCATCAAAATCTTCAGTAACTGGAACAAATGCATTACCTTTATTTCGGCGCGTTATATGTATAAATACAGATAATTATTTTCTTTCTACTCCATATTTACCTTCTAATTCTTTTAATATTTGATCATATTTTGTATGTTGATTTTGTTGTAATAATTGGTTTACAACACCATCTTTTACTTCATCAAAGCTTTTAACTGAAGCTTCATTTTTTGCGTCTACTACTATTAAATGATATCCAAATTGAGTTTTAACTGGATCACTAACAACGCCTATTTCTGCTGTAAAAGCAGCATCTTCAAATTCTGGAACCATCATTCCTCTTGAAAATTCGCCTAAACTTCCACCTTGCTCCTTTGATGGACATGTTGAGTATTTCATTGCAGCATCACCAAAAGATAAAGTTCCATTTGCAATTTCTTCTTTAGCTTTTTTGGCTTCTTCTTCTGTCTTAACTAATATATGTTTAGCAGAAACTGTTGCTGGCTCTCCAAAAGATTCTTTATTATCTTCATAATATTTTTTAACTTCTTCATCAGTTACAGTTACATCAGCTAATATTTTGTTTATTGCCATTGAAGTTATAACTTCTTTTGATATGTTTTCTATAGCATCTTTATATTCTTGTGTTTTGTCTAATTCTATTTCTTTTCCAAACTTACTCATTAATTCAAATGAAATTAATTGTTCTATTAATTGACTCTTTTTATCTTCGCTTTGTAATGCACCTCTTTGTTCTTGAGGATATCTAGTAATTATTGTGTTTAAGTCTTTTTCTGTTATTTCATTTCCTGCAGCAATTGCTAATACTTTATTTTCCATGTAAATTCTCCTTTTATATAATTATTTTTCATATTTCATTTTAATTGAAATTTTATCCGATAGCTAGCATCCGTAACACGCCATCTTATTCAAGTGGGAGATAACGGCTGCACGCTCCTGGACATTGTGCCCCCTGAGGGTATAAGTTCAACTAAATTTAGGTGGAGTATAAAGCTCCACCTAAAAAGTTTCACTTTATACACCTTTTTATTTTAACAGTATCTACAGCTTCTAACAATAATATAAGTAAATAAATTTGAAATTTATAAATAGAATATTTTTTGAAGATGTATTATACATAAATTTGTCATAAAATGTTATAATAATCTTGGGTGATGTTATGTCTGAAATATTAAAAAATGATTGGAAAATTTATTTAGAATCGGAATTCCAAAAATATTATTATATTAAATTAAGAAAATTTCTAGTAAATGAATATAATTCTAATGTTGTTTATCCAAAAATGTATGATCTTTTTAACGCCTTACATTTTACACCTTATGAAAATGTTAAAGTTGTCATATTAGGCCAAGATCCTTATCATGGTCCAAATCAAGCACATGGACTAAGTTTTTCTGTTAACCCTGGTGTTAAAACTCCACCATCTTTAGTTAACATTTATAAAGAGTTAAATACTGATTTAGGTTGTCATATTCCAAACAATGGTTACTTAAAAAAATGGGCTGATCAAGGAATTCTATTGTTAAACACAGTACTTACTGTTAGAGCTGGAGAAGCTAATTCTCATAGAAATAAAGGATGGGAAGAGTTCACAACTAAAGTTATTGAAGTATTAAATGACAAAAATACTCCTATAGTATTTATTCTTTGGGGTAATAATGCTATTTCAAAAACTAGCTTAATTACTAATCCCAAGCATCATATTATAAAGTCAGTTCATCCTAGTCCACTATCTGCATCAAGGGGATTCTTTGGTAGTAAACCATTTTCACAAACAAATAATTTTTTAATTTCTACTAACCAAACACCAATTGATTGGCAAATTGAAAATATATAAATAATTTTTAATGGGGAGGTCATATTATGGATTATAAATTTATCTATGATGAGAAAGAATACATTCTAACAGAAGAAAATTGCGAAGGTATATTTTTCGATGAAGAAAATGAAGTTACAGGTTTATCTTTAGATACAATATTAAGTGCTTTAAAAGAAGGCATTGACGTAAACTTTTCAAATGAATATTATGCAGGCATTTGTTCTTGTGAAACTCAAGAGCAAATAAATAAATCTTATCGTTACTTAGAATATCACTTTTATGTGTATACAAAGAATAAGGAATATGTATTAAACACTCTTGGTGAAGAATATAAAAGTACATCTTTTAATACACTGTTCAGTTTAGGTAAAATTGATGATAGTTATATAGTTAATG
Source organism: Clostridium gelidum (assembly GCF_019977655.1). Taxonomy (NCBI): domain Bacteria; kingdom Bacillati; phylum Bacillota; class Clostridia; order Eubacteriales; family Clostridiaceae; genus Clostridium; species Clostridium gelidum. Next base: position 5,696,853 of record NZ_AP024849.1, read on the forward strand.
TAACTGTATGTCCTAATTGTGGTACTTATTCAATAGAAGTGGATCAATGTGAAGTTTAATATATTTTAGGCATATGAAAAAAATAATTTAAGTCTTAAAGTTACATTCTATGCACTTTAAGACTTAAAAAATCTATAATTTTAAAAGTACAGCGTCAATCCCTTTTCACTTTAATAATCTATCGATTATTGGATTTCTTTCTTATGCCAGCTGGCAACATCATCGCAACTCCAACCAATCCATAAACAAACTTTCCAATTAGTACATTTGCAGGTATAGAAAACGCCGGTTCTACTATATCAAGAGATGCTGGATACTTTGCAAAGAAATTGCCTCCAAACAAATCAACTACATATGGTAGTGGCAAATAATTAATCAATAGAACTGCTACCATAAGTACAAAAACTATTCCTTGATGACATCGTCCCCCGATAACTCCCAAACCAAATATAAATAACATAGCTGGTAATAATGTCACGACTGTTGGCAACACAAGACTTCCAAAGCTTGTGAAACGAAAATTCACTCCGTAAAACCACAAACTATATCCAATTGGCACAACAGAAATCAAAACAAATGCTATAACAATAGTTCCAAATCGTAGCATCTGAAATTTAAACGGATTAATAGGTGTTGCTTTAGTCAAAGTCTGTACACTTTTTTCCTGCTTTGAATAAAGAAAAGAGATAAAAAACAGCAAAGCAACAAGCAAAATCGGCAACTCTTTAGCAATATACGCTCCATAGCTCCAGCCAGAGAATGGTGCTGTATTTGCAACCCCTAGAATAATATCTCCACTCATAATTTGATGGCTATAAAGAGCAGAAATAATCAGAAGTCCTAAGAAAAATTTATTTATAATAAGTCTTTTAAGTTCATATTTAAATAATTTACTCAATGTTTAAGTCCTCCTCTTTAAGATTGCTGGCATCTAAAAAGTCCTGCCATGTAATTCTTTTTGTTTTAGAACTATTCTCATACAGCTTTCCTAAAATTTTATCCATATTTTCTTCACCACCAACTAATTTAGAAGCCTTCAAAATTTGAAGTGGCAATTTTTCATATTCACGTACAACTCTGTTGCATCCATTAATCTCATCAGCATATTTTTCTGGAAGTATTTTTAAATATTCTGGATGTCTATTATAAAAATTATTATCTTGCTCGTATGCCCCCTTCTTCCATACATCCACATAATTTTCTTTAGCATATTCTTCACCATGTGTTTCTTTAGCAATTCTATAGGTTGTATAAACAGCAAGTCCTTCTGCAGACCAATTTTTGTTATTTCCGCCTTCACCTATATTTTGAAAACTCCACCATTGATGAGAAATTTCATGTCCCATAACCTCAGCTTTTGTTGCTGCTCCTCGTGACTCATTGCTTAGGTTTTTATCACTAAAGCTGCTTTCTGGCATTGTGCTAAGATTTGCCAAGCCTAATCCAGCCCCCAAAAACACAGTTCTTTCTGCTATTATTAATGGATTTCCAGAAGATACATTATGCAGTTTTCCATAATGAGCAGTGCAAAATTTAATGGTATCATCCATAACTTTTTCAGCATTCATATTTTTCATGCGCTCTTCCATTTTACTGCTATAATAAAACTCTATAGGCATACTTTCATCACCAATATTCTTCAGAACATAATCACCCCCCATTATAGTAGCTCCACAGCCTCCATCAAGCTTAAAAAGCCAAGTTTTATTTTTTTCATCCTCGGAAAGCAGTTCTACTTTATTGTTAGCCACATTTACAACTGGTTCATCATTTGCATCATCATCCCTTAGATACGGTTCCCCATACACAATTGGTATAAGCCCTGATGGCATAGTAAATTTGCCTGTAACTGGTGACCCTTCCTTGCTGTCTTCGATTCTAAGACATGGGTAAATTGGATTTTGCCCATAAATATCTATGCATTTGTCATTGATATCATTAGGTGCAAAAGTAAGATCACCTTCTTCTTCTCTCAGTTTAGGCACCCCACTATATTCCACTAATAAGCTTATTTTAGGATCGTCAGGCAATGTAAATATAACGTTGCTTTTTTTATCATTATAATTCTTAAATGTAATCTCTTTTCCATTTGCTGTAATGTGATGAAAAGCAAACCCTGGATTCGTAGTAAGTTTGCATTCTTGCTTACTTCCACTCAAATTTTGAATAGAATAAGCTGCCTTTCCCGAAAGGCTTCCTTTACTTGTATTAAATGAAATATCTAAATCAGTATTCGATAGTTCAAGCTCTTTATTAAAGTCCTCTGAATTATGATAAGCTTCAGATTCCAAATAAATATTAGGTTGATTTTTATAAGCTAAGACACTGCTGCTAATTAGTACCACAGCCAATAAAGGAATATAGACTTTCTTTGAATTATATAAAATTGACCTAAATAAGCCTTTACCATATTGCCGTACACATAATAATCCAATTACCCATAGTGTGCCAAATACTAAGAACCAAAACAAACGACTATGCTCCATTAAACGAAATACTAAATCATTACTAAAATCATCTGAAAGTACTGGCATAGGCGGGTTTATCCAATGTAAAATATTGTTCCTTTTGAACCATTTGCTAAAGCCAACTAACATAAGCGCAATGAATGTAATCATACTCATATCTATACGAGAAAAAATCTGATAAAATGCAGAAATCACTATACTTGATAATAAAACAGAAGGCAACATTAATAGAAAGAAACTATTCCAATAAGTATATGCATCAAAAACATTACCCATTTTCATAAATGTATATGGAAAATAAATTACTGCTGCAATAGAAACAGAAATAATAGCTGCTACAAATAGAGATAACAATTTAACTATATTCAATATTAATGGTGAAACAATGCTATTTGTTAATGCTCCAGTTTCATATTTGCGTACCCTATCAAATTCTAGTAAAGTTAACATTGCAAATAAAATTCCACCACCTATTGCTCCTGCCATCGCTGGATTTGCAATCAAATCTCCAGATATAGTTGAAGTAATTGTTGTTTTATACAACTTATATCCTGCCATTGGACAAAACATAGTTAATATCATTATTAAATAAACAATTTTTGAGTGAAAAATACGATTTAATTCTACTCTTAAATAAGAAATGAATTTCATGATTCCATCGCCTCTTTTCCCATTATAAGATACATATACGCATCTTCAAGAGTAGGCTCCACAGCTTGTGCAAAAGCTGGCAGTGTTTCTGCTACAATACGACAGGCAATTCCTCGTGCTGTATTTACTCTTGCTGTTATCTTATATTGTCCCTTTGAACTTTCTCCCATTCTTTCTTCAAAGACTCCAACATGATTATGGGCCAAAGCAATCAATTCATCTGGTGTGCCAGTAAACAAAATCTGCCCATGATTAATGACAATCAGTTTATCGCACACTGATTGTACATCTTCAATTATATGAGTAGATAATAAGACTATCTTATTCTGTGCCATTTTGGAGAATAGATTTCGAAAATTAATACGTTCCTCAGGATCTAGTCCAACAGTTGGTTCATCAAAAATTAATAATTTAGGATCCCCTAAAAGAGCTTGAGCAATTCCTACACGCTGCCTTTGACCTCCTGATAAAGTAGAAATACGTGCTTTACGTCTTTCCTTAAGATTTGCTTTCTCAATGACTTCTTCAATAATCTTCTTACTATTTTTTATTCCTTTTAGTGCTGCCATGTAATCTAGAAACTGCCAAACAGTAAGTTCATCATAAAGTCCAAAAGATTGTGGCAGATACCCTAAGCTTGCTTTTAGCTTTTTTTCATTCTTAAGTAGTTGCACACCATCCATAAGAATTTCCCCACTAGTTGGTATCAACCCTGCTACAAGCAACCTCATAAGTGTTGATTTTCCTGCTCCATTTGGTCCTAAAAGTCCAATAAGGCTTGGGCTTTCAATATTTACTGAAATATCCTGTAGAGCTTTTTTCCCCTTTGGATAAGTCATATTTAAATTATTAACTGAAATCTTCATAATGTTTTGTCACCCTTCCTTTTAAATATCCATATAAAAAGCATCATTAAGCATATAACACAAAACAGCCTAACATCTTGACTTCTCACTCTTGAATATACCTTAACAAAGTTTATTATTTGTTTTTAATTTGGAAATATAGTATATAAAATCAAATATTAACCTGCTACTTTTATAATAGGACATAAAAATTAAGAAAGTGTAATCTAAATTATTAAGAAATTCGAAAGAATTTATTGCAGGCTAGTTGGTTATTAGGAATCATAAGAATCTATAAATAGATTTGAATACTGCAAGATTATCAAAGAACATATTTAGGTTTATTGTTTTTAATTATAACTACATTAGGCACAATCAAAAAGACCAAGCCTAGGCGCACGTTTATCTTCACCTAAAGATCTTCCTTCATCAATAGAATTAATATTCATTTCTTTTTTCTTCTTGTTATAATTTTCTAAAGAAAAGACAAAGTAGAAAGGGATTGCTTAGTGTAATCCCTTTCTACTTTTTTATTACCGTTTTGCCAATATAAATTATTGTACATTTCTTAAATTTCAAAATTCACGGATGAACCTTAATTAATATATAAAAAGCATAATCCTAATGTAATAAATAATATTCCTAATGCATTATATCTTGTTATCTTTTCATTAAATACATATTTTGCTATCAAAGTAGTCCAAATATATGTAATAGCATTACAAGGAAAAAGTATTGTTAATGGGATATACTTTAAAAGTATTATATTTAATATTGCGCCTATACCATAAAAGGTTGCTCCAATTATTAAGCAACTATTTATTTTATTGTTTTGGGCAGACGACTTTTTAAAAAATGTTCCGCCTAAAGCTCCGCACAAGGTCATAATTATTATAAGTAACAATTTCATACTATTTATCATAACTATTAAAAAACACTCCTATAATTATTAAAATAACTGCTATAATTTTGTTTGGTGTTATAATCTCATTTAGAAAAAAATTGCCATAGTACATAGATATTAAATATGATGTACACATAAGTGGGTATGCTACTACAAGTTTTTCTTTTTCAAAAGATTTAATCATAAAAATGGCACCAAATCCATAAAACAAAAAGCCTATGGGTAAAAACATAAAATTATTCACACCTATTTTCCATATTAGCTGACCTGTAGCTGTTAAAAATGCTGATATTAACATTAGTATAATACCGATTCTGATTTTCATTGCCATAAAAAATCTCCTATTTCCAATTCATTTTTATTTCACTATAAACGCGCCTATTTCTAATTCATTTTTATTGCCATATAAACTCTTGTATTTCTAAATCATTTTTATTAACCTTATATCTATTCTTAACTAAAGATAACATAGGCTTATCTGATAAAGAATCAGAATATCCAAAGGAATTATCAAAATCTATTTCTAAATTATTTTCATTTAAATAGTGTTTTATCCGATTAACCTTTTCAATACCTTTGCAATTTTCACCATGAATTTTGTTAATATATTTTCCATCTACTATCTTAAGTTTAGTTCCTATTATCACATCAATGGAACTATTATTTTTAAAATATTGTAAATATACTTCTGGTGAAGCTGAGACTAATAAAATACAGCATCCTTGCTCTTTATGAAAGATTAATCGTTTCATAACTTCTGGATTAATTTTTCTTAATACTATAGTCTCATAAAATTCTTCTAATTCCTTTTGGGTCAAATATTTTAGAGGTAAATATATAGCTTCCTTAGCGTTTTTTACATCTATAATTTTCAAGAAATATAGTACTATTTTCACTAAAATTATAGGTGTATAGAATATGAGTACTGGTTTTTTACTAATTGCAAAAAATAACATTAAAAACATAGAATCTCCATTTATTATTGTATAATCGACATCAAAAATTGCAAAACAACTTTTCATTAATTCTATCACCTCCTATATTTTTATTATTTATCTATAAGTTCATCAATATGAACTGTTGTATATTTATTAGATTTAAGTGTTTTAACTATTTGTTGTAATGGAGAATTTTCATCATAAGTTACATTTAGTTTGCTGTTTTTTATATCCGAATTTATATAAGCTAATTCAACATATGGATGATAGTAAAAACTATGCAGTATATCATGATTATCATTCTTAAGCTCATTAGTTATAGATGAAGGATCTGAATTGTGTACATATCCTAAAGGTGTTGGAACAAATAAGTGATAATCATCAGATCTATATATGTTGTTTTCTGAACCATCAAAAGATTCATATATAAATTGAAAATAGTCTTCAATGACTTGTCTTTGAAGGTCACTTTTACTGTAGTGAGGGCTTTCAAAATAGGAAATAGGAATATTTAAAGCACTTGCAGTATCAATTCCGTTTTCAATGACAGTTCTGGCTTCATGAATTGAGTTATTTACATCTTTAGACATCTCCTCTCCAATTGCACTTTTTTCATCACCATGTTGATGAGTATAACCATGAAGTCCTATTTCTCCACCTTTATTAATAAAATAATCTAAAATGTTAACAAATCCTACATTTACTATATTATTATTTGTTAATAAATCATTATCAATATTATCTTCTGGAGACTTAAATCTAGGAATCCAACTAATATGAAATTTAAGACCTTCAGAATATAGGAAATCCACCATACATTTTACTTTTGTTTGATTTGTGTCTATAGAATTTGAACTATTACAAGCAAAGTCTTCCAATCTAATTAAAGCAACTTTATCACTATAGAATTCTGAAGAATCTTTAGGTAATTTACTATTACTAGGAATCAAACTAATATTATTATTTTTAAAATCAAACACAGCAATTAAATTAAAAATTTCTTCTATATCTGAAATACAAATATAATAAGTACAATTTTTCTTTATCAAGGTACCACGAAGAGAGCTTGTCTTAGAATTTTTTTCATAAAAATTTTCAGTTAATGAAACTTTATTATCATTTTTTGATAATAAAATAGAATTATCAGAAATATCAATAGTATAATCGAGCTTATTACAAATGAAATCAAGTGGTATATAGTATCTTTGAGCCTTAAGTAACATAGGCACATTAGTAATATTAGTTTCATTTAAAATATTTAAGGTTACACCACTAATTTCCGTTACAGGTTTATCTGTAAATTTAATTTTTGGAGTATATATACTTGTAAATTTATTCTTAGGAAGTGAACTAGAATAAACAGTGTTATTTATAATAATTAAAGTATTTTTCAAAGAAAATATTTTAATTATTATACATATACATATAATTATCACTAAAAAAGAAAAAATATAGGGTTTTAGATTCCTTTTCATATGTTTTATCGCTCCTTCTAATTGTGTATAAAGTGATTCTTAATTTTAGGTAAAGTTTTCTCTCTAAATGTAAAAAAACATTTATCCTAAAAGAATATATGAGTTCTCACAAAAACTCATTAGAGCCTGTGATTACTCTGTCCTATCAATTAATTTTATATTGGATAGTTAAAATTTTTATAAGAAAGTTAACTTCCCCTATAATATCCTATATATTTAAAATAACAATACAAGTACATCCCCATAATAATATACAATTAAAAAGTTGCTTATCTTTTAATACTATTTCTGCTGGATTTCCACCGTCTTTTTTAGAGTACATTAAGTAATAATATCTTAAAACTCCAAAAATAATAAAAATGGTCGTCCATATAAAGTTATCATTACATGAACCTAATATACAATAAATGGAATATGACATAATGGTGCATGTTAAAGCTATATTTATAAATTGATCTAGCAATTTTTCAGTATATTCAGCCAAATTTTTTCTATGAGAACTAGCATTTTTACCCAAAACAATTAGTTCATTTCGTCTTTTTCCAAATCCTAAAAATAAAGATAGAAATAATGTACATAAAATTATCCATTTAGAAATTTCAACTTGTGTTGAAATTCCACCTGCAAGTACTCTTAAAATAAATCCTAGCGATATTGATAATATATCAATTAAAAAAATATTTTTAAGCTTAAAAGAGTAAATTATATTGTTTAATAAATATAAACATATAATAATAGCTATATATTTATTTAGACTAATTGCTATTGTTAATGATATGAAACTTAACAATATTCCTATTATTAGAGCTTGAAATAGACTGATTTTACCACTAGCAATTGGTCTGTTACATTTTACAGGATGTTTTTTATCACTCTCTTTATCTACAATATCATTAAGTACATAAACAGCAGATGATATACAACAAAAAGATATAAATGTAAGAAAATTATTCCATAATAGTTCAGAATTAATTAAATTGTTTGAAAAAATTATTGGTCCAAAGACAAAGAAGTTTTTAATCCATTGTTTAGGGCGTAATAATTTTATGGTGTATTTAAAATTCTCCATTTTCTCCTCCATTACTAATTACATTGCTATTTGTATTACCACTAACCTTGTCTTTACTAAAAGATGTCATAGCTACTATTATAAAGATCCACGAAAAAGGATAGGTATATCTATCTTGTGATTCTGTTAGTAAACATTGAAGAGAAAGACCACAAAACATAATATAAAAGAAATCAATTTTATAATTCCTATTTTTTTTATTCTTATATAATCCAATATAAGAAAGGATTAAAACTGCAATGTAAAATATCTGTGTGTAAATTTGCATATCATCACTTAATTTCATTAGATCTCTGCCTTCTGTTTTGCCCATTATATCTAAATAATGTTCTTTATTATAAGCTTCATTAAGCCCATCCTGCGACCAACAAACACCTCCAAAGTCTCCTACAGACCATTGTTTACCATATTTTAAAATATAAAATTCCAATAATTCTTTTTTGGGTGTTGTTGTTAACCTTTGTTTTATAATTTCTTTTGCAGCTTTATCTAAATTGTCATAATCTCCATCATATTTATCTATTAAACTACAATCTTCTTCATTCCAACCGCCTCCTGCTTCAATATTTGTACCCTTTAGCACTGACATGCTCATTGGCTCCATCGCATTCCAAAGATGATTCTCTGTTATATTTAATGATATTAATACATAGCTTACAATTACATAAGGAATTACAAACATTAATATAACTAATAAACTTTTAATTATTTTCAGTTTTATCTCTTCTCTGAAATATAGGAAAATATACATCAAATAAGCAATGATCATTATATAACCAAGAGGTCTAAAAAGGTGCATAGCACTTAAAGATAAACCTGATATTGAAAAAAATAAAAGTTTATTTTTGTTATCTCCATTTATTGCTTTAAAAAACATTAATATACTTAATAACAAAAATGGCATAGCCATATTTTCAGAGCAATAAACATTATTATAAATAATCATAGGTGGATAAATTGAACTTATAAGCAATACCCAAATACTTTTCTTTTTGCCTCGAAAAATTTCTTTTGATATAAAAAATATTAATATTATGTTTAACATAGAAAAAATAATATTTATAAATCTTATAGCTATTAATGGTAATGGATTAGAAAAAACTCTTATAATTAAAGAAAAATATAAAACTGTTATACTCATGTGCGGAAATCTAGCAAAATAACTATAATCCTTAAACATATAGGTATCACCATGTGAAAAATCTTCTGCACATATAAACATTCTATTAAAGTCGCTTATAGGAATACTATCAATGTTATAAAACCATAAGAATCTTATAACAAAAGCTGTAATCAATATGATAGTAATAATTAACGAGTTTTTATAATTGTTTTTCAACAAATAATATGTTGCTCCAATCAGCAGAATTGAAATAAAAAAACAAAAAATTGAAAATGATAAATTATCATCATCTTTTAAATGTAAGTAAACAATACTTCCTATTAAAGGAATTAGAAATAAAATTTTTAGGCTTAAATTTAAAAATTTATTAAATTTAGAATCTACAGTAATCATTAAACATCCCCCCTTATTAAATGTAACCTTATATTTTAATAGTAGGATATAACTATTAAGAAAGTGTAATCTAAATTATTAAGAAATTCGAAAGAATTTATTGCAAGCTAGTTGGTTATTAGGAATCATAAGAATCTATAAATAGATTTGAATACTTCAAAATTATTAAAGAACATATTTAGATTTATTGTTTTGCATTATAACTACATTAAGCAATCAAAAAGACCACACCTAAGTGACACATTCACATTCGCCTAAATATCTTCCTTCATCAGTATCATAAAAACAAACAATGCTTAAAGTACTCCAAACTTTTCATATTAATTAGATTTTAAGAAAAAAAATCCCTTTTCGGGGACTATGAAAGTTTAAAACAGAGGAAGGTTAATCTTCATCAATCCAATATGAACCTTCCTCTGTTCTCCTAAATAATAAAAATCTGCAATACAATTAGGGCACGCCATTGCTTGCATGCCCTTTCTTTTACAATCTTTTTTCATTATTTATCATATTTAAATCTACTTCGCAGATTATGTATTTCTGCTACTTTTCAGAGTTATAATTTCAAGGGTCGCGATGCACCCCAAATGACACATTGTCCATAGATTTGACTTTATTATAATTTTCTATAAAATGAAAAAAACACTAACATAAGTTAGTGCTTATATGGTGGCTCGAACTGGAATCGAACCAGTGACACGAGGATTTTCAGTCCTCTGCTCTACCGACTGAGCTATCGAGCCATCTTACCTGGCAACGTCTTACTCTTCCACACAGTCACCCGTGCAGTACCATCAGCGCTGTAGACCTTAACTGTCCTGTTCGGAATGGGAAGGAGTGTTACCTCTACGCCGTCATCACCAGATACAAGTAGTATTATATCGAGATATGGGGATTCTGTCAACACCTTTTCTAAAAGTTTTTTTATTTTCTTTCATTTGGACATAATTATACTAAATATCGTGACAATTTTCATACGAAAATCAAGAGATTTAGGATTATATTTCTTGTTATCATTACATCCTATTAATTAGTTTTATTAATACATATACCTACGTACTATCACATAAAAAGTGCTTAATAAATGTCTTAAATACACTAAGTGTATAGTATCTGTATATCCGGTGAGATATTTTGTAAATTATGTTATAATAAGTGCTAGATAAAATTATAATCTAATGAACAATGGTAAATTATGACGAGGGAAGTGCTATTTTGAACTACTCAGATTTAATGAATTTAGAAAATATATATTTAAATAATTTAGAAGAGCCACAAGAAAATTTTCTTAGGCTAACTTTTATTAAGAGTAAAACAAATGTTATTTCTGAATCAATAAATATTGGTGACAAAGTTATTAAAAATGTGCATTCAATTGATTATGATTATACAATTCCCTTAATACAAATTGATTTTGAATCATACATTGGATATTCGATTTTAAATGAGAGTTTTACATCCATGGATCATTATGAGGAATTTGAGGGTAAGGCATTTAGAATTTACAGAAAATCAAGGTATTTAGATTTCATAAAGGTTGGAACGTTTGCGTCAGAAGATTATCCCGGTACATTTAAACATTATGGGATTGTCTGCCTTAATCATATAATTGATATTGTTTCAGTATCAGAACCTGTTATTAAAGAGATACAAATAAGTGAGCCTTAGATAAATTTTGATGAACTCATTAAAAAGTGTCAATCACAATTTTCTTAAATTGTGTCTCAACAATATTTAAAAGCGAAGTGAAGAAAAACATTTTATATAAAAGGAGCACTACATATGATTGACTTATACAGTTGTATTTTAGAGATTTTCAAGAAAAATTCTGATATTCTATTTGGTATTTCTAATATAAGTTTTAGTGAATATAAATCAGAATATAAATGTGCATTAGTTTTTGCTATTCCTCATACAGAATTATTGAGTATAAATAATTATAAAGAAGAGAAATTTGAAAGTTTAATATGCGAAGCGCGTGATTGTATTAATTCGTTATTAGAAGAAATTACTACCCTATTAAAAAAACACAAAATTCAATATTACATACCACCTGTTGCACAATCAAGTGAAGAAACACTCATTGCGCCATTTTCATTTAAATTTGCAAGTGTAAATGCAGGTTTGGGATGGATAGGTAAAAATGATGTTTTAATTACAGAAAAGTATGGACCAAGAGTACGTTTATCGGCAATATTAGTTAATTATGAATTGCCAATAGGAAGTCCTATTATACAGAGTGGATGCCCACCAGCGTGCAATATATGTATCAAGGCTTGTCCTCATAATGCATTAACTGATTACCAATGGAATATAGGCGCAAAACGTGAGGAATTAATTAATTATAAATTATGTAATCATAAAAGAAGCCTTTATTTAAAAACACATCATAGAAAACATTCTTGTGGATTATGTATGGTATCATGCCCTTTGGGACTATAAAAATATATTAAGTTTGATTTGCTTTCTTCTTTAAATGTATAATAAATTAAGAATAATATATTCTTTTATCTAGAATTATAGTTGGAGGTATTTTATGAGTATTGAAAAATTATCAAAAATTTTAAAGGAAAGTAACAACATAGTTTTCTTTGGTGGAGCCGGAGTATCAACTGAATCTAATATTCCAGATTTCAGAAGTTCAACCGGATTATTTAATGAAAACCTCAATGTTACATTTACTCCTGAACAATTAGTATCGCATTCATTTTATATTAGATACCCAGAAGAATTTTTTAATTTTTATAAGTCAAAACTTATTTATCCAGAAGCTAAACCAAATGGCGCCCATTTAGCATTAGCTAAACTTGAAGAAATGGGAAAACTAAAAGCTATAGTAACTCAAAATATAGATGGACTTCATCAAATGGCAGGAAGTAAAAATGTTTTTGAGCTTCATGGATCTGTTCATAGAAATTACTGTACTAAATGTCATGAATTTTATGATGCAAAATTTGTTTTAGAAGCTAAGGGTGCTCCTACCTGTACTAAATGTGGTAGCGCTGTTAAGCCAGATGTAGTACTTTATGAGGAAGGTTTAGATGATAAAGTAATTAGAGGTGCAGTAGATGCAATTTCTAAAGCTGATACTCTTATTATTGGGGGAACTTCACTTGTAGTTTATCCTGCTGCCGGACTTATAGAATATTTTAGAGGTAAAAATCTTGTACTTATAAATAAAAGCTCTACTTCTGCTGATTCCAAAGCTGATTTAGTTATTAATGATTCTATTGGTAAAGTCTTAAGCGAGTCAATACAGTTAATGAAATAAAATAGTGAACGATAATTTGAGCATAATAAAGATCACTCAATCCTTATAAGAATTGAGTGATCTTTATTATACTTAAATCTATACTTGATTATTCTCCAAGCTTTAGCCTTAGGGACGAAGTATGACCCAAAATAGACTAGCATACTGACTTGTTATTTCTTTTACCATCCCTTAGCCTTCGGTAAAAATACTAATTATTTTATCAGTCACTTCTTGAATTTTTATAAATTTTTCCAAGCTTCATCCTCCTCTGGCTTAAGCCAGTCTTTACTTAAACTTTTTTCACTTGCTAAAGTTATATTATCAATTTTAAAATTATTATTGTTTACTTTTTTAAATTGTATAAAATCTATATAATCATCTAGTTCTTCCAAAAGATAAGGTGGTAAACTTTCTATCTTCTTTAACAATGTTTCTCTATTAATCATTTAAATCACCCTCCTTTAGCATTATATTCAATTAATATTATAACACATACAATAATTAAATCTCCAAATATAAACTTACATTTTTTTGAATTTAAGTAATAGTAATTACTTAACTATTAATAAATGAATTCTTTCGATTTTCTTAAGAATTTAGCTTATACTTTTGTAATATTATTGCCTTAGTATAAATATATAGGATTTATTAATTTCTATTAAGTTACACCATATGGTAAAATAAGATTAAATTTCAAAGAACTTTGGAGGAAAACATGAAAAATTATAATATTTTAGTTGTTGATGATGACAAAGCAATAACAGATGCAATAGAAGTATATTTAACTAATGAAAAATACAATATTTTTAAGGCTTATGATGGACTACAAGCTTTAAATGTACTACAAACTGAAGACATACATCTTATTCTAATGGATATAATGATGCCTAATATGAATGGTACAAGGGCCACTATAAAAATAAGAGAAGAAAAACAAATTCCAATAATAATGCTCTCTGCAAAATCAGAGGATACTGATAAAATATTAGCTTTAAATTTTGGTGCAGATGATTATATAACTAAACCATTTAATCCATTAGAACTAATTGCTAGAGTTAATTCTCAAATTCGAAGATATACAAGATTTTCTCCTCTTATAGAAAATAATAATGTAATTATTATAGGTGGAATAGAACTCAACAAAGAAAGTAAAGAAGTATCTGCAGAAGGAGTAAATGTAAAATTAACCCCATTAGAATTTAAAATTTTAACACTTCTTATGGACAACCCTAATAGAGTATTTTCTATTGAAGAAATCTATGAGAGAGTATGGAATGAACCAGCTTTTAATAATGTCGATACAGTTACTGTCCATATAAGGCGCATAAGAGAAAAAATAGAAATAAATTCTAAAGAACCAAAATATTTAAAGGTGGTATGGGGAATTGGATACAAATTTGAAAAACAATAAAAAGACTGTTAATAAATATTTTATAATAATATCATTGTGTATTGCCATTTTGCCTATTCTTTTAGGTTTGTCAACATTTTCAGAAGGATTAATTAATAACGGAAACATATCTGATGAAAAATCAGAACTTTATGATCAATATGTTCCAAACATTGTAAAAAGCGCTTTTTTTAATGATGAAAAAGGGGATATAAGAGATGATGTTATCTCAAAAAAAATAGATCGTCTTCAACTTGAATATAAAAGTGCACTACAGGTTACTCAAAAGTCTTATGAAGACTATTCAAAAGAACCTGATAACTCCGCTGATAAATTAAAAGACTTAAAAAATGGATATGATAACGCCAGTGCAAATTTTTATCAAAGTTATGACGAGTATAGAAAACAAGCTATAGACAATATTAATGAAGACATAGCTTATCTTAAAATTGTAAATAATCCAATAAATCTTGAATTTTACATTGAGTTTAAAGACGGACAAGTAGTTAGTAATATTAGTGACGGATCTATAAATTCTATTATTGATGAATCAGAAAAACATTCTAAAGATTATATAATGTTTATAGATATATCTAATAATTCTCCTAAACAAACAATTAGTACACATAGTATGGACTATAAACTTGATAAATTAATTCCTACTTATTACACATTTAAAGATTCAGATGTTAGACTAAGTAACGTAATCATTAGATTACCAAGTTCATTAGAAGAAGGAGATGAACTTTATACTATAACTCAAAAAGATAAAATATCTAATGTTATTGGATATGGAGCATCAACATTATTAGTATTAGATATAATTATGCTATGTATTTTTATATTTAAATTAAAAAAACAAAAAGATATAAAATTGGAGAATACTAATATATTAAAATTCTATAATAAATTGCTTATTGAAATCAAGGTTTTAGTTGCTGTACTAATCCTGAATACGTTATTAGGTTTAAACAATATAATTACTCATTGGGGACACGATCTTATAGAAAACCGCATTTCATATATAATAGGACAAACTCATAATTTGCATACATCAAGTAGTTTTTGTATACAGATGTTTAGCCTCTTCATAACAACTAGTATAATAGGATATTTAATAATGTGTGATATATATCAATTTTATTTAAATAAAAATAAACCTGAGACAAAGCAATATATTTATGAAAAATCTATGTTCTGCATAACCTATAATAAATTCAAGATCATTTTTTCTAATGAACCAATGACTAGGAAAATAGGATTTATTTTAATTATATTTGTTTTATATTTAGCCTCAATAGTTTGGTCGATGTGGATAATATCAACTCATGATGCTTTCTTATTCTATTTATGGATGCATCAATGGTACTATAGAATTCCTGTTATTGTGTTTATTGGTTCACTAATTATAAGTATTTTAGGTACGGTATTTATAATTAAATATATTTTTACCTTTTTCACTGACATTAATAAAATAAAGATAACTACAGATAATATTATAAAGGGAACTTATAAAAACGAAATAAAAATTAAAAATTCATCTCTTCTTAAGGAATTAGCAGATAATATAATGAATATAGAAGATGGTTTAGACAAAGCTATAGGTAAAGCTGTGAAAAGTGAAAGAATGAAGGGTGAACTTATAACTAATGTATCCCATGATTTAAAAACTCCTTTAACTTCTATAATTAATTATGTGGACCTTTTAGATAAGGAAAATGTTTCAGAAGAAAAGAAAAAAGAGTATTTAGCTATCCTAAATGAGAGATCATCAAGATTAAAAATCTTAATTGAAGATTTATTTGAAGCCTCAAAGGCAGCTTCAGGCAATTTAGAAATGCATATGGAGAATTTAGACCCTGTAGCACTTCTTAGGCAAACTTTAGGAGAGTTTGAAGATAGAATAAGTAATTCTAATTTAGATTTTATAAAAAGCATACCAGAACAAAAATTAACTATATATGCAGATGGGAAAAAGACATTTAGAATATTTCAGAATCTAATTTCTAATATTCTTAAATATTCATTAAAAGGTACCAGAGTCTATATAGATGTTGAAGAAAAAGATGAATTTATATCTATAACATTTAAAAACATCTCAGAGTATTCATTAAATTTTACTGAAGAAGAAATCTTAGAAAGATTCAAAAGAGGAGATGCTTCAAGGACAACAGAAGGCTCAGGACTCGGATTATCAATTGCTAAAAATTTAGTAGAACTTCAAGGTGGGATATTTGAAATAAAATTAGATGGTGATTTATTCAAAGTTGTAGTTTTATTAAAAAAACAGAAACTTTAATTAAATTTCTGTATAAATAAATTCAATTTGGCAATAACTAATAATGAAGTGTTTAACTTCATTATTTAATCGCCTCTCCCCCATTTTTATTTATATACAATAGTTAAGTGCCGTAATTATGTTCAATGATTTGAAATAATTACGGCACTTTCGTTTTATATTTATTCTCAATGGTATTTTAATAGAATGTTTATAATCTTTCATATTTGCGAATTGATCCCTATTTCTTAATAAGAATCCTTCTAAGCATATCTAATCCAGTTATTGTAGCTTGAAGTCTAACTCTGCTTCTATTTCCATTAAATATGCATTTCTTAACTGTTACTTCCCCTTGTACATATACTCCTACATAAACTAATCCCACTGGTTTTTCTTCTGTTCCACCATCTGGTCCTGCAATTCCTGTTGTCACAATACTTACATCTGTTCCAGCTGTCTTTGCAATACCAATTGCCATTTCCCTTGCTGTTTCTTCACTTACAGCTCCATATCTATCTAATGTTTCATTCTTAACACCTAATCTATTATGTTTAGCCTCATTAGAATATGTAACAGCACCTTCTAAAAGCACTTCAGATATTCCCGGGTAATTAATAAGGGTACTTGCTATCATTCCCCCTGTACATGATTCAGCCGTAGATACAGTTAACTTCTTTTCAATTAAAAGCTTGGCTACAACATCTTCTATTGCAATGTCTTCCGTTGCATAGACATTATCTCCTAATCTTCCCTTAATTTCTTCTTCTATAGGTGCTATTAATTTTAAAGCCTCTTCTTCATTTTCAGCCTTTGCTGTTATACGAAGATTTACACCAACTTCTTTTGCATAAGGTGCAATAGTAGGATTAGTTTGAGCTTCCATCAAGTCCTTAACTTCATCTGCAGCAGCACTCTCTCCAATGCCTAATATTTTTATCATTTTTGATACCAATACTGAATCAGACTTCTTTTGAAGATATGGCTTAACTGTTTCTTCAAACATCGGTTTCATTTCCTTTGGTGGTCCTGGTAAAATAATCATTATTTTATTATTTTCTTCTATAATTACACCTGGTGCTGTACCATTATTATTATTTATAATAATAGCTCCCTCCGGAATTAACCCTTGCTTTAAATTATTTTCAGTCATTTTTCTTCCTCTGAATTTGAAATAACCCTTCAGCTTTTCAATTGATTCTTCATCTGGCAGTAATTCTTTATTAAAATATTTTGCTGCAACTTCTTTTGTAATATCATCCTCTGTAGGTCCAAGGCCACCTGTTGTTATTATAAGATCACTTCTGCTATAAGCCTCATCAAGAGCATGTACAATTCTTTTTTCATTATCTCCTACAACTTGTTGATAATACATATCTATGCCTAAAGTTGCTAATTCCTGTGCCAAATACTGAGCATTAGAATTAACTATGTCTCCTAGTAAAATTTCTGTCCCTATAGCTATAATTTCTGCTTTCATATTTATTACCTTCTTCTCGTTATATTTATATACAAAACCCATTTTTAGTCCTTTTAACAATATTAGATTATTAATTTTTAATTGTCAATTATTTCAACTGTATAAATATGTAAAACCTATCCAATAAAATATTGAATAGGTTTTATATACAAATATTTTCTTTTTATAATACGCTATCCCCAAATTAAATTTAGAGATAGCTTATATAAAAAATTTTTTCATCTCAATCTATTTTAAGCAAACACTTAAATCATAAAAAAACAAAATGTTTTTTACATAATTATTTACCTAAAAAGAAATAAGTAATATGTATGAGAGGAAAAAATTCATTGCAAGAGAGCTTCTATACTTGTATTGTATGTATAATCTCTCTTACTTATTCATACTATTGAAAATTTATTAAAAAAAAGTTACTACACCGTGTTTTAAATATCCATAGATTACTTAGATAAATATTATTTATCTTCTGTTTCAAGTAATGCTAAAGCTACAGCACCTACTACGCCTGCATTTGTACCTAGTCCTGCTGGAACAATTTTAACTGATTCAGCCATAGACTTAAAGCATCTCTTATTAACAACTTTTCTTACTGTATCAAAAACAATATCTCCAGCAGCAGCTACTCCACCACCAATTATTATTATTTCTGGATCAAAGATAGAAACTGCATTAGCAACAGCTATTCCTAAGTAATTTAATGCATTGTCAATTATATCTTTGCAAACTGGATCTCCTGCAGCTGCTTCTGTAAATACTTCATATGAAGTAACAGTTTCATATTTTCTTAGAGTCGTTTCAACTTTACTAGTTAATGCTTCTTGACCTCTTTTAGCAATTGCAGTTCCTGATGATGTTGCTTCTACACAACCAATATTTCCACAGTTACATCTTGGGCCGTCTGGTGCTACTGTCATATGTCCAATTTCTAAAGCATTTGAAGTATGTCCTCTATATACCTTTCCATTAAGAACAGCACCTCCGCCTACTCCAGTGCTTACAGTAAAGAATACTACATGTTTAGCGCCTTTTCCTGCTCCAAACATATATTCACCAATAGCTGCAACGTTTGCGTCATTATCTAAAAATACAGGTAATCCAAACTTTTTATTTAATGGCTCAACTAAATTAAAGTTTTTAAAAGGAAGATTTGGTGTATAAATTATAGTTCCTTTTTCAGCATCTAAAGGTCCTGGTGAACCAATACCGATTCCCTTTATCTCTTCATAAGTTGCTGAACCATCTTTAATTACTTTTTCTACAGATTCAATAATTCTATTTAATACAGGAATTTCTCCTTCACTAGCATTTGTTGGCACTGTTGTTTGACTTATTACTTCTCCATTTAAATTAGATAATGCAGCACTTATTTTAGTGCCCCCTAAATCTACCCCTACAACATACTTTTGCATAATTTAACTCTCCTTCATTTCATTTAATTTCCCATTTAAAAACAATTTATTCTAATTGTTATTATACTATATTATGTTGTGTTAATAAAACCTGTATTTTAAATATTATTTTCATGTGCCTTATTTGCACTTATATAATAGTTGCCAAAATCATCATATTGGGTATAATTAATAATAAATTTATTGTCTCTAAGCATTGAATTAATTACATCTATATCACCTTTATTATCTTTATTAATCCTTATTACAAAATTATCATCCTTGTCTATTATATTTAAATAATCAAATATATTGCTATAATCACTTAATTCTATACTCCCACTAATGTCCATACTATAATCTGACATTAATCTTCCTCCTTACTAAATATAGTGTTTAAAATTCAATACTCTTACAAAAATAGTATTTCTACTTATAAGTGATTTTATGCTATTTTAATGATTAAAAATTCACTTGAATTTAATAAAAGGCATCTGTATAAAAGCTTTAAAAAGTAATCTAACTTTTCAATCCTTTTATAACAAATACCTTTTACATATTTACCCTCATTATCTAATTAAATTAAACTAATTAATAGTTAAACAAGCTCATTAAATTGATCTTTGTTTCTATAAAAATTCTATTTTCTTACCTCTTTTATGCTTTCTATAGCTTTTGATAATTCTGCTTCTGGAACTTCTTCATATCTTACAATTTCCTTTGTGAAGGTTCCCCTTCCTTGAGTTAATGAGCGTAATTCAGTAGCATACTTTCTAACCTCTGCAAGTGGAACTTCAGATGTAACTTTTTGTTTCTCCCCTTCTGATTCCATCCCAATTATTCTGCCTCTCTTTTTATTTATATCTGCTATTACATCTCCCATATATTCATTAGGCAGTAAAATTTCTACTTTCATAATAGGTTCTAGCAAAATAGGATTAGCTTGCTCAAGGCCTTTCTTGTAGGCTATCGATGCCGCCATCTTAAATGCCATTTCAGATGAATCCACAGCATGATATGATCCATCATGAAGTATTGCTCTAAGCCCTATAACTGGACATCCAGCTAAAACCCCATGTGATATGCAATCTCTCAATCCTTTTTCTACTGCTGGAATGAAGTTTCTTGGAACAGCACCACCAACAACATTATCTATAAACTCTAAATCCTCTACTCCATCACTTCTTGCTTCAAACTTAATAACAACATCTCCATATTGTCCATGTCCACCAGATTGTTTTTTGTGTTTTCCTTGCACATCAGCAAAACCCTTTATTGTTTCTTTGTAAGGAACCTTTGGTAGACTTAATACTACATCCACTCCAAACTTACCCTTTATCTTACTTGAAATTATATTAATATGAGTTTCTCCAAGTCCTGAAATAATAATTTCTGCATTTTCTATATCTCTAGATATTACAAAAACAGGATCTTCTTCTTTTAATTTATTTAAAGCTTGAGATATCTTTTCTTCATCTCCCTTAGCTTGTGGTATTACAGCCATAGAGCAAACTGCCTTTGGAAAATTCATCTTATCATACATTATTTTAAAATCTGGACTCGCTAACGTATCTCCAGT
This sequence comes from Clostridium gelidum, assembly GCF_019977655.1. Taxonomy (NCBI): domain Bacteria; kingdom Bacillati; phylum Bacillota; class Clostridia; order Eubacteriales; family Clostridiaceae; genus Clostridium; species Clostridium gelidum. The sequence goes on from NZ_AP024849.1 coordinate 5,718,084, forward strand.
ACTTGTATATTGTAATTTAGAAATCGCACCTATATCCCCTGCAATAATCTTTTTAGTTGGTATTTGTGTCTTACCTCTAATAAAACAAATATGAGATAATTTTTCGCTCTTTTCTTTATTAACATTTAATACTGTCATATCATCCTTTGCCTCTCCAGTTATAACTCTAAAAAATGATATTTTACCTACAAATGGATCTGCGATAGTTTTAAATACTAATGCTGAAAATGGTTTCTCTTGATCAAGATTTATGAAAACCTCTTCATTTTTTACAACATCTAAAGCTTTTTGAGCAATTGCATATTCTGGTGAAGGAAAACATTCCACTATATCATCAATTAAAGAATCCATTCCTATAACTTTAGTTGCACTTCCACACATAACAGGTGCAATATCGCCACTAGCACATCCACTTATTAATCCTTTATATATCTCTTCATCACTTAATTCGCCTTCGTTAAAATACTTATCAAGTAAAGCTTCATCTGTTTCTGCTACAGCCTCCATAATCATTTTCTTACATTTCTCAACTTCACCCATTAATTCCTCAGGTATATCTAATATTTCTATCTTCTTCGTTGTAACATCATATATTCTAGCTTGCTTAGATATTATATTTATTACTCCCTTAAAATTATCTTCCTCTCCTATTGGATATTGAATTGGAACCACACTTATTCCAAACTTTTCTTTAAGAGATGCTAATACCTTATCAAAGCTTGCATTTTCTCTATCTAATTTATTTATAAAAATTGTCCTAGGCAATTTAATCTTATTACAATATTCCCATGCTCTTTCAGTTCCAGCCTTTATTCCTGAAACTCCACTAACAACTATCATTCCAACGTCTACAGCTCGCATACCTTCAATACATTCACCTTGAAAATCAGCATAGCCTGGAATATCTATAAGGTTTATTTTAACATGATCTAATTCAATTGGAGCTACTGAAAGAGCAATAGAAAATTGTCTCTTCTTCTCTTCAGTATCAAAATCTAAAACAGTAGTCCCATCTTCAATCTTCCCTAATCGATCAGTTATCTTTGAATAATATAAAATACTTTCTGCGAGTGATGTTTTTCCTGTTCCATTATGTCCCATTAATCCTACATTTCTTAAATTTTTAATACTATAATCTTTCATTAGCCCTGCCAAACCCTTAAGTCACCTTAGAAGCTGGCTTTCACCTGCCTTTCACCTTATAATACTCTGTCTTATTTATAATTCTATTTATATTTATGAAATCCTCCTTATTTTCATAATTTTCTGATAATTTATATAAAATATATTTTTATTCTTACACCTTTTAACTAATTTCGAGTTTTATTGTGGTATTTATAAAAAACATTATCATTCTATCTGTTCTTATTTAAATTTATATTTATTATTTTGAAGCTGAAAATCCACATCTAATTATTATTATTGCTTGTATCTGCAAAACATTTGGATAAACTATATTTAAAATTCAATATTTACTTATGGTCTATAGTATCATATATATTCTTTACCTCAGAATAATATTAAATTCTTTAAATATAAAATTAATACCCTTATCATTTTTAGATTCAAAACTTCAAGTATTTTTCACTGCCTTTTATTACAATTCTTATTGGAAGAATTGCATGGGATAATAATCGTGTTTTGAATAAAAGCAGATGTATTTCTACATCTGCTCTTTTGTATATATGCTAATCAATCTATTTATCCCATTAGCTTTTTAATCAAAATTTTATCAAATTTCTTTTTTAACAATCTGATGTTTTTTGTGGGTAACAAATAAGTTAATTAATACTGTGGTAGCCCCTCCGCAAGTATCAATTATAACATCTCGAATTGCTCCTGATCTTCCCGGGACAAACAATTGATGTATCTCATCAGTGCAAGCATAAAGAAATACGAATACTATTGTTATAATTATAACTTGCTTCATATCAAAATATAACTTTAACACATTTAAAACAAGTAATGCTAAAATCATATATTCAAAAAAATGCGCACATTTTCTAACAATAAAATTAGCAAGTTGGCCAAAAATATTGTTCATATCTATCCCAATTTTAGAAAGTATATCTATTATGCCACCACTTTGAGAATCTGATATGTTAGCTGGTTGATTTGACATAATAAATATTCCAATAATCCAAATAATCAATAAAACCCAATAAATTATTTCTCTTCTGTTTTTCATATTCTTCCTCATTCTATTAATTAATTTTAACTTTGAATATCTATAGGTATTTCATTTGATATCTTCATCTCTTTAAATTAGAGTTAAGAACTTCAAATCCCTATCTATAGTACTCCATGTGAGTATAACTCCAAATTAGCTTCTCTTTATTCTGACATATATCTATTTATATATGCAAGTGATTCTTCTAATAATTCTTGACCTTTTTCTAATCCATCAACTTTCATTTCTAAATTACAAATTCTTTGGTCAATTTTGTACATAAGCTGTTTGATATCTTGCATTAGTTTTGCCTCATATGTCACTTGTATACCCTCATCATCAATAAATACTTTTTCTGGAGGATATCCACATTTAGTGCATTTTGCATATATTCCTTGCTTTTCTAAATTATTAAATATTTTAAATGTATCATTATTACATTTTTTACAGCTTGATAGCATCACAAATTCATAATAACTTACATCATAATAATAAGTATTGCCACAATCCTTACATGTTAATTTTAACTGATTATCTTCTGTCACTATATGAAATTCATTCCCACTACATCCATCTTTTTTGCAGACAACAGTTTGTACCATAATCCTACCTCTCATAATATAATTTTTTTCTTCATATTCCTAACTATAAGCCAGATATTAAAATTACATTTTTACATATATTTTACATTTAAATTATATATCATAATTTCTATATTGTACACTTTAATAGTTAGTATTTTTAATTCATTTTATGAGTTAGTTCTACTATTTTTTCAATTACTATAAATTTTAATTCATCAAAAGCTAAGAATCACTTTATTTAAAATATAACTCAAAAATAGATTTAATCATGTCTTTTTAAGAAATTATAATATTTAAGCATAATTCCTTAAATAACAAAAAAAACTATGAATTATAATTCATAGTTTTTTCTAATGGTGGAGATTAAGGGAGTTGAACCCTTGACCCCCTGCGTGCAAGGCAGGTGCTCTCCCAACTGAGCTAAACCCCCATGGTGGACCTTCAGGGACTCGAACCCTAGACCTACCGGTTATGAGCCGGTTGCTCTAACCAACTGAGCTAAAGATCCATTAGCTAATATTCCTTAACTAAAAAATCTTGTATTCTACAAGAATACCTCGCAACGTCCTACTCTGCCACACAGTCACCCGTGCAGTACCATCGGCGCTATAGACCTTAACTGTCCTGTTCGGAATGGGAAGGAGTGTTACCTCTATGCCATCGTCACGAGATTAAGTGAGTCTCTAAATCTATGATTTAGTTAAACGAACTTATGCAAATTCGTTAGAATTTGTTTTCCTCTGAAAGAATTGTTCTTTCAAAATTGCATATAGAATTAATGTATATTTTACAACTTGATTAAATAATTGGTCAAGCCCTCGACCTATTAGTATCAGTCAGCTAAATATGTTACCATACTTACACCTCTGACCTATCAACCTTGTAGTCTTCAAGGGGTCTTACTAGCTTACGCTATGGGAAATCTCATCTTGAGGTTGGCTTCACACTTAGATGCTTTCAGCGTTTATCCATTCCCGACTTAGCTACCCAGCTATGCTTCTGGCGAAACAACTGGTACACCATAGGTCAGTCCATCCCGGTCCTCTCGTACTAAGGACAGCTCCTCTCAAATTTCCTACGCCCGCGACGGATAGGGACCGAACTGTCTCACGACGTTCTGAACCCAGCTCGCGTGCCGCTTTAATGGGCGAACAGCCCAACCCTTGGGACCTACTTCAGCCCCAGGATGCGACGAGCCGACATCGAGGTGCCAAACCTCCCCGTCGATGTGAACTCTTGGGGGAGATCAGCCTGTTATCCCCGAGGTAGCTTTTATCCGTTGAGCGATGGCCCTCCCACGAGGTACCACCGGATCACTAAGCCCGACTTTCGTCCCTGCTCGACTTGTAGGTCTCGCAGTCAGGCTCCCTTATGCCTTTGCACTCTACGAACGATTTCCGACCGTTCTGAGGGAACCTTTGGGCGCCTCCGTTACATTTTAGGAGGCGACCGCCCCAGTCAAACTGCCCACCTAACAATGTCCTGTCACCAGTTTCATGGCATCCAGTTAGAACTTCAATACTATCAGGGTGGTATCCCAACAACGACTCCACCAAAGCTAACGCTCTGATTTCCCAGTCTCCCACCTATCCTGTACAGACAATACCGAAATTCAATGCTAAGCTACAGTAAAGCTCTACGGGGTCTTTCCGTCCAATCGCGG